>JAJCZP010000278.1 GCA_029262315.1 Deltaproteobacteria bacterium | reverse complement strand
CCCACCATGGGCGGGAAGAACTGCCCGAAGGAGAGGGGCCAGTCCGGGACGGCGAGCCCCGAGCCGGTGCTCGTGACGAGCCCGCCGACGAAGATCAGGATGAAGGTGGTCCCCGCGAGGAGCATCGCGAGGCGGTGCAGGGCCACCGACGGTGCTGGTGACGACATCACGGCTGTCGAGTCCTAGTGCGACCCACCAGTCGCGCCGGACAGGTCCCGTGTCTGCGGGAGAAAGTCCTCCTCGACTTCGGGAGAGCTGTACTCGTACGGGCCCCGGTGGACGGTGACCGGTGTTTCGAAGTTGCCGTGGCCCGGCGGGCTCGGACACTCCCACTCGAGGGTGTTGGACTGCCACGGGTTTCGGTCAGCCTTCTTCCCGAAGTAGAGGCTGTAGAAGAGGTTGATCGCGAACACCAGCTGGAACGCGCCCATGATCAGCACGCCGCGGGTGATGAACACGTTCCACCACTGCATGGGCTCGAGGAACTCGTACTGGGTCGGATTGTAGATGCGCCGCATGTGGCCGCCGACCCCGATGATGTGCATCGGGAAGAAGCCGATGTTGTAGAAAATGAACGTGCCCCAAAAGTGGATCTGGCCCATGGTGGGGTTCATCATGCGGCCGAACATTTTCGGAAACCAGAACGTCACCGCGCCGAACATCGCGAAGATCGAGCCACCGAAGAGTACGTAGTGGATGTGCGCGACGATGAAGTAGGTGTCGTGAATGAAGATGTCGATCGGGGTGTTGGCCATGTAGATGCCCGACAGACCACCGACGACGAATGTCGAGATGAACCCGAGCGCCCATAGCATCGGCACCTTGAAGTGGATGTTGCCGCCCCACAGCGTGCCGAGCCAGTTGAAGGTCTTGATCGCCGAGGGCACGGCGATGACCATCGTCGTGATCATGAAGCTGGTGCCGAGCGTGAAGTTCATGCCGCTCTGGAACATGTGATGTCCCCACACGATCCAGCTCAGGAAGGCGATCGAGATGATCGAGAAGACCATCGCGTGGTAGCCAAAGATGGGCTTCCGGGCGAAGACCGGCATGATCTCCGAAGCGATGCCCATGGCCGGAAGGATCATGATGTACACTTCCGGGTGGCCGAAGAACCAGAAGATATGCTGCCAGAGCAGAGGTTCGCCGCCGCCTGCGGGTAGGAAGAACGACGTCCCCGCCATCCGGTCGAAGAGCATCAGGCCGAGACCTGCCGTCAGCACGGGGAGGGCAAGGAGCAGCAGAATGGCGGTGATGAACAGGGACCAGACGACCAGGGGCATGCGGAACCAGGTCATCCCCGGTGCCCGCATGTTGATGATGGTCGTGATGTAGTTGACCGCGCCCATCAGTGACGACGCGCCGAGCACGATCAGGCTCAGCGCCCACAGGTTCTGGCCCATGCCGACGCCGGTGTACTCGGGGACCGTCGAGAGGGGTGCGTAGCCCGTCCACCCGGCCGCGGCCGCACCGCCCTCCACCCAGAAGCTGCCCACCATCATGATGCCGGCCGGCACCGAGACCCAGAACGAGAGCATGTTCAGGAGCGGGAAGGCCATGTCGCCTGCGCCGATCATGAGCGGAATCAAGAAGTTGCCGAAGCAGCCGACGAGCAGCGGCATGACGACGAAGAACACCATGATGGTCGCGTGCATGGTCACGGCCGCATTGTAGAACTCGGGCGGCATGAAGCCGTCGTACATCATCGGCTCGGGGATCCAGCGGGTGAGCGGGATCTGAGTTTCTGGCCAGGCCAGCTGCCAGCGGATCATCAGGGCGAGTCCGCCGCCGATGATCATCATGAACAGCGACATGAACAGGAACTGCCTCCCGATCATCTTGTGATCGGTGGAGAAGAGGTAGGTGCGAACGAAACCGAGATCGTGGTGCTCGGCGTGCGCGTGTGCGTCAGCCGTGGGTGCGTGCGCCGTCATCCGATGCGTCCTCCCTCAGGATCCACTTCGTCATTCTCGGGGGCCTGGGCTTGCGCCGCCGGCCATTGCTCGGCCAGCCAGGCGTCATAGTCGGCCTGTTCGAGGACGGTCAGATAGCCGAGCATTCCCGAGTGTCCGAAGCCGCAGAGCTCGGCGCACGGAATCTCGTAGGTACCCGCCTTGGTCGCTTCGAACCAAGATCGGATGGTGCGTCCCGGCATGACATCCTGCTTCATGCGGAGTTGCGGCACGAAGAAGCTGTGGATGACGTCCTTCGATTTCAGGTTGAGGATGATCGGCTTGTTTACCGGCACTCGAAGATCGTTCTCGATCATCTTATCGTCGTCGGTGTCGAACTCGCCGTCCGGTCCTGGATAGAGCATCTCCCAGTTGAACTGCTTGGCCGTCACTTCAATGACGTGCTCAGACTCGGGGAGGTCGATCTTGATCTTGTTCCAGGTCTCGACGCTCCGGAAGCCAAGCCAGACGACGATCAGGGCGGGGATGATCGTCCACATGATCTCGAGGCCGTTGTTTCCGTGGGTGTAGGTCGCCCGGCGCCCAGGGCGATTCCGGTACATTACCAGGAAGGCGATCATGGTGACCTGGACAAGGACCCACGCCGCCATCGTGATCCAGTACACAAGGTGGAAAAGTCCGTCGATGTCGGCGCCGTACGTCGACACGTTCTCCGGAAGCCACCAATTCAGCATCGCGGCGTCTCCATCTGGCGTGTACCCCTTCCGTGGGCGTGATTATTTGTAAGGAGGTGCTCGTCGGGGGGCGCGACCCAGCTACTTCCCGACGAGGGCATCCGTTCTGGTGCGCTCCGAGCGTCCGCCCGGAGTGCGTCTCGGCGCCACAGCCCCCCCTAAATTCGAATGAGCGGGCTCTGTATCGAAAAAGCCCGAAGTCGGCAAGGACGCGTTCTCGTTGACATCTTCCGGCGCCGTTGGTAGCCGACCCGCCATGGAAGCGCAGGCAAAGACGGGGCTGGATCAGTTCATCGAGATTCTCGTGAAGCCCGACAACATCCCAATTGCAGGGATGCTCATCCTGGTGTTCTTTTTTACCTGGATTGGCCTCAAGCAGGCCCGGCGGAACGATCAGCTGATCGAAGAGGGGCGCGAGGACGAGATCGTGAAGGAGATGGGCGAGTAGCTCGCGCCGGTCCCCTCACAGCACCTTGTTGAGGGAATACTCCACGATGCCCACCGCGCCGGCCTTCAGCAGTTGCGGGATCAGCTCGCGCACGACGTTCTCCTCGATCACGCTTTCGACCGAGAGCCAGTCCTTGCCGTAGAGGTTGGAGACCGTGGGCGAGGTGATGGTCGGGAGCATCGCCACGATGGTCTCGACCTTGTCCTTCGGGGCGTTCAGCTTGAGCATGACCAGGGTCTCGGCCCGCAGGGCGCCGAGGAGGAGCATGCCGATCTGTTCGATCTTGTCACGCTTCCACGGATCCGCCAGGGCCGCCCGGTTGGCGATAAGCTGCGGATTCGATTGGAACAGCTCGCAGACGATGCGAAGGCCGTTCGCCCGGAGGGTGGCGCCGGTCTCGGTGACCTCGACGATCGCGTCGACCAGGCCCTCGGCGGCCTTGGCCTCCGTGGCGCCCCACGAGAACTCGACGTCGACGTCGACCTTGCGCTCCGCGAAGTAGCGCGTCGTGTAGTTGACGAGCTCCGTCGCGATCTTCTTTCCCTGGAGATCTTCAGGGCGCTGCACTGGGGACTCGTTGGGCACGACCAAGACCCACCGCGTTGGGCGGAGTGTTGCTTTCGAGTACACGAGGTCGCGTACGACTTCGACGTCGACACCGTTCTCGAGAATCCAGTCGCGTCCAGTGATCCCGGCGTCGAGGCTGCCGCCCGCGACGTAGCGCGCCATTTCCTGCGCGCGGATCAAGTTGCAGCGCAGGCTGGGGTCGTCGACCGACGGGAAGTAGCTGCGCCCACCGCTGCTGATCCGCCAGCCTGACTTCCGGAACAGCTCGATCGTCGTCTGCTCGAGGCTTCCCTTGGGGATACCGAGGCGGAGGAGATCCATCGGCAGGGCCTAACATAGGGTCCGAAGACCAGCAAATTGTTACGTCTTGCGACCCGTCCTGGTTCTGCCTAATGCTCGCTCGATGAAGTTGAAGACGCTTGCCGCGCGCCTCGGCTGCGTGCTTCGCGGCGATGGCGACGTCGAGATCGATGCCATTCGCTCGCTCGAAGACGCCGGGCCGGGGCACCTCACGTTCCTTGCGAACCCCAAGTACCAAGCGCAGCTGGCGAGCACGCGTGCGTCCGCCGTCCTGCTCGCGACCGATCACGCCGAACTCGTGCTGCCGACGCTGCGTGCCGACAATCCCTACGTCGCGTTCGCCGAGGCGCTGACGCTACTCCACGAGCCGCGTCCGCTGCCCGCGGGCGTACACCCGCGCGCCGTCATCGCCGGGAGCGCGCGCATTGGCGATGGCGCGTCGATCGGTGCGAACGTCGTCATTGGCGACGATGTCGTGATCGGCCCACGAGCGGTACTCCACCCCAACGTCACGATTTATCCTGGGGTGCATATCGGCAGCGATTGCGTCGCGCACGCCGGTGTCGTCGTGCGCGAGGACGTGCGGCTCGGTGATCGCGTCATGCTCCACCCCGGCGTCGTTATCGGGGCCGACGGCTTCGGCTTCGCGCCCGGTCCGAGGGGTGCCGTGAAGATCCCGCAGATCGGAACGGTCATCATCGAGGACGATGTCGAGATCGGTGCCAATGCTACGGTCGATCGTGCGACCCTGGGCGCGACCATCGTTCGTACCCAGGCCAAGCTCGACAACCTGGTGATGGTCGCCCACAACTGCGAGATCGGTGCTGGCACGATGCTGGCCGCGCAGGTGGGCGTCGCCGGCTCCACAAAGGTCGGCCGCGGCGTCCAGATGGGCGGTCAGGCAGGCGTCGCTGGGCACATCACCATTGGCGACGGTGTTCAGGTGGTCGCCCAATCCGGGATTCCAAGTTCGGTGGAGGCCGGCAAGATCGTTGGTGGGTACCCGGCCGTCGATGTCTCCATCTGGCGTCGGACGTCGGCGGCTCTGTTGCGCCTCCCTGGTTTGCTGCGCCGGGTCCGGCGGCTCGAGCGCCGGATCGATGGGGCGCTCGGAAGCCCCGACGGCGAGTAGGGCCACGGCGTCGCGGGGGTCCGCGGATCGTGGTATCCGTAGGATTGGTTACCCGCGCTGGTCCCCATGAAGATTCCCTTCAAAGACATTCTCGACGACGTCACCGACCTGGCGTACCCCGAGCCAACGGGCGAGTTGAACCCGATGCTGAAGCGGGGGGAGAGCCGGGACTACCAATTTCCGGCCCCGCTGGACGTTGCGGTCTCGTTTTACAAGGCCGAGCGCGACCTTTTCTTCGATGGCAGGGTTGCCGGCGAGGCCACCGGCACCTGTGCGCGGTGCCTGGAAGCCTTTGTCCTGCCTGTGGTCCAGGATTTCTCGGTAATCCTGTCGCCGGAGCCGACCGGCCTCGGCCGGGAGATCGAGCTGGCGCCGGGCGACCTGACCCTGTCCTTCTATTCGCGCGGCGAAGACGTCGATTTGACGCGGATCGTCTATGAGCAGATCATGCTCGCCTTGCCGATACGCCCACTCTGTGGTGAACAGTGTCGGGGCCTCTGTTCCCAGTGCGGGGCCAATCGTAACATCAAGGAGTGCTCCTGCACGGAGGAGACAGGCGACCCGCGGCTCGCCGTACTCCGGGGGCTCAAGATCGATCGCGGCGCTTGAGCGCGGCGTGAGGAGAAGTCATGGCAGTTCCCAAAAGACGAACGTCGTCGACCAAGCGCGACAAGCGACGGGCGCACGACCACCTGCAGCGGCCCACCTGGGTCAGCTGTCCGAGCTGTACCGAGCCCATGCTGCGTCATCGGGCGTGTCCGCATTGTGGCGAGTATCGCGGACGCAAGATCCTGAACGTCGAAGCGGTTTGAGGACGCGCGTGTCGTGCGCCTCCGGACGCGCTTGGCCGTGCGCCTCCCTACGCGCCTGATCGTGCGCCCCGCTAAGCGCGTCGTCGTGCGCCGCCCTACGCGTGTGATCGTGCGCCGCCCTGCGCGTGTGATTCTGCCTCGGAGGCGCTGAGGTGGCCGTACCGACGGCGCTGCTGTTTCCAGGGCAGGGCTCGCAGAAGGTTGGGATGGGGCGTCGGCTTGCCGCCGACCATCCGGTGGCACGGGATACGTTCGTCGAGGCCGACGACGCGATTGGGAGTGCCATCTCTCGGCTCTGTTTCGAGGGGCCGAAGGAAGAGCTGGTCAAAACCGAGAACGCGCAGCCCGCGATCTTGGCGGTGAGCATTGCGACCTGGCGTGCACTCCATGCGGAGAGTGCGCTTGCCCCGTCCTGGGTCGCCGGGCACAGCCTCGGCGAGTACTCGGCGCTCGTCGTTGCGGGCGCACTGGCATTTCCAGATGCGCTCCGGCTCGTGCGTGTGCGCGGGCAGTTGATGCAGCAGGCCGTTCCAGAAGGCGTGGGCGCGATGGCCGCGATTCTCGGTGCCGAGGAGGCTGCGGTGGCGGGATTCTGCGAGCAGGCCGCTGGCGACGAGATCGTGACGGCGGCCAATCTGAATGGCGCTGGCCAGGTCGTCGTTGCCGGGCACCGCGCCGCGGTCGATCGCGTGATCGAGTTGGCGCGTACGGCTGGAGCGCGCGCCTTACCGGTGGCGGTGAGCGCGCCCTTTCATTGTCCCTTGATGGCCCCCGCCGCGGCCGGTCTCCGCACCGCGCTCGCCGAGGTGACCATCAGCGCGCCGACCGTCCCTGTGGTGACGAATGTCGATGCGACCCCGACGACGGACGCCGGTCGGATTCGCGAGTTGCTCGTGCAGCAGGTGACCGCACCCGTGCGCTGGGGGGCCTCGATGCAGCAGCTGTCGGAGCTCGGCTGTCGCCGTGCGGTCGAGGTTGGGCCGGGGCAGGTGCTCACCAAGATGTTGCAGCGCATGCGACTCGGTGTCGAGGCGATGGCGGCCGACGCGGGGCAGTGGCATGCGTTGGGAGCGCAGGCGTGAGCACGTTGACCGGACAGCATGCGCTCGTCACGGGCGGATCGCGGGGTATTGGTGCGGCGATCGCGCAGGCCTTGGCACGCGAGGGGGCCTATGTCGTCGTCAACTACCGCACGCAGCGTGACGCGGCAGAGCAGGTGGTGCGCGACATTCTCGAGGCAGGTGGCGGTGCCGAGGCCATGGCCTTCGATGTTGCAGAGGGTGTAGCGGTGCAGACTGCGGTGCGCGATATCGTCGCGCGCCTTGGCAAAATTGACATTCTCGTCAATAATGCCGGTGTTTCGACCGATGCCTTGATTCTTCGTACGAGCGAGGAGCAGTGGCAGCGTATCGTCGACGTCAACCTCAAGGGGGTTTTCAACTGTACCAAAGCCGTGGCCCGTACCATGATGCGGGCGCGCACGGGCCGGATCATCAACATCAGCTCGGTCGTGGGGGTGATGGGCAATGCGGGCCAGGCCGCGTACGCCGCGGCGAAGGCCGGAGTCATCGGATTTACCAAGTCTACAGCCCGCGAGTTTGCACCCCGCGGCATCCGGGCCAACGTCGTCGCCCCGGGGTTCATCGAGACCGATATGACAGCGACGCTGGACCAGGGGGCGCGAGAGTTGTACCTCAGCGTGATTCCGTTGGGGGCCCTGGGCACCTGTACCGACGTCGCGGCAGCGGTGACCTTTCTCGCTGGTCCGGGCGGTGGCTACATCACGGGGCAGGTCCTGCACGTGAACGGCGGCTTGTATCTCTGAGATCCAGGAACGTACGAACGAATTTGCGAATGGACTTGGCAACGTACTAGCGAAAGTAGTTGGACACGAGCTTGGAACGCGCCCGGCGCGAGTTTGGCGATTCCGGTTGAGGACAAGGGGGGAAGTATGGCGTCTTCAGTGGAAGGTAAGGTACGCGAAATCATCTGCGAGCAACTCGGTGTCAGCGAGGACGAGGTCACGGCCGAGGCCTCCTTCATCGAGGACCTCGGTGCGGATTCACTCGACATCGTCGAATTGGTGATGGCGCTCGAAGAGGAGTACGAGATGGAAATCTCCGACGAGGACGCCGAGAAGATTCGCACCGTGCAGGACGTCGTCAAGTACATCGAGAGCCAGAAGTGATGAGCGTGCGCTCGGTCGTAGGGGCGGTGTACAGTTCGGGGGCGGCGTGATGAGTAGCGCCCTCGCGCGTACCGATCCCGAGGTGATGGACGCGATCCATCGCGAGACCGAGCGCCAGCAGCACAATCTCGAGCTCATCGCATCGGAGAACATCGTCAGCGAGGCGGTGCTCGAGGCGCAGGGCTCGATCCTGACCAACAAGTACGCCGAGGGGTATCCGGGTCGCCGGTACTACGGCGGCTGCGAGTACATGGACGTCATCGAGTCCCTGGCGATCTCGCGCGCCTGCGAGCTGTTCAGCGCCGAGTACGCCAACGTCCAGCCGCACTCTGGGTCACAGGCCAACATGGCGGTGTACTTTTCGCAGCTGACCCCCGGCGACACGATCCTCGCGATGGATTTGAGTCATGGTGGGCACCTGACGCACGGGAGTCCCGTTAATTTCTCGGGGAAGTTCTTCAAGGTCGTGCCCTACGGTGTGCGCGAGTCCGACCAGCGGCTCGACTACGAGCAGATGCTGGCACTTGCGCGTGAGCATCGTCCGAAGATGATCGTTGCGGGGTACAGCGCCTACCCGCGGGAGGTCGACTTCGGGTTGTTCCGGGCGGCGGCCGATGAGGTCGGGGCGCTGTTGATGACCGACATGGCGCATTTCGCGGGGTTGGTGGCGGCGGGGATTCATCCTTCCCCGGTGCCGCATTCCGACTTCGTCACCACGACGACGCACAAGACGTTGCGCGGGCCGCGCGGTGGTATGATTCTCAGCTCCGCCTCGCAGGCCAAGTCCCTGAACTCGTCGATCTTTCCGGGGAACCAGGGCGGCCCGTTGATGCACGTGATCGCCGGCAAGGCCGTCGCATTCAAAGAGGCCCTCGGCGACGACTTCAAGGTCTATCAGCGCCAGGTCGTCGCCAACGCCAAGGCCCTCGCGGCAGCGCTGATCGATCGCGGGTTCCGGCTCCTGAGCGGCGGGACCGACAATCATCTGATCATGATGGACCTGCGCGATACGGAGATCACGGGCAAGTTGGCCGAGGAGACTCTCGATATCGCCCGCATCACGGTGAACAAGAACACGGTTCCGTTCGAAAAACGTTCCCCCTTCGTCACCAGCGGGATCAGGCTCGGTACGCCTGCGGTGACCTCGCGCGGGATGCGTGAGGCGGAGATGGCGCTGATCGCGGACCTCATGGCGCGTGCGCTCGCGAAGATCGGCGACGCGGGGGCACTGCGCTCCATCAGCGACGACGTGACCGAGCTTTGCCGCCGCTTTCCGATCTACCCGGACCGAGGGTAGCTGTGAAGTGCCCCTTCTGTCGTGACCTCGAGAACAAGGTCATCGACTCGCGCCTGTCCAAGGAGGGGGAGATCATTCGGCGGCGGCGCGAGTGCATTCAGTGCGAGCGCCGCTTCACGACCTACGAGCGCGCCGAGGAGGCGTTTCCGGCCATCGTGAAGAAGGACGGGCGTCGGGAGACGTTCGACCGGCGCAAGATCATCGCTGGACTCACGCGCGCATGTGAGAAGCGCCCGGTCGCGATCGAAGCCATCGAGGCACTCGTCGATCAGACCGAACGGGTGATTCAGGAGCGAGGCGAGAAGGAGATCCCGAGCTCGCTGATCGGCGAGGCTGTGATGCGCGACCTGCATCGGCTCGACAAAGTTGCCTACGTGCGGTTCGCGTCCGTCTATCGCTCGTTCGAAGACATCGGAGAGTTCATGGAAGAGCTCGAGACACTGCTCAAAGAGCGCCGCAGCGAGGCGCGTTCCGGCAAACCCCGGACCCGCTGACGACGGTGGCGGCTCCCCGCGGGAGAGGCGCGCGCGGCGCGGCACGCGTGCTCGATCAACGCGATGCCGAGTTCATGCGGCGTGCCGTGGAACTCGCCCGACGAGGCCTCGGTCGGACGAGTCCGAATCCTCCGGTCGGGGCGCTGGTCGTCAAGAACGGACGGCCGATTGCCGAAGGCTGGCATCGCCGCGCCGGAGGCCCACACGCAGAGGTCGTCGCGCTCGATCGCGCGGGCGGACGCGCGCGGGGCGCCACACTCTACGTGACCCTCGAGCCGTGCGCGCATTTCGGACGGACGCCGCCATGCGTCGCCGCGATTCGTGCCGCCGGCATTGCCCGTGTCGTCGTGGGCATTGGTGATCCGAATCCGCTCGTGCGCGGGCGGGGGCTCCGCACGTTGCGTCGCGCGGGCGTCGAGGTGACGAGCGGGGTGCTGCGCCACGAGGCCGGCGCCGTGTCCGCGTGGTTCCGCCACGCGGTCGTGGCGCACCGTCCGTACGTCGTCCTCAAGCTCGCGGCATCGCTCGACGGACGGATCGCGACGGCCAGCGGCGAGTCGCGTTGGGTGAGTGGGCCAGCGGCGCGGCGGTTCGTGCATGATCTCCGGGATCGGGTCGACGCGGTCATGGTCGGCGCGGGCACCGTGTTGGCGGACGATCCGGAGCTCACGTGCCGACGGGCGGGCGGCCGCGACCCGCTGCGGGTCATCGTCGACGGGCGGCTCAGGATTTCGCCGCGGGCGCGCGTGTTGCGCCAGCGCTCCGAGGCACCGACCCTCGTCGTGACCACCACCGCGGTTCCGCGGGCGCGCCGCGCCGCGATCGAGCGTACGGGCTCCGAGGTGTTGGCCTTGCCCGGCCGTCGTGGCCGATTCGCCCTGACGCGATTGTTCGAGGCGCTCTGGGAGCGCGGCGTGGTGAGCGTGCTCGTGGAAGGCGGTGCCGATCTCGCCGCGGCGGCCCTGCGGGAGGAGGTCGTCGATCGGTTCGCGCTTATCCTGGCGCCGAAGCTCATCGGCGGGGACGGCAAGGCGCTCCTGGGCTCCCTGGGGCTTCGCGAATTGGCCAAAGCCCCCGAGTTCGCGGGGGATCATCTGGTCCGGCTCGGGCCCGATCTTCTCTGGGAGGGAGCGGTGCAATATCGTCGCTGAGTCGCTATAGTGCGGACGCGACCATGTTGACTGCAGTCGAAGAGATTCTCGCCGCCGTCCGCGGCGGATCGATGGTCGTCGTCGTTGACGACGGCGATGGCGGGGGCGGTGAGCTGTGTCTTGCCGCTGAGCACGTAACGCCCGCCGCGATCAACTTCATGGCGACGCACGCGCGCGGTCTGGTGTGCCTAGCGTTGACCGCAGGCTGGATGCGGCGACTCGGCATCCCGCAGCTCGGTCATCCGGGGCCATCACATCAGCCGGCGTTCGGGGCGTCCATCGAGGCGCGTCACGGGGTGACGACCGGAATCTCCGCTGCGGATCGCGCACGGACGATCGAGGCCGCGGTCTCGGCGGGCGCGAGCGCGGCGGACATCGTGATGCCCGGGCACGTCTTTCCCATTCAAACCCAGCACGGGGGCGTTCTCGGCCGGATGGGCTATCCGGAGGCCGCGGTCGACGTCGCGCGCCTGGCCGGCCTGAAGCCGGCCGCGGTGCTCTGCTCGATGCTCTGCGAGGACGGGTCCATGGCCACGCTTGCGGATCTCGAAGGCTTTGCTCGTGAGCATGAGATCCCGATGGTGACGCTCTCCAGTCTTGCCGCGTATCGGCTGCGTCGTGAGCTGCTCGTCGAGCGGAAGTCCGAGTCCGACTTCACGAGCGCCAGCGGAGGGACCTACCGGGCGATCGTCTATCGCAATAGCGTCGATCACCACGAGCACATGGCGTTGGTGAAAGGGAACCCCCGGGCCGACGACGCGGTGCTCGTGCGGGTGCACTCACAGTGCCTGACGGGCGATGTCTTTCAGTCCGAGCGTTGCGACTGCGGCGAGCAACTCGAGCAGGCGATGCAGATCATCGACGGGCTCGGTGCCGGGGTCATCATCTACATGCATCAAGAGGGGCGGGGCATCGGATTGGGCAACAAGATCCTCGCCTACGCGTTGCAGGATCGCGGACGGGATACCGTCGAAGCCAATCTCGAGCTCGGGTTCAAAGAGGACCTGCGTGACTACGGTATCAGCGCACAGATCATTCGTGATCTGGGTGTTCGTCGGGTGCGGCTGCTCACCAACAATCCGCGCAAGGTGCTCGGGCTGCAAGGGTATGGCATCGAGATCGCCGAACGCATCCCGCTCGAGGTGGCGGCGCGAAGTGGCAACCTCGAGTACCTGCGGACCAAGCAAGAGAAGCTCGGACATCTCCTCACGGGGCTGAAACCCGCCAACTGATCTGGGTGACGCCACGTGAGCTGACAGGGCCCCTCGAGGGCAGCGGGCGGCATTTCGGCATCGTGGTGTCACGATTCAACCGGACTGTGACGGGTGCGCTGCTCACAGGTGCGCTGGAGGCGTTGACGGCGCATGCTGTCGCCGAGGACGATGTCGTCGTGGCGCACGTTCCCGGTGCCTTCGAGGTGCCCTTCGCCGCGCGCCGGTTCGCCGCGAGTGGCGAGTACGACGCCGTCATCTGTCTTGGAGCCATCGTGCGGGGTGAGACGCCGCATTTCGAGTATCTCGCCGCCGAGGTCACCCGTGGGCTCGGCACCATCGGGCATGAGTTCGATCTACCCGTCGTCTTCGGTGTCCTCACGACCGACACGATCGAGCAGGCACTGGCGCGGGCGGGAGCGGGGCATGGGAACAAGGGCTATGAAGCCGCGATGACTGCTCTCGAGATGGTTGGCCTGGCTGGTCAGCTTCGCGGCAAAGCCTAGCGCGATGGGGGTTCGGAGAAAGGGGCGGGAGTTGGCGCTGCAGGCTCTGTATCAGCGCGACGTCAGTGGCGCGGATCCGGAAGGCTTCTGGGAATCGTGCGAAGGCTCGAAGGAGGCGCGCGCGTTTGGGCGTGAGTTGGTGGTTGGCGTGCTGGGGGAACAGGGGCGGATCGACGAGTTGCTCGCGGCGGCGGCCGATCACTGGCGTTTGGATCGATTGCCCCACGTCGACCGGAACATCTTGCGTGTGGCGACCTTCGAGCTGCTTCGTCCGGCCGACGTGCCGGCGACGGTGGCCATCGACGAGGCGATCGAGATCGCGAAACGCTTCGGGGGCGGCGAATCGCCGGTGTTCGTCAACGGCGTGCTCGATCAGGTGGCGATCGTGGTCGGAGCGAAAGCCTAGCAGGCGGACCGATGGGCACGATGGACGAGCGCTACGATCCACACGCGGCCGAACGGCGATGGCAAGCTCGCTGGGCGGAGCGGCGGACTCACGAGGTGACGCCCGATCCTTCGCGACCAAAGTTCTATTGTCTGGAGATGTTCCCGTACCCCTCGGGTCGCATTCACATGGGGCACGTGCGGAATTACACGATCGGGGACGTGATTGCGCGGCAGCGTCGGATGCGCGGATACAACGTGCTCCATCCCATGGGGTGGGATGCCTTCGGCCTGCCCGCGGAGAATGCCGCCATCGAGCGCAACGTCCACCCGGCATCGTGGACGGGCGAGAACATCGACTCCATGCGCGAACAGCTCCAGCGGATGGGTTTCAGCTACGATTGGGGACGCGAGCTCGCCACCTGCACGCCGGAGTACTACCGGTGGGAGCAGGAGTTCTTTCTTGCCATGCTCGACCGCGGTATCGCCTACCGGCGGAAGTCAGTGGTCAACTGGTGTGGGGGATGCCAAACCGTGCTGGCCAACGAGCAGGTCGATGATGGCCGGTGTTGGCGTTGCGAGGCCGAGGTCGTCGAGCGGAAGCTCGAACAATGGTTCCTCCGTATCACGGCGTACGCCGAGGAGCTCCTGGCGGATTGCGATCGCCTCCCCGGGTGGCCCGACAAGGTGCTCACCATGCAGCGGAACTGGATCGGTAAGAGCGTTGGTGCCGAGCTTCAGTTCCCGCTGAGTGGACACGATGGCGCGATCACCGTGTTCACGACGAGGCCAGACACGGTGTTCGGAGCGACGTTCATGAGTGTGGCGGTCGAGCATCCGCTCGTCGCCGAACTGTCGCACGGCACCCCCGAGGCGGAGGCGGTCGCCGCGTTCGTGGAGCGGGTGCGGGCACAGACGCCCGAGGAGCGCGCCGCGGGGAAGGAGGGAGTGTTCATCGGTGCGCATTGCACGAATCCCTTCACTGGGGCCACGATTCCGATCTACGCGGCGAACTTCGTTCTGATGACGTACGGTTCCGGTGCCGTCATGGCGGTGCCGTGCCACGATCAGCGCGACTTCGAGTTCGCGCGCGTGCATGGGTTGCCGATGCAGGTGGTCGTGCAGCCCGAGAGCGATGCGCCCCTGCGCCCAGACGAGATGGCCGAGGCTTTCGAGGGGCCCGGGCGTCTGGTGAACTCCGGCGCGTTCGACGGACTCGAGAGCGAGATCGCGAAACAGCGGATCACAGCCGAGGCGGTTGCCCGGGGGTGTGGAGCTGCGTCGACGCAGTATCGTTTGCGCGACTGGGGTATCTCCCGACAGCGCTACTGGGGTGCCCCAATCCCGGTCGTCTACTGTGACGCGTGCGGTATCGTCCCCGTGCCACGGGAGCAGCTTCCGGTGATCTTGCCGCTGGACGTCGCACTGACGGGGGAGGGCGGTTCGCCGCTCGCACGACACGAGGCTTTCGTGCGGACATCGTGCCCGCGTTGCGACGCGCCGGCCCGGCGCGAGACGGATACGTTCGATACCTTCATGGAGTCGTCGTGGTACTTCCTTCGCTACGCGAGCCCGCACGAGACGACGCGTGCCTTCGATCCCGCGGCACTCGACTACTGGCTTCCCGTCGATCAGTACATCGGCGGTGTGGAGCATGCGGTGCTGCATCTGTTGTACGCGCGCTTTTTTACCAAGGTTTTGCGCGATCTAGGTTTTTGCGGGGATGACGTCCCGGCGGGTGCGGCGGATGCACTGGAGCGGCGCGAGCCCTTCCAGCACCTCCTCACGCAGGGGATGGTCATCAAAGACGGCGCCAAGATGAGCAAGTCGAAAGGGAACGTCGTCGATCCCAACTATCTCATCGATCGCTATGGCGCGGACACTGCGCGCTTGTTTTCCATCTTCGCGGCACCGCCGGAGCGCGACCTCGAGTGGAGCGATCAGGGCGTCGAGGGTGCGTCGCGGTTCCTCCATCGCCTGTGGCGGATCCTCGCGCGCGGTCAGTCCTGGCTTGGGCAGACGCAGCCGGCTACCGGCGGCGGCGGCGAGGACCGTGCCGCACGCGATCTCCGTCGGCTCACCCACCGCACGATCATGCGCGTCACCGAGGATGTCGAGCGCCGCCTCCATTTCAACACGGCCGTTGCCGCGGTGATGGAGCTGGTGAACGGTTTCGGTGAGCGAGTCCAAGCGGAGCCGCCCGCCGAGCCGGCACTGCGCGCGGCCGTGTCCGAGGCGGTGGACGCGACACTCGTGTTGCTCGCCCCATTCGTGCCTCACGTCGCAGCGGAGTTGTGGGAGAGTCTCGGGCGGACCCCCGACATCGACCAGGTGCCCTGGCCGAGCGTTGACGAGAGTGCGCTGGTGGAGGAGGAGATCGAGATGGTCATCCAGGTGAATGGTCGGGTGCGCGGGCGACTGACAATCGTTCCTGGAACGTCGGACGACGATGTCCTCGCCCAGGCCATGGCCGAGGAGCGGGTGCGGGCGCAGATCGCCGGCAAGCCGATTCGCAAGACACTGGTCGTGCCAGGGCGCCTCGTCAACATCGTGGTGTGACGATGCGTCCGGGGGCGACAGCCAGGCGCGGTGATCGGGTCGCATCGGCCGCGCTGGTGCTCGTCTTGGGTGTCGCCGCGGCGGCATGTGGCTACGGGCTGGCGGGCTCGGGGCGTCGTTTCGCCCCGGACACTCGCTCGGTGGGCGTGGAGGCGTTCAAGAACGAGACCCGGGAGCACGGAGTCGAGAAGCGCGTCGCGCTCGCCATCGAGCGGGAGTTTACGATCCGCGGCCCATTGCGGGTCGCGTCGGTGCCGGCGGAAGGGGATCTTGTCCTTTCCGGAACGATTCGCGATGCCACGGATCGCCCCGTCGCGTTCAATCGCGATGACGAAGTGCTGATCTACCAAGCGATGTTGGTGGTCGACGTCGAGCTGCGGCGCCGCGTCAGCGGCGAGATCATTTGGCGCGTCGAGGACATGCGGAACTTCGAGGACTACAGTGCCGTGTCCTCCGTGGTCGTTACGACGTCGTCCGATTTCCGTCGGTCCACGTTGGATGCGCGCGACCTCGGGAACTTCACCGACATCCAGCTCGCCGAGAGCCGGCGGCGCCATGCCCTCGATCGCATGATCGATGAGCTCGCGCGCGACGTCTACGATCAGGTCATGGAGGATTTTTGAGCGCGGCCGCAAGCGCCGCGTCGCTCTACCTGCTCGCGGAGGAGCGCAAGGGGGCGTTCGACGGCTACCGCGCCGATCGGGCTCTCGCCGAGATCCGTCGCGGGCTGGAGCGTGGGGAGGGGGCGCTGGCGGTGCACAGCTACCACGCCGCCGATTGCGACGCTGAGGCGCTGGCCGACGCGCTCGAGACGCCGTCGTTGTTCGGGGCGCGGACGCTGATCGTGATTCGCGGCGCGGAGGCGTTGGCCGAGCGGAGCCAGGAGCGACTCTCGGAGGCGCTCGAGCATCAGGCCCCACAGGTGACGGTGGTCGTCATCGCCCGGAGCGCCGACATGCGGCGACGATTCTTCATCCGCTGCCGCGATCTTGGACGTCGCGTGCCGGTCGACCATCCGCGGCCAGGGGAGCTGCCGGCGCTTACCGACAAGCTGGCCAAGGCGCGGGGCTG
>JAJCZP010000277.1 GCA_029262315.1 Deltaproteobacteria bacterium | reverse complement strand
ATCGAGGTCGTGAGCAAACGCTGTCTTCAGGCAGCCTGCGAAAGGAATTCGTAGCATGAAGCTTGGGATCAATCTTGGATACTCGGGGCGGTCCATGTCGCTGCCGCTTGAGCAAATCAAAGAAGCGGAAGCGATGGGGTGCGACTCGGTGTGGACCGCCGAGGCCTACGGCTCCGATGCGCTGACACCGCTGGCTTGGATCGGTGCGCACACGCGTACGTTGAAGTTGGCGACCGGTATCATGCAACTCTCGGCGCGTGCGCCTGCGGCGACCGCCATGGCGGCGATCACCCTGGACCAGCTGAGCGGCGGGCGAATGATTCTTGGCCTCGGCGTGTCAGGGCCGCAGGTGGTCGAGGGTTGGTACGGCATGCCGTACCAGCGTCCGCTTGGCCGCATGCGCGAGTACATCGGCATCATGCGCGACATCTTCGCGCGCGAGGCTCCCGTGTCGTACGATGGTCAGCACTACCAGATCCCCTTCAGGGGCGAAGGCTCCGTCGGCCTTGGGAAGCCGCTCAAGAGTATTCTTCACGGCCGCCCCGACATTCCGATCGTGGTCGGCGCCGAAGGGCCGAAGAACATCGAGCAGACGGCGGAGATCGCCGACGGCTGGCTCGCGATGCTGCTATCGCCGCTGCACTTCGACCGTGTGTACAGGGGGAAGCTCGAGGCGGGGTTCGCAAAGGCGGGAAACGGCAAGTCGATCAAAGACTTTGGGATCTACGTCATGCAACCCATCGTGCCGGGCACCGACCTGGACGCGTGCCGCGACGAGGTCCGCCCGTATCTCGCTCTCTACATCGGAGGCATGGGCGCGAAGGGCCAGAACTTTCACAAGAACGCCATCGATCGGTACGGATTCGAGGATGCGACTGCGGGCATCCAGGACCTCTACCTCGCCGGCAAGAAGCAAGAGGCGGCCGCCGCGATCCCGAACGATCTGATCGATCAACTCGCGCTTCTCGGTTCCAAGGAGCACATGCGCGATCAAATCGCTCAATGGAAGGCGCTCGACATCGACTTCACCCTGCTGATGAGCCTCGATGCCCGCCATGCGGATCGACAGCTCAGCCTGATCCGTGACCTGACGGAGTTGCTGTAGAATCGGAGGCGGAGCAAGCGAAGCGGGGCTCGCGGCGGCGGGGGTAACGCCCAGATTCTGAGCGCTAGCGTTTGGTCAACTCGAACGCGGTGTGTTCGGCCGTTGCGACAGCTCGTCTACGGGGCGTTCACTTGAGCGTTGCCAGCTCCGTGAGGAACGCGGCGGTCTCGGTGTCGTCGGCTTCACCGATCAGAGCGTTGCCGGGGATGGACGTCGGCATGCGCCCGAGCGCCACTTCCGGCGGTAGCGTATCCGGGAGGCCGTCGATCATCTCTGGGCTTGCGTAGTACCCGAGCGCGTAGCTGCCCATCGTATAGCCCATCAGATCGGTGAGCGCGGGCGGCAGCCCCTTGGCGATGTGCGGCGGGCACGACAGGTACTGGTTCTCTTCCTGACGCAGCCATGCGAGCGCGTACGTGATGTTCATGCCGACGCGCGGCGCCTGTGAGCGGTTCGCGCCACCCCCGTGGATGACCGAGCCCGAGTAGCACAGCACCGAGCCGCGGCTCATCTTGGCCTGCAGGCTTTGATCCGGCGCCGCATCGCGGTCCATCGGCCACTGGTTGCTGCCCGGCACGACGTGCGTCGCGCCATTCTCTTCGGTGAAATCGGTGAGCGCCCAGATCGTATTGAATTGCGGTTCGATCGTCGCTGGCATGTAGGTGCCCCACGCCAGCCGATCCCGATGCAGCACCTGCGCGGTTTGACCCGGGAGGATGGCGATCGTTTGCGTGAGGTGCAGCTGGATCGCCGCACTGTAGGGGGCCAGGAAATTTCTGGCGGCGTCCAGCACCAGCGGGTGCATGATGGCGTCATGCGTCGCCGGTACGCGCGCGATCAGGGCACCGGTGCGCTTGGTCCGGCGACCCGTGAATTCGTCGCCACCCGTTTGGGATTTCTCGATCCAGCCGGCGATGCCGGCATTGATGCGGTCGAGCTGTTCGAGCGGTAGGGCATCGCGGACGATGCAGGCGCCGTCGTGCTTCAAGGTCTCGGCGATCGTCGATGCGGTCGTATCGGGGTCGAATGTTTTCAAACTCATCGTGCGTTCTCCTGAGTTGTATGCGTTCGCGTTGATGATGTTGTCGGCTGCTGCGACGCGAGCACGGCCGAAAGCAGAGTCGAGACCACGGTGCGTTGGCGCTCGACCGGCCACTCGTCGGGCTCGAGTACCGCGCGCAGTCCCACTCCGTCCAGGACGGCCATCACCGCCGCCGCGGTGTCCTCGAGATCGCCGAGTTCCGGGAGACGATCCAGACCGCGCGCGCTCATGCCGTCGAGCAATCCGCGCTGTAGCTCCGCGTAGGCGCGTTGATGAACCCGCGCCAGTCGCGGATCGTGGGCGGCGCGACCGCAGAACGCGAGCCAGATCCGCCAGTAGCGCTGATTGGATTCGGTGATCGGTAGGAATGCGCAGACGTGCTCGATGAATGCGGACGCACCCGCAAGGTCGATCCCCGCCTCTCCTTCGGCCCCCGAAACCACGATGCCGGCCAAGGCGTGCTCGAGCGCGGCGATCAGCACCGCGTCCTTGCCTGGGAAATAGTGCCCGATCGATCCGGTCGTGCAGCCGGCGGCCCTTGCAACATCAGTCAACCGGACCCGATCCAGACCGTATTCGTCGACAGCCCGCGCGGCGGCTCCGGCGATCTCCGCGCGGCGCGCATCATGATCAACCACTTTTGGCATCACGGTGATGATATAAAACTCGCATGCCGGAAACAAGGCCCCCGTCGCGACGACGGCGCGGCAATGATGGGCGGATAGGGGGCGTATCGATCGACGCCGCCGACCCCCGGTGCGGTCCCTCCAGACGGCGGAGCTTGACGGGTCTCGGCCCCTTCTTAGATATGGTGTCGATGCCGCTACCGAATCTGATACTCGGCGGCGTGCAGAAGTCGGGAACGACCTCCGCGCACAAGATGCTCGAGACCCATCCCGATGTGTTCCTGCCCGTACGCCCGCAGGAACTGCACTACTTCGACAACGACGCAAACTACGCGCAGGGTTTGGACTGGTACGAGAAGTACTTCCGCGATTGGAACGGGCAGAAGGTCGTCGCGCAAACGAGTCCACTCTACATCTACCTCCCCGAGGTGCCGGGCCGCATTTACGAGACACTCGGGGACGTACGCCTCCTGTTTCTCCTCCGCGACCCGGTGGAGCGTGCCTATAGTCACTACTGGCACGAAGTGCGTTACGGCTGGGAGGATCGTACCTTCGAGCAAGCGCTGGATCTCGAGGCCCAGCGGCTATGTGGAAATGCGCATGCGAGGCGGACCTACAGCTATGTCGACCGTGGTCGCTACGCGGGGCAGCTGGCGCGTTTCCGCGCCCACTTCCCGCGGGAGCGCATCATGCTCGTACTCCTCGACGACTGGAGTGCGGACCGCGCTGCGGTCTGCGCGCGACTCGGCGCGTTTCTCGATATCGACCCCGCTGGGTTTACCTGGTCCCCGACGCCGGTGAATCGCGCCCGTGCCCCGCGGTGGCCCCGCGGCCAACGCCTGGTCGCTCCGTTGCGTAGACCCATTCCAAAGCTCGCTCGGCTCGTCGATCGGATCAATCTCCGCCGTCAGCCCTACGTCCCCATGAACGCGGAAACACGGGCGCGTCTAGCTCGGTTGTTCGAGCCGGAGATCGAACGACTGGAAAGCGAGTGGGATCTCGACGTCTCCGCCTGGCGCAGCGCTACGTAGACTGGTGCTCGCGCGTCTCGTCCGGCTTAGATCGCGCGTTCCCGATTCTCCCAGTACGGATCCCGGAGCTTCCGCTTGTACAGCTTGCCGTTCGGATCGCGCGGCATCTCCTCGACGAAGTCGATCGATTTCGGACATTTGAACTTGGCGACGCGCTCGCGGCAGAAGGCCATGATCTCATCCGCAAGTTCGGGGCTGGCGGCGATACCAGGCGCCGGCTCGATGACGGCCTTGACCTGCTCGCCCCAGTCCTCGTCGGGAATGCCGAACACGGCGGCGTCGCCGACCTTCGGGTGGTTCAGGAGCTCGCCTTCGACCTCTGACGGATAGATGTTCGCGCCCCCGGAGATGATCATGTCGATCTTCCGGTCGCACAGGAAGAGGAAGTTCTCCTCGTTCAGGTAGCCGATGTCACCGACGGTGAAGAAACCCTCGCGGCGGTTGGCGTCGGTCTTGCCCTTGTCGCCGTGGTATTCGAAGTCCTGAGTCCCGAGCTTCATGTAGACGGTGCCGGGCTCGCCCATTGGGCGGTCCTTACCTTCATCGTCGAGAATGCGGATCTCGGAGGTGGGCCAGGCGGTGCCGACGGTCCCAGGATACTTCAACCACTGCTCGGGCGTCACCAGCGTGCCGCCGCCTTCGCTCGCCGCGTAGTACTCGTAGATACATGGCCCCCACCAATCGAGCATACGGCGCTTGATCTCGATCGGGCAGGGCGCCGCAGCGTGCACCATGTGGCGCGCTGACGAGACGTCGTATTTGCCGCGCACGTCCTCGGGAAGCGCCAGGAGTCGGTGGAACTGCGTCGGCACCATGTGGCTGGTCGTGACCTTGTGCTGTTGCATGACGCCGAGCGAGCCTTCGGGGCTCCACTTGTCCATCAGCACGACGGTGTGACCGAAATGCAGTGACGAGCCCGCGAACACCAGAACCGCGGTGTGGTACAGGGGGGAGCCGACGAGATGCACACCGTCGTCGTGTGGTGTGATGCCGAACATGGCGAGGAACAGCGAGAACAAGCTCGCCACATCGTCCGGGCTCATGTCGATGAGCTTCCGCCGCACGCCTTTCGGGCGCCCCGTCGTTCCCGACGTGTAGTTCATGACCTGGCCGGCGGCGCGGTCGGTTGGTGGGTCGGCCGGTGCCGCCTGCTTCCATTCTTCGTAGGAGCGGAAGCCGGGAATCGTACCGACGGCAAGGCGGCCTTCGGGCGGAAGCTTGGCCTCGTCAGCGGCGCTGCGGCTAACGTCGGCAAAGCGCTCGTGGGCGACGAAAGCTTTGGCCTCACAGTTTTCCAGAATGTACGCGATCTCTGGCGCGGTCAGGTGATGGTTGATGGGGACGAGGTAGAAACCGGCCTGCGTGACGGCGAGGTAGATCTCCATCATGGTAGCCGAGTTCGGCAATACGGTGGCCACTGCGTCGCCCTGCTTCAGGCCGAGTCCACGAAGGGCGTGGACGACGCGATTGCAGTCGGCGAGGAGTTCACCCGCCGAGATCTCTCGGCCGTCGGGCTCGACGATGGCGAGGTGGGTGGGGTCGGTGGGGGCCAGCTTCCAGAATCCGAGTTCGCTCATAGGGCGGACGTATACCGACGCCAGCGCCGCAGCGCCACCGCACGGTCTTCGCAAGCTCGATCCACTGGGCTAGGACCTCAAGGGTACTTGAGGTTAGGAGGGATCACATGACTGAATGGACGATCGGTGAGGTGGGACGCCGCGCGGGGCTCCGAGCCTCGGCGATTCGCTACTACGAGAGTGTCGGACTGCTCCCCCGTCCACTGCGGCGGAACGGCCGGCGGATCTACGACCCGTCGATCATCGAGCGGCTGTCCGTAGTCGAGCTGGCGCAGCGCGCCGGCTTCACGATCGCCGAGACGCGGATGTTGCTGCACGGCTTCGCCCGCAAGACCCCACCCTCGGCCCGGTGGCAGAAGTTCACCGAGCGGAAGTTGGAGCAGATCGCGGCGCGCATCAAAGAGGCGCAGGAGATGCGACAGGTGCTCGAGGCGTTGCGTCGCTGCCACTGTCCGACGCTGACCGACTGCGGTCGCGCGCTGCAAGATGCGCGCTGTACCGATACATGAGAAAGCGCGCGACGGCCTGCACGACCCCCGCGGTCCGGAGCGACGGGAAGATCTCGAACGCGTGCTGGGCTCCAGGGATTTCGGCGTAGGCGATACGTTCGTGCGCTTGGCGGCGGAACTCGGTGACGAAACGGCGCGCTTCCTCGACCGGTACGAGGGTGTCGCGATCGCCGTGGATCACGAGGAACGGCGGGGCCGACGTTCGCAAGCGGGCAACTGGGGATGCCTTGTCGTAGGCTTCGGGTGCTTCCTCTACCGAGGCTTTCATCACTTGCTTCTCGAGCAGATCTTGCTGTCCCCCGTGGTGGCTGAGCTGGTTGCGATTGGCGAAGTCGTAGACGCCGTAGAATGGCACACACGCGTCGAGCGAGGTGTCCACGTCTTCGAACCCGGGTTGGTATTCCGGATCGTTCATGGTGAGGGCCATCAGCGCCGCGAGATGCCCGCCTGCCGACCCTCCCGTCACGACGACGAAATCGGGATCGGCGCCATATTCGCGGCCGTGTGCGCGGACCCAGGCGAGGGCGCGCTTGAGATCGATGAGGTGGTCGGGGAATGTCGCGTGTGGGCTCAGCCGATAGTTGACGCTCACACACACCCAGCCGCGTTCGGCCATGTGCATCATGAGGGGGAGGCCTTGCTCGTCCTTGGTGCCGACCACCCAGGCGCCGCCGTGGATCTGCAGTAGCACGGGGCAGTCGGCGGCCCCGCTCCGTGGTTTGTACACATCGAGGTCGAGATCGACACCCGCCGCGCGAGCGAAGCGGATGTTGCGAATGCGTTGCACGGTTGGGCGACGGATCGGGAATGGAAGCACGATCCGTCGCCAATCGACGTCGTCGGTGAGCCTCCCTGCCAGATCGTCTGCGATACTGCTCGCGTAGTCGTTGCCAAAGGCGGTGCGGAGCGCGCGTTCGACGGTCGTGCCCGCGTGGCGTCCCTCCGACCACTCGAATCCGAGGACGCCCCAGGACACGATCGTGATGACGAGTGCCAGCTCCCCAGGCCATGCGGCCAACGCGCCGCCCCAGATGAAGATCGCCGTGGCAATCGCCTGCCAGAGAATATGATGGAGCGCGAGCTCGCTCGTGATCCAGCCGGCAAAGAAGCTGATCACTGCCCGGTGGGCCCCGGCGTATGTGGGGCGCACGGTATTGTAGGTGAATATCGCTCCGACGAGGGTCGCCAGCAGGAACAACCAGGGCATCACGGTGGGAGAGTGCCATGCGTGGCGCTCTAGGTGAAGGCCAGCATTTTCGTCCAACGCGCCCTCATTTCGTATGCTAGCCTCGTAACGTGCCGTTTCTGCAGTGCCCCTTGGTTACCCTGTGCCGCGTTCCCGAGCCCATCGAGGCGGTGACGACGATCCGTCCAGGCGTGGAGGTCGATCCACGCGAGGTCGGGGTGGCCGCGGACGCCGTGCCGCGCATCTGGGCGGCCGTGGAGAACCTGTATCGGAGCGGGATTCACCCGGCCATCTCGATTTGCGTCCGCCGGCACGGCCATGTCCTCATGGATCGCACGATCGGGTATGCCTCGGGGAACGGCCCGAACGATCCCGAGGATGGGCCCCGTACGCTTGCCACCCCCGATACCCCGTTCGGCCTGCTTTCGGCGACCAAGGCCGTGACCGCCATGGTCATCCATTTGCTCGACCAGTGGAACATGCTGCGGCTCGACGATCCCGTGTGCGAGTACCTTCCGGAGTTCGGCGTGCCGGGGAAACGATGGATTACGATTCGACACGTGTTGACCCATCGGGCGGGATTGCCGAGTCCTCCCCGCGAGGCCATCGATCTCGACCTGCTTGGCGACTCCGAGGCGATCGTGCGTGTCATGTGCGAGATGCCGCTCGCGTCGCGCCCCGGGCGCCAGCTGGCGTATCACGCGATCTCGGGAGGATTCATTCTCGGGGAGATCATTCGACGTGTCACCGGTGTGACGGTGCGCGCGGTACACGATGCCGCCGTCCGCCGTCCGCTCGGGTTGCGGTGGATGCGCTATGGCGTCGCGGAGCGTGACTTGCCCCTCGTGGCGACCAACTACTTCACCGGCTTTCCCGCGCTGCCGCCGTTCTCGCAGCTCCTCCACCGTGCTCTGGGTGTCGACTTCTACCAGGCGACCACCATGTCGAACGATCCCCGGTTCCTGATGGGCATAATTCCGGCGGCGAGCATGGTCGCGACCGCCGACGAGCTTTGCCGCTACTATCAGTTGCTGCTGAATGACGGCGTTCTCGGTGGGACCCGCATCTTCGAGCCGCGCACCGTTCGTCGCGCGACGGCAGAGCAGTCCTATCTGGAATTCGACTTCACCCTTGGTGTCCCGCTTCGCTACGGGATGGGCTTCATGCTCGGCGGGCAGTACCTCAGCTTGTACGGGCCCGATACCCAACACGCGTTCGGACATCTGGGCTTTACCAACGTGTTTTCGTGGGCCGATCCGCAGCGGCAGGTGTCGGCCGCCATTCTCACGAACGGGAAGCCGCTTTTTCACCCGGCGCTGTACCACGTGTGGGATGTCATGCGGCAGATCGGGCGCGCTTGCTCCAAGGTGAGCGATGGCGCCGGGAGCCGCCCGCGTAGTTCCTAGGGCATGGGAAGCTAGTCGGACGTGGGGCGAGGCTTGCCGGGAGCGGCATTGTCCTTGACGGCATCTGGTCCCAGCATGCGCTCGATCATCGAATCGACGTAGGGCCCGCGTCGCAGCGTGTGCCCGCCGTCGATGGCCAGACACTGCCCCGTGACCCACGACGATTCCGGGCCGGCGAGCCACCTGACGGCGGCCCCGATGTCGTCTGGAGTGCCGATCCGGCTGAGTGGCATCTGGTCGTGATAGTCGTCGCGTACGACAGGGTCGTCCAGAAGCGGCGTGGCGAGTTCGGTCTCGACCAGCCCCGGTCGGACCGCATTGGCGCGAATCCCGAATCCGCCGAGTTCGTCCGCCGCGACCTTGATGAACATCTCGAGGCCGGCTTTGCTGGCGCAGTAGGGCGCCATCAGGCGGTGCGTGATGACACCGGCGATCGATGAGATGGCGACGATCGAGCCTTCCCCCGCCTTCCGCATCGCGAGACCAGCGTGCTTCACGGTGAGAAACGTGCCCGTCAGATTCACGTCGAGGGTGAAGCGCCACATCTCGAGTGTTGTCGAGAGAATCGAGCCGCCCATGCCGCTGCCCGCATTGGCGACGGCAATGTGCAGGGCGCCTAGCGGGGCCGCCGCCGTCTGTACCGCCGCCGCCACCGCGTCCTCGTTGGTGATGTCGCAGACGACGTAGTGGACCCGCGAGGGATCACCGATGTCCTGGGCGAGGGCCTCCTTGGCGCTGCGCAGGCGGTCCTCACCGCGCCCGGCGATGGTGACATGCGCACCGTCGCGCAGCAGATGCTGCGCGCACGCGAGCCCAATACCGCTACCCCCGCCGGTGACGAGCGCGGCGCGTCCCTGGAGCGCATCGCCCATCGGTCCGCTCAGCCGTCCTGGATGGCAAGCGCCTGGCGCGGGCAGCGGCGTACCGCTGCCTCGATCTGCTCGCGGTACTCGTCGCCGGGTTCCGCGAGCAGTAGTTGCGCCTGGTCGTCGTCGCCAACGACGAATACCTCAGGGCACACCTTCATACAGACGGCGTTGCCCTCACAGAGATCTCGGTCCACCGCGATACGCATCGGCTCCTCCTGTGAGCTTCGCTTCGTGAGCGAGCAATGATCGGCGCTAGGGTGCAACTCGCGTCGGCAGCCGTCAAGCGGCCCGCGCTACGAAATGCTCTGGCCCGATCTCTTCGACCCGTCCAGCGGCGGCCAGGCGGCTGAGATGCTGGGTCATGCTGCGACGCTCGACGTCGTCGATGAAATCGAGATCGTCGCCGGGCCGGTAGATGAATCGATGGGCAATGACGTCGGCCAGGGTGCGAGGCTCGGCGAGGAAGGCCAGCAGGCGGGCGTCGCGCGCGGCAATGACCTGGGCGAAGCGGTCGAGCCGCGCGAGGAAGGTCTCGCGGTCGTCGATCACGCCGATGTGGTGAAACGTGGCGTAGGCGCGTGCCTCGAGCCCACGCACCATCGCCAAGGTCGCCTCGAACTCGAGAAGCGACGATGAGGCGTCGCCGTAGTACGGGCCGAAGCTCGAGAGGTCGATGTCGCCGAGGTACAGTACGTCGTCGGGCTCGATGTGGAAGACGGTATGGCCGCTCGTATGCCCCGGCGCATGGAGGGCGTGTACGCGGCAGTCGCCGAGATCGAACACGTCGCCGTCCCGGAAGCCGTGGGCGTCGGGGCAGGGCACGAAGTGGAACTGCTCGACCAGCGTCTTGCGAAACGCCGTGTCCGTTTCGCCCGTGAATCCGTAGATGTTCATGAAGTCATCGAGCGAACGGATGCCCGCGACATCGCGCTCGTGGAGATGGCAAGGCGCGCGAGGGTAGAGGTGGTTCCCCGCGACGTGGTCCTCGTGGCAGTGGCTATTGAGGACGCGATCGGCGGGCGGTGGCGTGGGCCGGGCGAGCAGCGACAACGACGGGTCGATGATGATCTGCTCCTCGCTTCCGCGGACCAGTACCGAATGCCCGTAGGGGTACTTGCCGCCTCGGACGCCGCCGAGCACGGTGACGTGCCCGTACTCGCGGTCAGGAGTGGGTGCGTCCACCGCCACGTGGCTCAGGTGACCGCAACGCGTGCGGCGTATGACGCTGCGCCACGGGTCCAGTCGGGGCCGTGACCCCAGTTCAGCCGGGTCTGCTTCTGGGCGTGGTCGGGGTCGTGGTCCGCGCAGGCCTGCGCGTATTCTTGCAGGGTCGCCTGCGCGCCGGGGACTGACCAGTAGTCTTCCTCGTAACGCCACAGGCCCTGTCCGCCATAGCCGAGGATCGTGATGCCAGGGAAGTCGATGGTGCCGCTGCCGCGTGGGTGATCGCGCCTGTTCTGCATGTACACGATGACCCGTCCGGCGTCGGCGTCGACCGTGTGCCATTCGTACGCCGTGTAGAGTTCGCGATATTGCGCCATGATCGGCCCGATCCATGCACGGACGGCCTCGCGTCCATGCATCGTGCCGAGTACGTGCTCGACGTACAGGACGTCGTCCGCGAACAGATTCGCCCACGCGTCCCAGTTTTCGCCGACGGCACCGAGGCGCCAATAGCGTTGAAAGGCTCGTTCGAGCTCTGCTGCGTCATAGGTCGCCATGCCCCGAGATACTTTGCAGATGTGGACGTTCCATACTACCAGGACGCATGCGCTTCGTTGCCGCGCTGGCCTACACCGATCCCGCCCAGTACCTCGAAGTTGCTCGCACCGCCGAGGCCTGTGGGTTGCACGCGTTGGCCCTTTCCGACCACGTCATCGTGCCGGAGACGTTCGGGTCGGCGTACCCATACAGCGCGGATGGGCGACCGCCATTCGAAGCCTCGACACCGTGGCCCGATCCGTGGGTGGCCATCGGCGCCATGGCGGCCGTTACGACGACGCTGCGTTTCATGACGAACGTCTATGTTCTGCCCGCCCGGCACCCTTTTGTCGTGGCCAAGGCCGTTGGGACCGCGGCGGTGTTGTCGGAGAATCGCGTCGTTCTTGGCATCGGCGTCGGGTGGATGCGGGAGGAGTTCGAGTATCTTGCGCAGGAGTTTACCAACCGCGGGCGCCGCACCGACGAAGCGATCGAGGTGCTCCACACGTTGTGGCAAGGCGGCATGGTCTCCTATGAGGGGACCTTCTATCGGTTCGCGCCTCTCACGATGGTGCCTGCGCCCACCCGACCAGTACCGATCTACATCGGAGGCGAGTCCAAGCCGGCGCTCCGCCGCGCCGCGCGTGTGGGCGACGGCTGGATCTCGACGCTCCGCAGCTACGACGAACTCCGCGATCTCATCGCCCAGCTTCAGGCGCTACGTGCCGAGTACGGGCGCGCCGATGTGGATTTCGACTTCGTGGTTTCCTGTACCGAGGCCGTCGATGTCGACGGCTATCGTCGCCTGGGGGATCTCGGGGTGACTACGGTGCTCACCATGCCTTGGGCGTTGTACGGCGGCGACGCGACCGCCATCGAGACCAAGCGCGATGCGATGCGCCGTTTCGGTGACGAGGTCATTCAGTGCGTCGGGTGAGTCGACCGCGGTGGCCGACGTACTCTTGAGAACAAACGTTCGTTTCGGTACAAATGCACATGCCTCCGCCGGCGCGCGCCCATCAAGCACGTGCCACCCGCGATCTGATTCTCGACGCGGCGGAGCGTCGCTTCGCCGAACGCGGATTCACTGGCGTGTCGATGCGCGAGTTGGCCGCCGATGCGGGGCTCCGCAACCAGGCGAGCCTCTACAATCACTTTCGCAACAAGCGGGCCCTCTACGAGGCGGTGCTCACCCGCGGTATCGACCCGATCATCGCGGTGATCAACGCGAGCGGATCGGCGCGGCGGACCGAACACGGGAGTGGCCCTGACGCGTTTCTCGAGGTCGTCATCGAGTACCTCATCGGTCATCCGCATTTGCCTCGCTTGATTCAGCGGGCTTCGCTCGACGACAGCAGGCACTTGCGTCAGGTCTTGAGTCGATTGCTGCGACCACTCTACGCTCAGGGTATCAAGGTACTGGCCGACACGAGCGATCACTGGGAGCCGGCCGATATGCCGCATCTCGCCTTCGGCCTCTATCAGCTGATTTTCGGCTACTTTGCGAGCGCTCCCCTGCTCGCCACCGTGAGCGAAAATGATCCACTCAGCGCGGAGGCGTTGGATCGCCAGTCGCGGTTCATCAAAGAGGCGGTGGCGAGGCTGCTCGAGGACCGATCCCGATCCCCTCGCGTGGCGCCGCGCCCGGGGCGCCGCACGCGGTAGGGGCCCGGATCGGTCTGTTCGGGGCGAACGAGGGCTCGATTCAGCGTCCTCGTCGCGGCAGGGTTTCCCGTTCGCCATGCGAGATCGCGGGGTTTCTGGGCCGTTTCCTTGCAGAATACTGTACTTTCTCCTTGACATGCTTTTGGGTGGGGGCTTACCCTCTGTGAAACGGGGATCTTCCCCGCAGTGCCGATTCGGATCCACAGAGTGTCGCAAGCAAGGGTTTTTCCGGGTGCAACGTGCCGTTCACCGGGGAGCTTGGAATGCCGTCGCTGCGGACGATTCGAACGAGGAGGAAGCCATGAAGTTCTCGACGCTTGGCGCCATCGCTGCCGTCGTCACCGCGCTCGTCATACCCGGTTTGGTTCACGCCGACCCGGCGCGGTGTACGAGCGCGATCAACAAGGAGTTCAACAAGTATCTCAAGACGCGCTCCAAGGAACTCGAGAAGTGCAAGCGTAACGTGCTGACCAAGGGTGATCCGGCAACCCTCGGCGCATGTCCGGACGCGAAGGCGGCCGACAAGATCGCGAACGCGGCGTCGAAGATGAAGGGCAAGATCGCCAGCAAGTGCGGCGGTAAGAACAAGATCTGCAACGAGGGCGATGCCGGTTCCGATGCGGATGAGACGCTCGCGTCGATCAACTGGGACATTCCGCGCTGCATGGACTTCGAGGGCGGTAGCCACGGTAGTTGCGTCAACACGATCAGGAATTGTGGTGACATCGCGGACTGCCTCGAGTGTATCGCCGACGCTGGCGTCGATCAGGAGATCTGTGACCTGCTCTACGACGGTTTCAATCCGACGAATTTCTTCCTGTCGAGTGGCGATGTGACCCGTGTCGAGCGGCGCTGTCAGCGGACCGTGTCGCAGGAGAGCATCAAGTTCGTCCAGAAGAAGCAGCGGCTGCTCGAGAAGTGCTGGGATAGCAAGTTGAAGGGGAAGGCGGGCTTCGACGATGCCGATCCCTGTCCCGATACCGATCCGAAGCTCGGGAGTTCTGGCGACAACAAGACCGTCGAGAAGATCAAGCGTCTGCAGCTGAAGCTGGTGGACAAGATTTGTCGGCGGTGCGGCGGTGGTGGCGATGGCGATGGTGACGGTCTCTGCGACGGCATGAACGAGGTCGTCAGCGGCGGTGTGGCCGTGACGCTGGACGACATCGTTACGCTTCCGTTCGAGTGTCCGGCTGTCGCGGTACCGCCGAACGCGGTGCATCCGGGTGGATGGGATTGCGGCGCGATCGGCAGTCCGGCACCCAGCATTACCACGCTGCAGGAGTACATCGACTGCGTGAGCTGCGTGAGTGAATTCAAAGTCGATTGCATGGGGGCGGCCGGTGTCGGCGACGGGGATCCTGCTCTCGGCCTCGCATTTCCCGGGAGCGCCAGCGAATGCAACGTCTGCGTGGCCGACCTGACGGGCGCCCCGTGTCCGACCACAGTGCAGGTCGATCCCGACGGTGCCGCGACCAACCTCGACAGCGGATGGACCGGGCTCTCGCACGACTTCGATCTGCCGACAGGCGGCCGGCTGACGCTGGCGGTGTCCGGCTGTGCGGGGACCGAGCGGCCGACTTGTGGTGACTGCACGCTCGACGGGCCCGAGCCGAATGCTGGCGGGACGGCGTTCAATAACCAACGGTGCGCGGGCGATGGTTCGTACTTCGAGTGCACCAGCGATCTCGATTGCACGAACGAAGGTCTGCTCGGACCATGTACTTTCTTCTTCGGTCCTCCGCTGCCTCAGTCGTCGGGTGGTGTGCCAATCTGCATCACCAATCAGATCGAGGGCGTCATCACCGGTACGATGAACATCGAATCGGGCGAGATGGAAACCACGGTCAATCTCACCGCACGCGCACATTCGGGTATCGAACTCGCCCTGCCATGCCCCCGTTGTGTGGGAGGGGCCTGCACCGGTGGAACGCGTTTTGGCCAGGCCTGCGTCGTGAACGGCACGAGCTCGCTCTTTGGCGATCTCAGCCTCGACTGCCCACCGAACTCTGGTGGCGTGATCGGTCGGCTGCCGATCACCCTGAGTAGCGCGACCGGACTCACGACGAAGACGATCAGCGCGGCGAACCCGGCCTGTACCGCGATCGGGTTCTCGACTAGGCAGTGTTTCTGCAACACGTGTGACGATGACACCAACACCCCGTGCAGCACCGATGCCGACTGCGGCGGAGGCGTCTGCGGAGGCTCACGCTGTCTCGGCGGCACGAATGGTGGCGATCCCTGTGGAGCGCCCTCCGATTGTCTGGGCGGCGGCCAATGCGGCGTGCCTGGGCAGCCGACCGCTCCGAACGCCTGTACGGATGCGACCTGTGTGGCGAACCCGGGCGATACCGATACGGTCAACGAAGGCGTGTGCGGGCTAGGGCCGTTCGATCTGTTCTGCTCGACCGACGTCTTTCGTGGATGTATCTCGACGCCGGATTGCAGGCCACCGGAGGAAGAGGGGACCTGTCCGTCGTGTACCCCCGGTGGGCAAACCTGTACCTTCGGTGCGCGCGAGTGTTTCACCGACAACGGTATCATCGGCGGGTCGGTTTCGGTGCAGGGTGCCGCTGACGTCGCGTGTACACAGAGTGCACGGCCGGCGCTGGGTGCTCTCTTCTGCATTCCGCCTACCGCGGAGAGCGCACCGAACGCGGTCGGTGGACTGCCGAGTCTCGGTCGTCTGTCCCTGCCGGTCGACGTTACGTACGATCCGTAGGCGCGAGCGCACTTTCTCGGCAGCACGGCCCCGGGCGCGACTGCACCCGGGGCCGTGCTGCGTGTGGTTCCAGGGGCGTGCTGCGCGTGTGCCCGGAGGCGGTGGTGCGGTTTGCGTCCGCACTCGCTGATCGGCTACTGCGACGTGATGCGGAGGCTGGCTCGGGTGCTGGTGATCGCCGGGGTAGTCGTCCTCGCGCTCGCCGCGGTGTTGCGGATGATGTTCGGCGGCGGACGTCGCTTGGACGACCGGAGCGGCGTACCGACGATTCCCGATACGGCGATCGAGCTCGTCGCCGAGCTCGACTATCCTCCCGGTAATATCGCCGTCTCGCGCGAGGGGCGTGTATTCTTGACGCTTCATCCGGATGGTGCGCCGCCGGTCAAAGTCGTGGAACTCGTCGATGGTCGCCCGGTGCCGTATCCGAGCGAGGCCTTCCAGCGGGATGACGATCCCAGCCGTCCGTCCTTCCATACGGTCTTGTCCATTCGCATCGACCAGCAGAACCGTCTGTGGACGCTCGACCACGCAGACTTCGGGCAAGGCCAGCCACGTATGTTGGCCTTCGATCTGGCAACCAACGAACTCGTGCACCAGCACGACTTTCCAAGTGACGTCGCGGGTTTCCTCTCGATGGTGAACGATTTTCAGGTGTCGCCCGCGGGGGACAAGATCTATATCGCCGAGGCGAGCCCGATCGCGCATACGCCGGCGCTTCTCACCTACGACGTGCAGACCGGGGAGAGTCGACGCCTGCTCGACAGCCATTCGTCGGTTCTTCCGGAGGACTACCTCCTCCGGGTCGGGGGGCGCGATATCGATATCCTCGGCATCTATACCCTGCGGATTGGTGTCGATTCGATCGCGCTCGATCGACGCGGTGAGTGGCTCTACTACGGACCCGTGAACGGTGATCGCATGTACCGGATAGCCGCCCGTGATCTCGATGACCCCTCACTTTCGGACGAGGCGCTCGCTGCCCGCGTCGAGGACTTCGGTCCCAAACCCTTGAGCGACGGGCTCACGACCGACGCGTCCGATAACGTGATCATCACCGCACCGGAGCATGACGCCGTCATGGCGCTGGCTCCGGACCGTTCCCTGACGACCTGGGCGAAGACGCCGCGTTTCCGGTGGCCGGACGGGCTTGGTTTCGGGCCCGACGGGTGGTTGTACGTCACCTGCAGCTCGCTCCAGCACGTGCTCTTCCGTTCGAACGCCCACATGCGCGCGCATGCGCCGTACCACGTCTTTCGTTTCAAGCCCGGGACGAGCGCCGCGCCTGGGCACTAGTGCATGCAGGTCTCTCCCAGCGCGAGTTCGTGGTGCGGAACCCCCATCCTCGGTGCTGATGCGGCGATGCCAGTCTCGGCGGGCGTCGGGCGCGCGGATGTTTGCGACAGCGGCGGATAGGCGCCAAGAAAGATGCCATGATCGATCTTACACGCGAGGGTGACGTCTTCGTCTTGACGATGCGAGCGGATGACAATCGGTTCAATCCGATGTTTCTGCGGGCGTTGAACGAGGCGCTCGACACGGTCGAGCAGGCAGAGGGGCCCGCTGCATTGGTGACGACGGGCGGGACCGAGAAGTTCTACTCGAACGGATTGGACCTCGACTGGCTCGGAGGGGAAGGCCGGGCAGACGCGGGAACATTCGTCGATGCTCTGCTGCGTTGTTTCGCTCGGATTCTGATCTTGCCGGTGCCGACCGTCGCGGCGATCAACGGGCATGCGTTCGCTGCGGGCGGGATGATGACCCTGGCGCACGACTACCGGATCATGCGGGAGGATCGTGGCTACTTCTGCCTGCCCGAGATCGATCTCCAGCTTCCACTCGCGCCGGGCATGGCGGCGTTGATCGTGACCAAGCTCACGACCCGCACCGTGCGCGACACGGTACTCACGGGTGCCCGCGTCGGCGGACGCGAGGCGGCGGAGCGGGAGATCGTCGACGAGGCCGTTACGGGTCCCGATGTCCTGCCGCGTGCTCTCGCGCTCGCCGCCAGTCTCGCGCCGAAAGCAAGCCCAACCTACGGTGCTCTCAAGCGCGGTCTCTACCTCGAGACCCACACCATCCTCGACGGCGGTTTCGGAGAACCGTAGCCGCAGCGGGTTCTCCGACCGTTCGGGGGCGCCTATTGCGGGTCGTAGCGAATCAGTACGCGACTGCCGTCGGCGAAGCCCGTGCGGAAACCTTCTTCGTGCTTGCGCCACCCGCTCGGATACTTCTTGGCGAACGTTCGGAACATGGTGGCGTACATCTTCTCGTCCTTGACGATCGCTCCCGTCGCCGTGAGAGTCGGGCCCTCGCGCGTGCCGACGGCAATGGTGGCTGCTGGTCGTCCGGCGCGAATGCGCTTGGCGCGCCACGAGCTCTTTCGCGTGCCGACCCACACGGCGCCTTCGGCGAACATGAACCAGATCTCGGCCGGCTCACCGAACGCGCCATCCTTGCGCTGAGAGGCGAGGTAGACGTAGCTGCTGTCGCGGAGTCCCGCCTGGATCTCCGGGCCGAGTGTGCCGGCGTCCGCGAGCGGCGCGAGCGTCAGTGCTGCGGTGACGATGGTGATGAGGAGAGCGAATGGTCTCCTCTGCCCATGTGGCCGGCGTAGTCCGCATTCTGGTGCCATGGCGTGAACGTAGACGCGATCGGGCGTCATGGCAACGCTACCCGATCGCGTCTGCGAGCGTTAGCCGAGCCCAGGGTCGGGCGGTGTGCTCGGACCCGGAGGCGGACACGCGCGTATGCACAGGCTTCGCGCGCGCCGGCAGGCGCGCCGGCCGTCGCGGACGTCACGGTTCTCGCGGCACGTGTCGCGGCAACTGAAGGCGCGCAGCTGTGCCTCGTCGATACAGGCGTCTCGCGCGGGATCGCCCGCGACCGGACATCCGTCGCGCTCGGCGAGATACGTCGTGCGGCATGTGTCTTTGCAGTTCGTTAGGATGTCGACAAAGGGCGTCGTGCAGCTGGCGTACGCTGTACGACAGGCGCTGCCACACGCGGGGTCGATGTCGCGACAAAGATCCTTCTCCATGAGAAAGTCGTCTCGGCATGCCGCGCGGCATTCCGCCTGCAGCTCGCGAGCTTCGCGGATGCACATCTGCTGGCCGGCGTTGGCGTCGTCGAACGCAATCACGACGGTGAGCGCCGCCGCAAGGGAGAGTATTGTCACTATCTGATGGGACCGCATCGCAAGCCTCCTTTTCGACCCTCCAGGCGCCAGGGGGGCGCATGGGTGGTGCAGGCGCTGCACGAGTGGTGCCAGCGCGACGGATGACAGGCGATGCTGTGGGTCGCTGTCGTGCTTCGGAGCGGGGCACCCGCTCGCGCGGGGCCGGTAGCTTCGCGCTGTCGGATACTTGCCGAACGGCCGCGCGGAGTCGCACGGCGCGACCTGTGTACGCTGGCCGCCCACCTTCTTGCGATACTCGCGCCTATCGCGAGGTGGTTCTGTCGTGCGCGGGGCAGATGGCACCTGCCGCGCGCTATCGGACCGCAAACACGAATGCGCCGCTCGTCGAGAATTCGTCGCTGCGTTGACAGGTGCGCGACCGCACGGCAGAAGCCGGAGCGTGCGGGGGGTGGGGCGATGCACGGTGCGACTCCTGAGCGCGATCGGAACGGTCGTACTCGTCGTTCCGGTGTCGGCGTACGGGCCATGGGCGCTCGCGCTGGCGCTCTTGGCGGCACCGCAATCCCGTTGACGAGACCCGGGGGGCACCGTAGCCTCCCAGCCGCATGGCTAGGGACACGACCGCGCCAGACGAGATCGCGTCTCGCTTCGACGAGTGCCTTGCCGCGGCTGGTCTGCGCCGTTGAGCCGCCGCCCCAGAGTCTACTACGGCTGGTGGATCGTCGGGGTCTCGTTCCTGACGCAGTGTCTGACGGTCGGCTGCGTCTTCTACTGCTTCGGGGTTTTCTTCACGCCGCTCATCGACGAGTTCGGATGGACGCGCGCGCAGCTGGCCTTCGGTCTGTCGTTGTCGTCACTGTGCGGTGCGATGGCCGCACCGATCATCGGGCGACTCGTCGACCGGTGGGGCTCGCGCCCGCTCCAGCTGGTCGGTGCCGTGGCGCTCGGATCGGCTCTGATGGCGCTCTCGAACGTTCAGACGCTTGCGCAGTACTACATGGTCATGGCGGCGCTCCTATCAGTGGGGGCCGCATCGCTCGGGCAGATCCCGAGCACGACGGCGGTCGCCGGGTGGTTCATCCGCCGGCGGGGGCGCGCCCTCGGGGTGGCGACCGCGGGTATTTCGATGGGCGGTGTCCTGTTCGTTCCGCTGTCGCAGTTCCTGATCGATGCGTTCGGGTGGCGGCAGGCCTTTGTTGTGCTCGGTCTGATCGTGATTGTCGTCGGCCTGCCGCCGGTGGCGCTTCTCATGCGGAAGGCCCCAGCGGAACTCCCGTCCTTCGAGCGCGCGGGCTTCGGCGGGGATCTCGGGATCGAGCATGAGATCGAGCACTCGGTGACACCGCGCGACGCCGTCCGCGACCCCAATTTCTGGTTGATCGCGTTCGCGTTCTCGCTGACCGTGATGGGGCTCTCCGCGGTGCTGCTGCATCAGGTGCCGCTACTCATCGATGTCGGCGTCGACGCCAAGCGCGCGTCGTTCGCGCTCGGTGCCACCGCGGGTGTCGGCGTACTCGGGAAGCTGGGCTTCGGCGCGCTCCTCGATCGCTTCGACCATCGCCGGGTGATTCTTGGGTGTTTCATCCTGCAGGCCTTCGGTGTCCTCCTACTCCCATTCGCACGACATCCGATGGTGTTGGCCGCCTATGTCCTGCTCTACGGCTACGCGATGGGCGGCAACGCGACCCTGCAGGCGACCATCATCGGGGAGTGTTTCGGGCGCTTGCACTACGGGGCCATCGCGGGACGGATGAGCCCCATCCTCATTTTTTCGCAGGCGCTTGGCTTGCCTCTAGTAGGATGGTTGCGCGACCGGACGGGTGGGTACGATCTCGCGATCGTGCTGATGGCAATGCTGTCACTGCTCGCCGCGCTCTCCATCTCTCGTCTACGCCCGGCGGCGTCTCGACTCGCTCAGTCGAGCACGGCAGCTTCGAGGGTGTAGTTCCCGACGCGCCACTCGCTTTCAATCTGGCGGAGCGTGAGCACCAATCGCCGTGTGAACTCGTCGGCACCGTCCAGCGAGACATGGAGTTCGTATACGACCGAAGACGCGGGCTGACTCGCGTCGCCCCGACTTTCGATGAAGCTGTAGGTGACGTGGGGCTGGCGCGTGGCCGTGTCGATCTGGACGTCGCCGCGCAGCCGAATCTCTTCATCGAGTTTCTTGACGGCCAGGCCGGTAGCGAGCTCGCGGGCGGAGTGTTGGTCGATGACGACGAAGAGCCGATCGATGAAGTCCTCGGCGACGCCGCGCCGCGGGTCGGCCGGCTCGCAGCCGAGCGCGCACGAGGCGCATGCCATCAACAGCATCGTGCGGCGCGTGATCATGGCTGCGGATGCTACCCGAACCCCCACGAGGTCGAAAGCGTGGGATAGGGATGGTAGGGTGCCGCCCTCGTGAGAGTACGTCTTGCGTTCAAGGGGAGTGTCAAGTTCGTGGGGCGGTGTGGCTGAGCGCCGCCGTCGCACGCCGGCGAGGCGTCGGCGCGGGCGGGCCGCGTACGAGGACGATCGACCGCGTGGCTACGAACCGACCCGCATGCGGCGGTTGTGGCAGGACATCGACCAGTCCAGGGACAAGCTGGGGCTCGGCAATGGCGAGAGCCCGAACCAGAGCTCGTGGACGTGGGACGCTTGGCTGGGCTGGGCCAGCACCGCGGTGGGCGAGGCCGGTGCCCAGGTGGGGGCGATGCCGCGGCGGATTCAGACGGCGCTCGATCAGCTGCCCGGTGCCGGGGCCTGTCGTGCTCTCGGTGAAGGCGCGTTCAATCTGGCCCGACAACTGCCAGTGGTGGGAACGATTCTCACGCTCGTTCCTCCTCGATCGCAGCCCGAGGACGACTCTGCGCCCTAGATTGCTCGCCCTTTAGCACGGCGGTTGGCCGGGGCTGGTGACCCACCCCGTTGGGGCGAGCGTCTCCATGCCGGGTGTCTTGCCGGATGAGACGTTCGCCAGGAGAACCCGGTCCGAGGCTCCGCGCCACCAGATGCAGACGGGGCGCGCCAGATGTGGCCGAAGTTTCTCGAAATACTTCACCTTCGTGAGGACGGCGGCGGGCGCGTCGGCGTTCAGGCGGGCGGCAGTGGCGTCGGGAGAGCGTTCTCGGGTGAGGCGACGCCCATCGTAGAACGCGAACGAGTGCCCGCGCGTTTTGTAGAGGAAGATGGCGGTGTCGTCCGGGAGTGCCCGTGCCAGCTCGGCGGGGCGGCGAAGACTTGCGAACTCGTCGACGACGGGTGCGGCCACTCGGTAGAAGAGTACCTGGAAGGCGAGGCTCCCGATCGCGATGGCAACCGGGGCCGCGAGCCACTGCCCACGTCGGAAGGCGAGCATCGCGCCGCCCGCGATTGGGAGCAAGAGAAGGCTGGTCGCTGCCTGCCCGGCGTATTCTGGCAGAGCGAAGGCGGCGGCCAGCGGGGCGCCGACGGCGACGATGAGGACCAAGAGCGCCCAGATACTTCCCGCGACCCGAAACGCTTTCATCTGGGTGGTGGGCCCAGCGGCCGCCGCGCGCACCACGTAGCGGGCGACGAGCACCGCGAGCGGCGGGAAGACCGGAAGCACGTACGTGGCTAGTTTGGCACTGGACGCGCTGAAGAAGCCGACGGTGACGACCAGCCAGGACGTGAGAAAGAGATCGAGATCATGCCATCGGCGCGCACGTCGGATCGTGTGGCGCAGTGCGCCCGGAAGGAACAGCGCCCAGGGAAGGAACGTCACCGGCAGCACCCACAGGAAGTACCAGATCGGTTTCGGGTGTCCGGTCGACGCTCCGAGGAAGCGCCCGACATTCTGCTGCCACAGGAACGTGCCGAGATACTCCGGCGACCAGATCGCGGCGGGGACGTACCAGATGCAGGCCACGAGGACCGCGACGAGCACGCCGGGGCCGGGGCGCAATCGCACGAGGCGATCGTACTCCCCGGTGACGAGCGTCAGCGCGCCCATGATCAGCACGGGGAGGAGTACGGCGATCGGACCCTTGATCAGTAGGCCGAGTGCCAGGAGGAGGTATACGGGCCACGTGTGGTCGGTGCCATCACCCTTCCAGAGAGCATAGGCGCGAAACAGCGCCAGGGTCAGGAGCATGGTGAGGACCATGTCCATCCGGACTGATCTGCCGAGAACGACGAACTGGCCGGCGGTGGCGAGGATGATGCCCGCACCGATGGCGGCCGCGGGCCCGAGGCGTCCCCAGGCGAATCGTACGGTCGCCGCAAGGGTCGCCAGCGCCGCCAGTGCCGCGGGCAGCCGGGCCGCCCACTCGTGCATGCCAAACAGCTGGAACGAGGCGGCGACCATCCAGAAGAACGCCGGCGGTTTGTCGAGATAGGGAGCGCCGTTCAGGGTCGGGACGAGCCAGCGGCCACTCGTCATCATCTCGCGTACCGTTTGCGCGTACCGTCCCTCGCCTGGGTCCCAGAGGGCGGGGTGTCCGAGATCTAGACCAAACGCGGCCAACGCCACGACCACGAGCATGGCGAGCCCCAGGGGGATTGCCACCGATGGAGGAATCGGAACGGACGAGAGACGCACAGTTGGCGAGTCGCTACCACGGGGCGTGACGGTCGTCCATTGCGCGTGTTGCTACGGTGCCTAGGGGTTTTTTCCGGCGGGTATGGGGAAAGATATTGCTTTGCCGTTCGCCCGGATCGCCCTATGATTCGAACGTACGAGGGGGGTCACACGATGATGTCTAATCTCGGACGACACGCTTCTCAAGACCTGGAGCAAGAGCTTGCTCGCGCGTATGACGGCGAGGTGCCGCCACCATTCTATACGCAACCCGTGATGCGCGTGCACTACGCGGGCGCGCGCCACCACGGGGGGGAGCTAGGATCGGTGCTGCCCTATTCGGCGTTGCCGATGCGACTCGTTGCTGGACCGCAGGTTTCGCTCGATCAGTTGGACGAGTTCCTCGAGCGTCAGGCTCGCCGTGAGGAGCACGCAGGCTCCTCCTGACAGAGGCGAACACCGTCGAGGGCGTGCTGGGCATCGCGGCATCCGAGCTAGAATAGGGGTTCGCCCTCGCGGGATGCGAGTTCGCGGAGTTCCGCCGCGAGACGTTGCGTTACGGGGCCTGGCGTCCCGGCGCCGATTGTTCGTCCATCGAGGGCGATGACCGGAACGATCTCCGCTCCCGTGCCGGTCAGGAAGCACTCGTCGGCCACGAAGAGATCGTAGCGCGCGAGCCGGCGTTCCTCGAAGGCGAGGCCCGCCCGCTCGGCCAGTTCGCGGACGACGCCACGCGTGATGCCGTCGAGTGCACCTTCACTCGCGGGGGGCGTGAGCAGGCGTCCGCCTGACAGTACGAAGACGTTGTCGGCTGTGCATTCGGCGACGAACCCCTCATGGTTCAACATGAGCGCCTCCGCGGCGCCGGCCTCGTGGGCTTCGAGGCGCGCGAGCACGTTCTTCAGGTAGTTCAGCGACTTGATGCGAGCGTCGACGCTGGCCATCGGCACCTGGCGGGTCGCGGCCGTGATCACACGGATCCCGTCCACGTAGTGATCTGGCGGATAGACCGACACCTCGGCCACGATGATGATCAATCGCGGGTGGTGGCAGCTGAGCGGGTCGAGACCGAGCGAACCGTCGCCGCGCGTCAGCACCATCCGGATGTAGCCGTCCGCCTGGCGATTGGCCCGGACGGTGTCGCGAACAGCCGTTGCCAGCCCGGCGCGATCGAGCGGTACCAGCAGCGCAATGGCGTGGGCCGAGGCTTCGAGTCGCGCCAGATGTGCGTCGAGACGAAACGGACGCCGTGCGTAGATGCGGATGCCCTCGAACACACCGTCGCCGTAGAGGAGGCCGTGGTCCAGAACCGAGATCGTAGCCTCTTCGGGCGGGTGTAGCCGACCGTCGATGTACACGGCCCTCGGGGTTTCGCTCATCGGGACCTCCTTTGGGATGGTGCTCGTGCGGTGCGGGCTTTCGGTGGCAGCGTGCGATCGGAGAACACGTCGCGCCAACGCGAGAAGTTTCGGCCATAGGTGGCCACCAGTTGGTCGTGAAAGCGGCCGACGATCTTCTGCACGTAGATGTCGTGCTTGAGGTAGTCTTCCAGCGCGGTCACGAAGCCGTGGTTTCGGCTCCATGCGCCGGAGGCGCTGCCGTTCTTCGCGACGAGCCCGACCAGTGCCGCGCGCGAGTCCGTGCAGAGCGAGAGGCCGCGGCCGCCCTTCTCGTCGTAGATCGTGTCGCGGATCGGATGGCGATACACGGCGGACGCCGTCGGCTCGAGTGCGCCGTAGACGATGACCGCGGTTCGCACCTTGCGAGCACGCGCCGCGGTGAGGGCGTCGGTCAGCTCCGCGAGCTCGTCGTCCCAGGCGGACAGGATGATGGTGGCCTCGGCCCGCTCGATGGCGCGTCCCGCGCGCTCGAGCAACGCATCGCGGCCGCTGATGTTCCAGACGTAGCCAACCTGCTCGTCGCCGCCGAGTGCACCGAGTTCGTCGCGCAGGCCCTCGAGGGTGCGCGTCATCCGGCTGGAGTACTGTTCGACGAACTCCTCGGGATCTACCGGAATGTAGCCGCGGGTCCGTCCGCCCTCGGTCACGAAGACGAGATCCTTGTCCTGCAGGCGCCGCAGGACTTCGTAGACCTTCGAGCTCGGCACCCCGGACGTCTGTGCCAGCTCGTAGCCCGTGGCCGGATGGCGGCGCACGAGCGCCACGTAGAGCCGGGCTTCGTAGTCGCCGAGACCGATCTCACGCAGTCGTTCGATGAGCGCGCCCATTGGCATTCACTACCAAAGTAGTGAATGTTGAGTCAAGCCCAGAAATCTCAACGGGCGCGTGGATATGGGGCCGGCGGCGGTGGCGCGGGTGGCGCGTGGATCAACGACGGGCGAGCCGGGAGCCGACCTCGGCGAGGTTGGGGACGACGTCGGCTTCCGGAGCGGCCTGGCGCAGGTCGGCGCCGCCGACCAGCAAGACCGGGAGTCCGGCCGCGCGTGCCCCGGCCCAGTCCTCCCGGATCGTGTCGCCGACGTGCAGTACGTCGGCGGGGGCAAGACCGCTCGCGCTCAGCGCGACCCGAAAGATCGCGGGGTCGGGTTTGGCGGCTCCGGCCTCGCTCGAGATGGTGACGGCATCGATCCACGGGGTCATGCCGAGCCCGTCGAGAATCCCGCGGACACGGGCGTCGAAGTTCGATACGACTAGCACGCGCATATCGCGCCCGCGCAGGGCCCGCAGGAGCGGAAGAGCGGCCGGGTCGGGACGCCATGTCTGAGCGCTGGCGAAGGTCTCGAACAGGTCGGCGAAGTACGCCTCGAAGTCGGGGATGGGGATGTCGCGGAACACCTCCGAGACGACGGCGTGCCACCAAGCACGCTCGCGGTGCCGAACCTCGGGGGCTGGCGCGGCGGGGAACGCCAAGGGGGGGGCCGCGCCGAACGCCCGCTGAAAGCGTCCCTGCAACGCTTCGACATCGACGTGCGCGCCATGGCGCGCGGCCACTTCGGCATACAGCACGCCCACGGGTCGGATTGGATGAAAGAGCGTTCCCGCGGCGTCGAAGGAAATGGCCCGGAGTGTACGTGGCATGGCGAAGCAGTCTGCTTGCGCGCTCGAACCCCGGCCGCGATCGCGCGGAACCTGGTGGCGTGGTTCGATCGGCCGAGCGCGGGCCGCCGACCCTAGGTATCCGCTTGTACGATCCCCTTGCGGATCGCGTAGCGAACCAAGCCGGGAGTGTCGTGGATCCCGAGCTTCGTTTTCAACCGAGTGCGATGCGTGTCGACCGTCTTCGGGGTAATGCCGAGGGCGGCCGCGATCTGCCGATTCGTGTGTCCCTCGGCAACCAGTTGCAGGATCTGACGCTCGCGCTGCGACAGCGCGACTACCTCTTCGAGCGGCGTCGGCGAGGAGAGGAAGCGCTCGATCACGACGTGCGAGATATCCGAACTCAAGTAGAAATCGCCGTGCTCGACCGTGCGGATTGCCTGAAGCAGTTCCGAGGCCGCGGAGCGCTTGAGAAGGTACCCGCGCACTCCGGCTTGGAGCGCCCGTAAGACGTACTCTTCGTCGGCGTACATCGTCAGGACGATGACCTTGGTTTGCGGCACGATCTTCTTCAGCTGGCGCGCGGCCTCGATGCCGTTCAGGAGGGGCATCGCGATGTCCATGACGACGACGTCCGGGAAGCTGCGCCGGGCTTTCTCGACTGCCTCGTGCCCGTTCTCGGCCGTGCCGACGACGATGATCTCCGCGTGCGCCTGGAGGAGGGACAGGATGCCCTCGCGGACGATGGTGTGATCGTCGGCCAGCAGGACCTTGACGCGTTCGCTACTCATGACTCAATCTTCGGCTTTCGGGGTCGCATGACCTACATGCGCAGAGTCAGCTGAAACGTCGTTCGGCGTCAAGCGGATGGGCCCGCTTAACCCCGACGTCCTGTGTTTTTCCCGTCGCTGTACGGAATTGACCCTACACGCGGCGGTAGAGTCGAACGGGCCGACCGTCCTATGGTTCCAGGACGCGGAAGGAGACCCACATGGATCACTCGCCGGATCACGCCCTACGGCCCGATAGTCTTTCAGCCTCGCTCCCCGCATGGCTCGCGGGACGCAGCGCTCCGATGCGCGCGCTCGAGCGGGCGGCCAGCGATCTCGGCCACGCCGAGGTGAATCTTCTCCTTCAGGGTGAGAATGGCACCGGCAAGCGCGCGTTGGCCGCGGCCATTCACACGCAGAGTCCACGAGCGGCAGGCCCGTTCGTGTACGTGCCGGTTGCGGAGCGTACCGAGGCCGAGACGCGCCAGGCGTTGTTTGGTGAGGATGGGCCAAGCGCACTCGCGAGCGAGCCGCCGGGAGCGACCCTCTACATCGATGGGATCGAAGGGTTGAGCGCCGACCTCCAGCGCCAGTTGTTGTTGGCGTTGAATAGCGCCGGCTCGTGGTCCAGCGTCCGCGTCATCAGCGGGGCGCACGCGCCCCTCGAGGAGGCCGTGCGGCTCGGGCGGTTCCGGCGCGACCTGTTCTTCCGCGTTGGTGTCGTGCGTGTTTCCATCCCTCCGCTTCGTGAGCGCCGCGAGGATATTCCGCTGATTGCCAATCGTATCGTCCAGGAACGACCGAGTTCGGAGGGTGGGATGCCGGTATCGCTGGATCCCGCAATTCTCGCCGAGCTTGCCGAGGACATGTGGCCAGGCAATGCCCGGGAACTCGAGGCCACCCTGGATCGCGTGCTGCGCGCGGCGCATGGCGCGTCGCCGCGTTTGGACCATCTGCGTGCCGTCGTCGGTCGCCGGTCGCGGGAGCAGCCCCCGCCGGACGTTTTTCCGCTGCGCGACCTCGAGCGCGACTACATCCATGCGGTCTTGATCAGCTGCAATTGGAACCAGAGCCTTTGTGCGCGTCGGCTGGGGATCGGGCGCAATACGCTCTTGCGGAAGATCAAAGCCTTCGGGTTGGGTCGGGCCGAAGCGGCCTGACCATCGTTGCAAACACCGGCGGCCGTCGTTAGTCTTCCCCACCGCCTCGCCGCTCGAGCGGCGAGCGCGTTCGGAGGATTTCAATGCTGACGATGGTCGCAAAGCTCAAGGTTCTGGCTGGGAAAGAGGCGGAGTTCGAGCAGGCTGCCCGCGAGATGGTCGCTTACGTCAAGGCGGCAGAGCCCGAGACGCTGATGTATATCTTCAATCGCGCGGCGAAGGACTCGCGGACGTTCCTCTTCTTCGAGCGTTACAGCGGTCCCGAAGCTCTCGAGGTGCACCAGAAGAGCGATCAGATGGCCAAGCTCCTGACGGTGGCTGGCCCTATTCTGGACGGTGCGCCCGAGATCGAGCCCTACGAAGAGCTCGAGAGCAAACAGTAGGGGCGCGTGCCGTGGCCGAGTTCATGAAGGTGGCGAGCGCAGGCGATATTCCGCCCGGAAGCGGCATTAGCGTCGAGGTTGGCGACAAGCCGATCGCAGTTTTCAACTGCGACGGTACGTTCTACGCCATCGACGACACCTGCCCGCATCAGGGGGGGCCGCTCGGCGAGGGCGAAATGGAAGGCACGGTCGTCGCGTGTCCGTGGCACGAGTGGCGCTACGACGTCTGCACTGGCGTCAACGTCGACGACGACGGCTGCAAGGTCGCAACGTATCCGATCAAGCGCGACGGCGAAGACATCCTGGTCGAAGTCTAGCTGCCGCGCGCCCGGGGGGCTATTTGACGGCCCGCCGGAAGTCGGGCTGGCGCTTCTCCAGGAAGGCGCGGGCGCCTTCCTGCGCCTCGTCGGTGTCGTAGTAGAGTTCGACGGCGTTGAATCCCATGGCGCCGATGCCCGCGATGTTGTCGGAGTCGGCGTTGAACGAGTACTTCGCGATCTTGAGCGCGGTCGGACTCTTGGCGAGCAACTCCGCGCACCACCGCTCGACCTCGGCGCGGAGTTCGCTCGCGGGTACGACTGCGTTGACGAGGCCCATCTCGAGGGCCTGTGCCGCAGAATACTGCCGACAGAGGTACCAGATCTCGCGTGCCTTTTTCTCGCCGATGACGCGCGCGAGATAGGCCGTGCCGAATCCTGGGTCGACGCTGCCGACGCGCGGCCCCGTCTGGCCGAAGATCGCGGTGTCCGCGGCGACGGACAGATCGCAGACGACGTGCAGCACGTGTCCGCCCCCGATGGCGTAGCCGTTCACCATGGCGATGACGGGCTTCGGGAAGGTGCGAATCAGTCCGTGGAGCGAGGCCACCTCCATGAGTTCGGGGCCGGCGACGTGCTCCTTCTGGTCGCCGCCACTGCAGAAGGCTTTGTCACCCGCCCCGGTGAGAACGGCGACGCCAACGGACGCGTCGTTCCAGGCGTCCCGGAAGCACGCGATGAGTTCGCGCACCGTCTGCGCTCGGAAGGCGTTGCGTCGCTCGGGGCGATTGATCGTGATCCACGCGATGCCGCCTTGCTTCTCGTACAGAACGTCGCTGAGGTCCATGAACCGCTTGTATCGGACCAGAGCAGGCTGTCTCAAGCGTTGGGGGCTTGAGTTTGCGCAACGTGTGGCGGATGCTCGCCAAAGTTCATGGAGCGGATATACGCTACGATCGTTCGGCGGCCATGGCTGGTCCTCACCGTGGTGACGGCCGTCACGGTGGTCCTCGGAGCCGGGGCGCGCCACCTCCGAGTGGACAGCTCGGTGGATACCCTGCTGCCACGACACGATCCCGGCAAAGAGTTCTATGACACGATCGTCGAGCGTTTCGGGAACGACGAGGTCAACATCATCGGTATCGTCGGGGATGACGTCCTCGCTACCGCGACCCTCGAGAAGATCAAGTCGATCACCGATCGCGCCAGCGCCATCGAGGGCGTTGCGAGCGTCATCAGCCTGACGAGCGTCCGCGATCCGATCGCCGATGTGATCGATCCGCCACTCCTGATTCCCGACCTTCCCCGCACCGAGGCGGCGCGCGAGGTGCTGCGCGGGCGCATTCGCGACAACCCCCTCTACGCGGGCAATCTGATCGCGTCTGACAGTCGGGGGGCGGCGATCAACGTCTTTCTCACCGACGCGGCCGCGGAGGGCAGCCAAGCGCAGCGCATCGACGAGGAGTTGCGAGCATTTGCCGACGAGGTGAACGCGTCCGGTCCCGAGCGCGCCTACCTCACCGGCCTGTCGCATCTCAAGGTCAACGGCCTGGCGCTGATGCGACGCGATCTCTGGGTCCTGACACCCGCGAGTCTCGCGCTCGTCATCACCGTCTTCTTCTTTGCCTTCCGCACGCGACGTGGGGTGACACTGCCGCTTCTGTGCGTGATCGTGGGTGCGACCTGGACGCTCGGCGCGATGGGCTGGATGGGCGATGCCATCACGCTGGGGACGCTCGTACTGCCTTCCCTCCTGATCGTGATCGGCAGCTCCTACGCCAACCACGTCGTGGCGCGATACTACCTCGAGGTGGAAGATCCGAGCGGTGAGGGGAACTCCGTGCTCCGTGCGCTCTCTGAGGCGGGGATGCCGGTGTTCATCTCGGCGCTGACGACGGGTGTCGGCTTCTCTTCGCTCCTCCTGAATCCGATCCAGGCGGTCAGAGCGCTCGGGCTGTACGCCGTCATCGGCATCGCGTTTCTCTTCGTGCTGTCGATCACGTTGGTGCCGGCGCTCATCGTCGTCATGCCCGAGCGCCGATATGCGGGCCGCGCGCTCGCCGGCAATCCCGAAGCCGCGGTCGAATCGGGACTCGGAAGTTGGCTCGCGAGTCTCGCGCAGATCGACATTCGGCATCGTCGCCTGATCTTCGGTGCCGCGGCCGCGGTCGTGCTGGTCGCCCTGTACGCGGTACCGAGGATTCAGGCCGACACCAATTTCTTGGCGTACTTTCCTGAAGATTCGCCGGTGCGTCGCGATCACCATGCGATCAGCGAACACGTCGCTGGAGCGCTGCCGTTCTATGTCGTCGTGGGGGACGAGGAGCCGGGGTCCATGATGACCTATGAGGCGCTGAAGCGTCTCCGAGCCCTGCAACGCTTCATTGCCACCATTCCCGGGGTCACACGCTCCGTTGCCATCACCGACTATCTCGATCTTCTCGATCAGGGATTGCGCGCTGGCGGTGGCGCTGGCGGGGGCGACATCATCATCGACGACGACGGGAACATGGTCGAGGCTGCCGAGCTCGAAAGCTTCTGGGATGATCCGAGTCGGCTGGGCGAGGTGCTGGCGCTGGTCAAGGGGAATCCTCGCTCGTTCCGGTCGGTCATTGCGCCTAATTTCGGCCAAGCCAACGTGCTGGTCCGCACTCGATTCGAGACGTCGACCGAAATCGCAAACGTGTTGCTCGCCATCCGGGCCTGGGCCGCGAAGTATCAACCGGGAAGCGTCCCAGTGGTCCCGACCGGGAATATCATCCTGCTGAACGGGACGACCGACGACGTCGTCTGGGGTCAGGTGACCAGTGTGACGGTGGCCTTGGTCGTCATCTTTCTCCTCATGTCGGCCTTGTTCGTGTCGTTGAAGGTGGGCTTCGTCGCGATGTTGCCCAATGTGCTTCCCATCGTAATGTTCTTCGGCCTCCTCGGCTGGTCCGGCACGATGCTCAACATTGGGACCAGCATCATCGCGGCGATTGCGCTCGGGATCTCCGTCGACAGCACCATTCACTACATGGTGCGGTTCAATCGGGAACTGCAGGTGACGCAGGACGAGCATCGCTCGTTGGCGACGGCGCTTCGCACGGTGGGGCGACCCATCGTGTACACGTCGGGCGCGCTCACGCTTGGTTTTCTGGTCATGCGCCTTTCGGACTTTGTGCCCATCAGGGACTTCGGCGCTCTGTCGGCCGCGACGATGGTGGCGGCCCTCGCGACCAATCTGTTGCTCCTGCCGGCGCTTCTCGCGCAGACGCGTATCGTGACGATCTTCGACGTCATGTTCGCCAAGCTCGGGAAGGACCCGCACAAAACCATTCCGCTCTTCCACGGGCTCCGGCGTGCGCAGGCGCGGATCGCGGTGTTGCTCGGCTCGCTGAAGACCGTCGCAGCCGGCGAGGCGGCGGTGCGACAAGGCGAAATGGGCGAGGAGATGTTCGTCATTATCACGGGTGATGCCGACGTCATCGTGCACGGCCCTGATGGTCGGCCGCGCAATGTACGGAAGCTCGGCCGTGGAGACGTGTTTGGCGAGATGGGCCTCGTCCGGAAGCAACAACGTACCGCCGACATCGTGGCCATCGGAGAGATGGAGCTGCTGGCGGTCGATCAGCGGTTTCTCGAGCGACTCCAACGTCGCTATCCGCGTATCGCGGCCACCGTCTTCCTGAACCTGACGCGGGTGCTCAGCGATCGTTTGGAAAGCACGACTGAACGATTCGCGGCGGCGGGATGATGTCGAGGCCCAGGGGCGTACGAGGGGAGCGAGAGTGACGGATTCAGAGTCCATCATCGGGGCGGCGGCGCGCGCGCATGGTGCGGTCATGACCGAGAGCGAAGGGATGGCGATCGTCGGGCATTTCGGGGATCCGGCGGCCGAGTATCGCCACCTCTGCGCAGGGGCGGCGCTCGTCGATCTGAGCCTCGAGGGCGTCGTGCGCCTGGACGGGGGCGACCGCGGCGATTTCTTGCAGGGAATGTTGTCGAACGACATCAAGGCGCGCGTGGTGGGGCAGGGCTGCCGCGCCCTCGTGCTGACGGATCAGGGGAAGGTCGTCGCTGACGTCACGGCCCTGGTGGACGAGGACGCGGTTGTCCTCGTTGGCGCGGCGACCGGCGTCGCGGCCGCGGTCCCCGCTCTCGAGCGCTACATCGTTGCCGACGATGTCGAACTGCATCCGAGCGGAGCATCGGAGCACGTCTTTGGTCTGTTCGGTCCCGACGCCGCTACCGTGCTCGTGGGCCGGGGTGTGTCGACGCCGCCAGTGGACGACTACGACCATGTGTCAGTCGACGCGCACGAGGGCCCGATCAGGATCGTTCGCGTCCCGGGGCCCGGTGTGGGTGGGTACCTGTGTGTGATGCCGACAGCGGGCGCGGTGGCATGGTGGTCGGGTGTCGTCGAGTCAGGCGCGGCGCAACCTGTGGGGTACGAGGCCCACGAGTTGCTGCGGATCGAGAGCGGCGTGGCCCGCTTGGGTCGCGATGTGACGAGCGACACACTTGCCCTCGAGACCCCCTTCGAGGATGCGATCTCGTTTCAGAAGGGATGCTATCTCGGACAGGAGATCGTCGAGCGGGTGACTGCTCGCGGGAAGGTGAACCGCCGCTTGGTCGGCATCCTGCTCGTGGGTGGAGCGGCGGAATCTCCCGCACCGCGTCCGAACGATAAGCTTCTGGTCGGTGACCGCGAAGTGGGGTGGATCACGAGTGCGGCCTGGTCGTGGGATCGCGGCCAGTTCGTGGGGCTAGGGTACGTGCGTCGGCAGCATTGTGAGCCCGGAACGACGCTCGACGTCCACATGCAGGACGGCATCGCGCCAGCGACGGTGTCGGCTTTGCCGTTCGCGTGAGTTGCGCGCCCGCCGGTGTTCGGCTGTGCTACGCGACCGGGCGTAGCGGAGCGAGGCCGAGTCGTACCGTCTCGCGGTAGGTAGCCGTCGGGCTCTCGACGGCCGCGAAGGCGCGTAGATCGTCGGGCGTGTCGACATCGAAGCCGATGCGCTCGTGCGGACAGATGTGGCACGGCAGCCCGTGCGCCTCGGCGGCGGCGACATGTCGTCTCAGGCTGTGGCGCCCAAACGCCGGACGGAACAGCGTCGGTGGGCGACGTAAGAGGACGTTGGTGAACGTGCCTTCCTTCGACGGGACGACGAGCGCGCCTTTCGTCGGCGCGTCGAGGCACAGCGCGTCGACGTCCGGGCCCGTGATCCATGGGATGTCCGACAAGACGACGAGGACGGTTGTGGCGTTGCGGGTGACGGCGGCATCCGTGCCTTGAATGACTGCCGCATTGAGCCCTGTGGGTGCCGACTCGCGGATCAGCCAGGCCCCGGCCGTCTCGGCCTCACTGGCCAGCGTCTCATCCGCGGTCACGACGATGACCGCATCGAGGCTCGCGGCGTTGCAGAGCGCTCGCAGGACATCGGTGAACATGGCGTGGCCGATCGCGGCCCGGTCGCTGGCCGAGAGCAGCGGGGCCAGTCGACTCTTGCCGAGAGCCAGCGGCTTTGCGGGAAGCAGCGCGATGTTCACCGGCGGGGTTCTCCTCGTGCGAGCCCGCGAGCTCGCCGGGTTCCTTCGCCCTCCTCCTAAAGATCGGCCGGCGGTGAGTCAAGCCGGGTCGGGTCCGCGGGTAGTTGCGGTCGGGTGATGGGGGCCGCTATAAAGCGCCCGCCCAGATCGGGCTCAGCTTCGTATTCCAATAGTGCGCATCGTTGCAGGAAGTGCGCGGGGTCGGCGCCTGCGCGCCCCCCGGGGCCGTGAGATCCGTCCGACCACCGATCGGGTGAAGGAAGCCGTGTACTCGATCCTGCAGAGTCGGGGTTCGTTGACTGGTCTGACCGTGCTGGACCTCTTTGCGGGCACCGGAGGTCTCGGTATCGAGGCGCTCAGCCGCGGTGCCAGCGCTGCGGTTTTCGTGGATTCCAGCCCCGCGGCCGTGCAGGCGATTCGGGCCAACCTGACTGCTGCCGGGTTCGCCGGCGAGGTGATCGGTATGCCGGTTGCTCGGGCGCTCCGGCACCTGGCGGACGAGGGGCGGCGTTTCGGGGGTGTGTTCCTGGACCCGCCCTACGGACAGGGCGAGTTGGTGCCAACGCTCGAGCGGCTGGAGAGTACGGCCGTGCTGGAGGACGCGGGCTGGGTCGTTGCCGAGCACGGGCGCAACGAAGATTTGCCCGAACGGGTGGGCGTGTTCGTGCGACGATTGCATCGATGCTACGGTGAAACCTGGATTGCGCTCTTCACCCGCGAGCGCACGGCGGAGACAATTCATGGCAACCCAGAGTGAAGGAACGGGGCGGGCGGCCCTCGCCGTCTATGCGGGATCGTTCGATCCCATAACCAACGGTCACGTCGACATCATCGAGCGCAGCCTGCAGGTGTTCGATACGGTGATCGTGGCCGTTGCGTTCAATCCACACAAGGATACCGCCATGTTTCCGGCCGAGGAGCGGGTCGCGATGATCGACGAGACCTTTCGTCACTGCGGCGGTCGCGTCAGGGCGGAAAGCTTCTCCGGATTACTCATCAACTATGTGCAACGCGTGGGCGCGTCTGTGATCATCCGTGGCCTCCGCGCTGTTGCCGATTTCGAATACGAGTTCCAGATGACAATGATGAATCGACACTTGGCGTCGACAATCGAGACCATATTCATGATGGCCGGCGAGGCGCATTTCTATACCAGCTCGCGGCTCGTCAAAGAGGTTGCGACACTTGGCGGCGACATCGAGGGCCTCGTCCCAGAGCCCGTGCTGGGACGCTTGCGCCAGAAGACTCAGCGATGAGCGAGCCTGTCCGTCTGAGCGAACGTCTGTCCCGGGTCAAGCCGTCGGCGACTGTGGCCGTGACGGCAAAGCTCGCCGAGCTGCGCCGCGAGGGTAGGGACATCGTCGATTTCAGCACCGGCGAGCCAGACTTCGACACGCCCGAGCACATCAAAGCCGCGGCGGCCGAGGCCCTGCGGGCCGGTCAGACGAAGTACACGCCCGTCGGTGGTACTCTGGCGTTGAAAGACGCCATCATCACCAAGCTCGCACGTGACAACGGCCTGACGTACGAACCGCAGGAGATCATCGCCAGTTGCGGGGGCAAGCACTCCCTCTACAACGCGTTCCAGGCCATCTTTCAGGAGGGTGACGAGGTCGTCGTGCCAGCGCCGTTCTGGGTGAGCTACGCGGACATGCTGAAGCTCGCTGGGGCGAGCCCCGTCATCGTGCAGACCGAGGAGCGTGAGGGGTTTCGGTTGTCACCTGCGGCGCTGGAAGGCGCGATCACGCAGAGGACCCGAGGCGTGATCCTGAACAGCCCGAGCAACCCGACGGGGGCCGCGTACGAGGCGGCCGATCTTCGGGCGCTTGGCGAGGTCATCGCGCGCCACAATCTCATCACCATTTCGGACGACGTCTACGAGCGACTCGTCTACGACGGGTTCACGCAGCGTCATTTCCTGGCCGAGTGCCCCGAGCTCAAGTCCCGGACCATCGTCATCAGCTCGGTGTCGAAGACCTACGCGATGACCGGCTGGCGTCTCGGCTATACGGCCGCACCAGCGCACGTCGTGAAGGCCATGACGACGATCCAGGGGCAGAGTACGACGAACCCCACCTCGATCACCCAGGCTGGCGCGATCGCAGCCCTGGCTGGCGACCAGTCGTGCGTCGGCACCATGCTTACCGAGTTCACACGGCGGCGGGCATACGTCCTGGCGCGGCTTGGGGCGATCGACGGGGTGACTTGCGTGGCGCCGCGCGGCGCTTTCTACGTTTTTCCGACCATGTCCGAGTTCCTCGGGCGGAGCGTTGGCGGTATGCGGCTCGACGCTGCCGGCGACCTTGCTCGATATTTCTTGACCGAATGCGGCGTTGCCGTGGTCGGAGGTGAGGATTTCGGTGCGCCTGCGAACATCCGCATCACGTATGCTACGTCGCTGGAGAAGCTCGAGGAGGGCATGAACCGGCTGGAGCGGGGGCTGAAGACGATCGCCGCGGCGGCTTGAGCCAAGACAGGTCCTGTGGAGGGGGCGGCTCAGACGGATGCGCTGGGTACCACGAAGGCGCAATCGCGGTGTCTGGTTGGCGGGCGCGCGGCGCCGCCATCACCTTGACAACACTGCACCCCACCAGTAGACGGGTGCCACTTTGGTGCCGGGCGACGGCCCCCTCTCTAGGGCGGTCGGCGGCGTAAGGGAGCGCGGCGGGTCGATGCTGGCACAGCTTCTCTTGGAGCCCGGAAAGATCGACTACCGGGAGGTGGAGACACCGGAACCAGGGCCTGGCGAGGTCGTCGTTCGTGTGACGGCCGCCTTGACCTGCGGCACCGACCTGAAGGCCTACCTACGTGGGCATCCCAAGATGCCGATGCCGACCCTGTTCGGACACGAGTTCGCAGGCGACCTCGCCGCGGTCGGGTCGGGGGTCGAGGGCTTTCGCGAGGGCGACGCCATCATGGCCGTACCGACGGCTCCCTGTAAGGCGTGCTACTACTGCAAGCATCAGCAGGAGAACCTTTGCACCACGGTGATGGACAAGATGGTGCTTGGCGCCTACGCCGAATACGTCAAGCTGCCGTCCCAGATCGTCCAGACCAACATGTTCCCGAAGGAAGCGTCGCTCAGCTACGCCGAGGCCGCGTTGCTCGAGCCGCTGTCGTGCGTCGTTCATGCCATCAATCGGGTCGCGCTTCGGCCCGACGATTCGGTGTTGATCATCGGCGCGGGGGCGATCAGTTTGCTGCACGTGCTGGTGCTTCGCAGCATGGGGATCGAGCGTATTACCGTCCTCGGGCGGCGCCGCTACCGTGCGGAAGCTGCCGAGAGTGCGGGAGCGACGGTCTTGGTCGCCACCGATCCCGCCAGCGCCTACGCCCAGGTGGCGGAGGGGACGGGCGGACGCGGTGCTGATGTCGTCATCGAGTGTACGGGCCAGCCGCCCGTCTGGGAGCAAGCGATCCAGTACGTGCGGCGCGGCGGCACGCTCGTGCTCTTCGGTGGCTGTCCGTCGGGGACACGGGTGTCGTTCGATACCGGCCGCCTGCACTATGATCAGATCACCGTCCTGAGCCCGTTCCATTTTACCCCCCGCGACGTCGAGCAGGCGCAGCGGTTGCTCGCGGAGGGGACGATCGACGGCCGGCCGCTCATTACGGACACGTACCGTTTTCCAGATCTCGAACAGGTGCTGGCGTTGCTGCAGCAGGGGCAGGGCATCAAGTATGCCCTCGTGCCCTCCGCGATCTAAGTCGTCCCCGTCCCAGCGCACGCCCATGCGCCCGCCCGTCACCCAGACACCCGGTATCCCCGCGCGCATGCGTGGTGCGTACCTGGACACAGATCTCCGCATCTCGATTCGAGACCTGCCGGTCCCGAAGATCGCCCCTGGGGAACTCCTGATCCGTACCCGCGCGTGCGGCATTTGTTCCGGCGACATCATGGGCTGGTACATGCAGCGGAAGGCCCCGCTGGTGTTCGGTCACGAGCCGGCGGGCGAGGTGGCCGCTATTGGTTCTGAGGTCGAGACCTTTCACCCCGGCGACCGGGTGTTCGTTCATCATCACGCGCCGTGCATGCGCTGCGATTTGTGCCAACGAGGAGAATTCGTCCAGTGCGCCGCGTGGCGTGCGTCGCGACTCGATCCGGGTGGTATGGCCGAATACTTCGTCGTGCCGGCAGGGAACGTGCGCGAGGATACCTTGCCGCTTCCCGCTGACGTCTCGTTCGTCGACGGGGCGCTCGTCGAGCCCGTGGCCTGTATCGTCAAATCATTGCGTCGAGCCGGTCTCCGGGGTGGCGAACGGGTGGCCATCATCGGTCTCGGGATCATGGGGCAGTTGCACGTGCGTCTGGCTCGCCATGGAGGAGCCCGGCAGGTGATCGGGCTCGACCGGGTGCCGTTTCGACTGGCACGCGCCCGCGAACTCGGTGCCGATGCCACGATCGATGTCGATCGCGAGGATCCGGTGGCTCGTCTCGAGGAGATCACCGGCGGGAACATGGCGGACGCCGTCATTATCGGTCCGGGGAGTCTCGAAGCAATGGAACTCGGTCTTGGGCTTGCCGGTCGTGGTGCCACCGTCGTCTTCTTTACGACCAGCCGTCCGGACGATCGTCTCGCGATTCAGCCGCATGATCTCTACTTTCGGGAGATCCGGCTCGTCCCGAGCTATTCGTGTGGTCCCGACGATACGCGCGAGGCGCTGCGGTTGATTGAACAGGGCGTCGTGTCAGCCGAGCAGGTCGTGACGCACAGGTTTCCGCTCGAGCAGATCGACGAGGCGTACCGCACGGCGGGACAAAGCGTGTCGCTCAAGACCGTCGTGACGTTCGACTGAGATGAAAAAAGGGCGCCGGCCGTCGTTCGGATGATCGACGGCCGGCGCCCTTAATGCTTGGCCCGAAGGCGTCGCTGTATTGCGTGCGGAAGAGCTACTTCCGCATGTGCTTCATGAAGATGGCTTCGGCCTTTTGCGCCGCCGCCTCGGCCCGGCGAGCAGCATCCTCGACGCGGCCGGCCGCGGCTTCCGCACGCGCCGCTGCCGAGTCGGCCTTTGCGGCGGCCGCATCAGCGCGCTGCGCGGCTGCGACGGTCTCCGGATTCGGCTTGCTGGAACAGCCGACCCCAATTGTGGATACCAGCAGTGCCGCTACAGCGATCCCCGCCGCTCTTTTGCTCACGTTCCGCATCTCTATCCTCCTTGAAAGTGTTCCGTTTCCCGCTGCTTGCGGGTCGTCCTGTGTCGTCGTTTCGCACAAAGCCTGGGGTGCCGCAAGCGGCAATCGACGGCCATGGGCTCCCCAGGGCACTCAGTAGTCGCCCTCCATGTCGCCCGGATCGTCGTCTGTCTTCTCGGGTTTGTCGGCGATGGCCGCTTCCGTCGTGATCAACAATCCCGCGACGCTAGCAGCGTTTTGCAGGGTTGATCGCACGACTTTAGTCGGGTCGAGGACGCCGGCCGCGATCAGGGGCTCGTACTCGCCGCTCACGGCGTTGAAGCCGAGGTCGTTTTTGCCCTCGCGGACCCTGTTGACGACCAGCGAACCGTCCGCGCCGGCATTTTCCGCGATCTGCCGCAGGGGTTCTTCCAGGGCGCGCTGGACGATCCGGACCCCGATGTCGAGGTCGCCCTCAAGCTGCAGTTTCTCGACCGCTGCTTGGGCCCGCAGGAGTGCCACCCCGCCGCCAGGCACGATGCCCTCCTCGACGGCGGCTTTCGTCGCGTGCATGGCATCGTCGACCCGTGCCTTGCGCTCCTTCATCTCGACCTCGGTGGCTGCGCCCACGCGGAGGATCGCGACACCGCCGGTGAGTTTGGCCAGCCGCTCTTGGAGCTTTTCCCGATCGTAGTCGGAGGTCGTCGCCTCGATCTGGGAGCGAATCTGTCCGATGCGGCCCTGGATGTCGGCTTTCTTGCCAGCGCCAGAGACGATGGTGCACGTGTCCTTGTCCATGATGACACGTGCGCACTTGCCGAGGTCTGCGGGGGTGACGTTCTCGAGCTTCAGGCCGAGGTCGTCGGTGATGAGGCGGCCGCCCGTCAGGATGGCCATGTCCTCTAGCATGGCTTTTCGGCGGTCGCCGAAGCCGGGTGCCTTCATGGCGGCGCAACTGAGTGTGCCCCGCATTTTGTTCACGACGAGCATGGCGAGGGCTTCGCCCTCGACCTCCTCGGCAATGATGACCAATGGCCGACCGCTCTGCGCGGTACGTTCGAGCACCGGCAACAGGTCGCGCATGTTCGAGATCTTCTTCTCGTGGAACAGTAGGAGCGGGTCGTCGAGCTCGACGAGCATTTTCTCCGGGTTGGTCGCGAAGTAGGGCGACAGATACCCACGATCGAGCTGCATCCCTTCGACGACGTCTAGAGTGGTCTCGAGGCCCTTGGCCTCCTCGACGGTGATGACGCCCTCGTTGCCGACCTTTTGCATGGCATCAGCGAGGAGATTGCCGATACTGGCTTCGCCGTTGGCCGACACCGTGCCCACCTGGGCGATCTTCGCGTGATCCTTCACCGGCTTGCTCTGCGCTTTGACGGCCTCGATGGCGGTGGCCACCGCGGCGTCGATGCCTCGCTTGAGGCTCATCGGATCGTAGCCGGCGGCCAGCAACCGGAGGCCCTCACGGACGATGGCCTGTGCGAGCACGGTGGCGCTGGTCGTGCCGTCGCCGGCCACATCGGAGGTCTTGGTAGCAACCTCGCGTATGAGCTGTGCCCCCATGTTCTCGAACTTGCCCTCGAGTTCGATCTCCTTCACCACCGTGACCCCGTCTTTGGTGATCAACGGTGCGCCAAAGCTTCGTTCCAGGAGGACGTTCCTGCCTCGTGGCCCGAGGGTGACCTTGGCCGTGTCGGCGAGGAGGTTGACCCCTTCGAGGATCCCCTCACGTGCCTTATCGTGCAGATGAATCAGCTTCGCACTCATTGTCGAAGGCTCCTTTCGTTTCGAGCGAACTGCGCGGCAGGAAGTCTAAGCATTCCTCGCGACCTTGCAAGGTGATAGCTTGCACTCATTAGGATCATCGGGTACAGCAAGCGAACTTTCTCTCGCGCCACCAGTACTTACCGCCTGGCGCAGTCCAAAAGCTTGACTGGGTTCCGAGGTGCCAGGTGAAATTTCTCTTGAAGGGCGGCTTGGTGATGTTGCTGCTCGTCGGAGCGGCATCGTACGCGTACGCTGGCGACGGCGCACGCTACACGTTCGGTGGAGCCGCGGAGCAAGGAATCTTCGTTCTCGACACGGAGTCGGGGCGGGTGTGGCGCTACGATAGAATCGACGATGCTTGGTATCTCTACGATCTCGAAGCCTTGGTGCGGAGCCCGCGTGGCGAGTCACGCGGCGGCAATCGCTCCGACGATGACGATCTGCCGCAGGAGGATCTCCGTCGCGACGATTGACCGTTCCCGAGCGTCTGGTCACCGAATGACGCTCGGCATCGGGAGTTCCTGCCTCGAGACCTGACACCCGGAATTGACGCCCGTCGCTCGATGGCGCGTCTGAATGAGTTCGTACACATGGATCCCATGGATATGCTGACTGGAGGAAATCGATGATCAACATTGCGGTGCTGGCAGGGCTGATCGGCCTCGGATATGCCGCGTACCTTTCTGCGTACGTGATGCGACAGGAAGAGGGCACGCCTCAAATGGTCGAGATCTCGGCGGCCATTCGCGACGGGGCCCAGGCGTTCCTGAAGCGGGAGTTCCGCTCGCTCGCCATCTTCGCCGGCGTGATGTTCCTGGTGCTGTGGATCGTGGTGTCCTTCAGCGCCGGGCTGGCCTACATCTTCGGTACCGGGATGTCCGCCCTTGCGGCGTATCTTGGTATGTCCGTTGCGACGCGTGCGAACGCTCGCACCGCGCACGCCGCAGTCACTAGCTTCGCAGTGGCCTTGAAGACCTCGTACTCGAGCGGTGGCGTGATGGGCTTCTACGTCGTCGGCCTCGGATTGCTCGGCTACGGTCTCGTGTGGGGTATGACCGACAATCCGAAGGTTTGGCTCACCTACGCGTTTGGCGCCTCCTCGGTGGCGCTCTTCCTGCGCGTGGGCGGCGGCATCTTTACCAAGAGCGCCGACGTCGGTGCGGACCTCGTCGGCAAGGTCGAGGCGGGGATTCCCGAGGACGACCCGCGCAACCCGGCGACGATCGCCGACAACGTCGGCGACAATGTGGGTGATATCGCTGGCATGGGTTCTGATCTTTTCGAGTCGTACGTCTCCGCCATCGCCGCGGCCATGGTGCTCGGCATTCCGCTCGGCATGGAGTACGTGAAATTGCCGGTCTATCTGGCGGCGGTCGGCGTTCTGTGCTCGATCGTCGGTACGCTGTTCGTGCAGCCGCCCGAGGTTTCCGGTTCGTTCGAGGCGCAGGCGGAAGAGGCGCACCGCAGCATGAACAAGGGCCTCTACATCTCCAACGCGCTGGCCGTGGTCATGGCGCTGCTCATCGTGTGGTTCTACATCGGCGAGCTCAAGATCTTTCTCGCCCTCGTCATCGGCCTCGGCGCCGGGACGGGCATCGGTCTCGCCACCGAGTACTTCACGGCTGATCGTGGTCCGGTCAAAGGCATCGCCAAGGCGGCGGAGTCGGGTCCGGCCACGACGATCATCGAGGGGCTGGCTGTGGGCATGATGAGCACGATCCCGCCGGTTGTTCTGGTGGCCGTTGCGACGCTCTGGGCCCACTCGCTCGGCGGCCTCTACGGCGTGGCAATCGCGGCGATGGGGATGCTCGTCACGCTTGGCAGTGTGCTCGCCATCGACTGCTACGGTCCGATCGTCGACAACGCCGCTGGCATCGCGGAGATGGCCGGTCTCGGTAAGGACGTCCGCGAGCGCTGCGAGGCGCTCGACGCGGTCGGTAACACGACGGCGGCCGTCGGCAAGGGCTTCGCGATTGGATCGGCGGCGCTCGCGTCTCTGGCATGGATCGCGACCTTCTTCGCCGTTGCGAAGATCGAGTCGGTCAGCCTCACCGAGGTGCACGTGATGGTCGGGCTCTTCATCGGCAGTCTGCTTCCGTTCGTGTTCAGCGCGCTCGCGATGCGCGCGGTGGGCAAGGGCGGCTTCGACATGGTGACCGAGGTGCGACGTCAGTTCCGCGAGATCCCCGGCATCATGGAAGGCACCGGCAAGCCCGACTACGTGGCCTGCGTGGACATTGCGACCACACAGGCGCTCCGTTCGATGCTGTTGCCCGGCATGATCGTCATCACGGTACCGATCCTCATGGGATGGACGCTCGGCGTCAATTCATTGGCCGGTCTGCTGATGGGCTCGCTCATGAGCGGCTTCGTTCTCGCCGTGTTCATGGCGAACGCGGGCGGTGCCTGGGACAACGCCAAGAAGTACATCGAGGCCGGACACCACGGCGGCAAGGGCAGCGAAGCCCACAAGGCGGCAGTGATCGGCGACACGGTCGGCGATCCCGTCAAAGACACCGCGGGCCCGTCCCTGAACATCCTCATCAAGCTGGTCGGCAAAGTCGCAGTAATCTTCGTCCCCTTGTTCCTCTAGGGGGCGCGCTCGTTATCTCCGAGGGCTTACCCGTTCCCCAGCGCCCCGCCACGCGGGCCCTCAACCCCACGTTGTTTGGGGGGCCCGACGCCATCGGCGCCCGCGCGCTAGACGTGCTGAGCGCGAGCCGCGCAGCGGGTGCAGCGCGCCTTGCAGCTGCGATGCCGATCGGAGCACGGGCGCTCCGCGCAGGGGCCCTCAACGCAGCGATGCGCCCAGCCAGTGCCGAGGGGCGATGGTTCGGGGGGCGATCAGCGGAACGACCGCGACGACCTCACCCTGTTGCTCAATCACCAGCTCGCCGACCGTCTCGTTGACGTCAACCGGAGCATCCACATGCGTTGGGAGTTGGAGGCGAGTTCCAACGTGCAGAGCGGAGTCACGTCGCGCCGTGATGGCGAAACGCTCGGCGGCGACGGACGTGAAGCGTGGGATGATGCCACCGCGCACGTGTACGGGGGGGCCGACCTCTTGACCCGAGTGCACGATGACTTGGCGTTCGTAGCGATCGAGCGCATCCGTCAGCAACTCCCAGGCCGCCTCGTGGGCATCGGTGCCGGTGGCGACCGTCAGCAGCTCGAGATCGTCGCGACGCCCGAGTACCATTGCGGCGCGCGCCGTGCCTTTCCGGAGTTCGGTCGCGATGAGCGGATCGGTGGCCCGGACGATGAACTGCCCGTTGGCGATGGGCGCCCCATCCAGATCGAGTCGCGGCCGGATGGCCGGCGCCCGTGTGATGGCGAGTCCAAGCTGGGCGAGATCGCGGGCGGAGGTGTGGAGCGCGTGATCCACCGCCGGCGCCTCGTCCGTGGTCGATGGCTCGCGCGTTGCCGTCAGGCCCAGCCGGGAGGCGACCTGGAGCATGCGGGTTCGCGTTTGTTCGATGTCCGGCCCGATGGACAGGGCAAGGCTATGGGCGGCCGTCCGGTCTCCGGTCAGCAGCAGCAGGAGCAGGAGCTCGTCGACGGTGAGGTGCGTCGCTTCGATCTGGGTTGGTGTGGAGTCAGGGCCTGGAACGATGGCGACGACGGTTGCTGGCCTGAGCACGCCAGCCTGGACCGCGTCGTGGACGACGTGGACCAGGAGCAGCGAGGCCGCGAGGCGCGCCTCGATGGCGGTCGCGCCATCTACCTGCCGGAGCAAGGTGCCCTCGGCGATATCGGCGATCACCGTCCCGCCGAGTGCCATCGGGGGGCAGGCGAGTGCCCACGCGAGTGCGCATCCGAGCCCCCACGTCCGCGCGTATCCGAGCCCCCACGCACGCGCGTATCCGAGCCCCCACCGCTGTCCTGACCACCGCACCACCCTGTTTCCAGACCGCGCGCATCGATACCACACTCACCTGCCGACGTGCAATTTTCGGCCTGTGCCCTAGTGGCTGATTTCGTTGACAGTTTCGTAGGATCTGAGCAGAATCGGCTGCGAATATCTGCTGGTCCCGCGCTCCAATCGAGAGCGCGTCGGGGTCCCCGCTCGCGGAAAGGATGGATGGATGGCGACGGTCATTACTGAGGAGTGCATCAACTGTGGGGCGTGTGAGCCCGAGTG
>JAJCZP010000276.1 GCA_029262315.1 Deltaproteobacteria bacterium | reverse complement strand
GGCTGCGGCTCTCGGTCGAAACGCTGCGGCAGTGGATGACCGACGCCGAGCTCTGGGTGCCGCGCGCTCGACGGGCCCGACGGAGTTACCAGCCGCGGGAGCGGCGCGCGTGCCTGGGCGAGCTCGTGCAGATCGATGGCTGCGATCACCGCTGGTTCGAGGACCGGGGGCCGGCGTGCACACTCTTGGTCTGCGTCGACGATGCCACGAGTCGTCTCATGCAGCTGCACTTCGCCGACGCCGAAACGACCTTCGACTACTTTGCAGCGACGCGCGGCTGTCTGGACCAGCACGGCAAGCCGATGGCCTTCTACAGCGACCGGGCGAGCGTGTTCCACATCCCCGCAAAAACCACGAGTGATGCCGGGTTGTCGCAGTTCGGTCGGGCGCTACGGGCGCTCAATATCGACAGCATCTGCGCGAACAGCGCCGAGGCGAAAGGCCGTGTGGAGCGCGCGCATCTCACCTTGCAAGAGCGGCTCGTCAAAGAGCTACGTCTCCGCGGGGTCTCCACCCCGGCCGCGGCGGCGCCGCACCTGCCCACATTCATGGCCGACTACAATCGACGTTTCGCCCGCCCGCCGCGGGAGACCTACGACGCCCACCGGCCGCTGCGCGCTGACGAGTCCTTGGACGCGATCCTCACCCTGCACGCCCAGCGGCGCATCACCAAGCAGCTGACGATCAACTACAAGCGCGGCCTGTACCTGCTCGAGGACAGCGTGCGCACGCGGGGCTTGCGCGGCGCCACTGCGGCCGTCCGCGAGGATGCCGACGGCACAGTTACGATTACCTGTGCGGGGACCGCGCTTGCCTATCGCCTGCTCCACCGCGACACGGCGCGGATCGCACCGGGCGCGGTCGTGCCCCATAAACGGCTTGGCGCGGCGTTCGCACAGATCGCCGCCCAGCAACGGGAGCGGGACGTCAAGCGGCTCCCCAGCCGCAAGGTCGGCCTCCGAGAGAAGAAGCGACTCCGTGCCACGATCTAGACCAGCTAAATGCGCCCCGCTGCGCCTGCGACCCGCGGCTCCGAGAGGACATCTCTACTTGGGAGAAGCGAGGACATTTCTACTTTGCGTTGACATGGTCCGGATTGGCTCTCCTACGCTGTCGTCACGCAACCGACTGGGCCGGCCGCACACGTTTTCGGGACCCACCCGTCTTTGACGGGACCCGTGTTGCCAAAGGCTCTCTCCTTGCTTTCTGCGACTGGGCAGCGCTAAGGGAGCGTTGTGGATTCCAGCCACGCTGTCGATCCGGTCCTTCGCTCTTGTCGGTCGTTGAGCTGGAATCCGGACGTTCTTTCAGCGTCGATTTCATGTTTCCCGCATCGGTGGCATCGTACCCAGATGGACGGAGCAACTCGATGACCGCACTAGCTTTCCCGGAAGAGGTTCAACCACTCCTTGAGGAAGTGCACCGCGAGACGGGTATCGAGCTTCATCTTCGCGAACGACTCGCAGGACGTTCCGGAGCTTGGGTCTTCCTTGTGGATGCCCAGGGTAAGCGTGATGGTCTGTTCATCCTGAAGATCGACACGATCCCGACGGCCTACGAGGATGAGGCGGCACGACATGAGGCTGCCGAGCGTGACGGCGCATTTCGTGGCCGGATTCCTCAGCTCGTGCAATGCGTGAAGGTCGATGATCAGTACGCACTCCTTCTTGAACTTGCAGGAGGATCAAGAATCGAGTGGAGACCCGTTGTAGAGTCTATTCAACTCCTCAAGGCAGTATACGCGCGCCTAGGCGATACCCTCTGGACGCCACAATTAATGCAGCTAGCCGAGGCCCCAGAATCTGGCAGCGCGGTCGTAAAGAGAATGCTTGGCTACATGATTACTCCTGACGGCGGTGGCCGGATTCAAGACAACGCCTCCACGATATTCGGTGAGAAGGTTCTTTATGCAACGGGCATCGCTCATCTTGGCTTCGAGTTGCCCAATCCGATCCGTTTCGCGATGGCCGATGATGACGCTCCAGTCGTCCGTCCGATGCTTGGGCCGTGCCACGGTGACTGTCACGCCGATAACGTCATGGCAAGAGTGAACATGGACGCTGCCGTAATGGAGCTCTGCATGATTGATCTGGCGTCCTACAGGGCCGGTATTCCCACTTTCTACGATCTCGCATACTTCGAGCTAGCCACGCTCCTCCGAAAACTTCGAGGACTTGGCGAGCAGCGATGGTTCGATCTTGCGGACACCCTTGCCTGCGGCCACTGTGCGGGAATCGCGGCGCTCCAGCAACAAGAACGCGCCTGGGCCGGCGATCTACTCGCTGGCCGGACCGCCGTACTGGACACGGCGGCATCGCAGATCTCCCAGCGGTACGACGATCTGAGGCTACAGTTGCTTCTCGCGCAGGTAGCGGCCGGTTTGGCGTTCATTAATAAGGTACGAACTACGGGCGGGGAGTCGCTGGATATGGGACCCGCCCAGTACCAACAGGCACTCGTGTGGTCCGCTGTCCACTTGCGAAGATTCCTCAAGGAGTCCCGAAGCAAGTTCCCCGCAGACAGAGCGGTGATCATACCACTTGGTGTCACCGAGGCTGCCGGAGGGGCGCTTTCCGACGCGGCTTGGAGCGATGTCGGGGGATTCGACGATCGTGGGTTCAACATCGCCGTGTTAAGTGGGGCAGAGGTTCTAAACGAGCAAGGCAAGCTAGCGGCATTGCCGTGGTCCCTGGTGGTGGACTTTGGTGTGGCCCCCCCTGCGGAGGGCACGTTGAAAGCCAGCGGGCGCTCCGTCCAACAGTCGTGGCCGAACGCCAGGCCGATCGACACCGACATGCTCGAACGAGGTACTGCCTGGTTCTTTGCCAACGGGCGCACCGATATCTCCGATGCTCCACCTGCGAATACCTCCAGGGAGTGGCGACGAACCTACTATCGGCCGCTGCAGGACTTACTTTACACCATCGCCGAGCATGTAGCGCCGACCGAGGTGCGTGTGCTGGTTCTGGGATCGTTTCGGGAGCCACGATACGCGAGCCTTTCGTGCGAGGCCATCGATGCCGCATTCGCCGACCGCCTGAAGCCTATCATTGTGAGCCCGGCGATGATCGACCCGCCTGACGTGGCCTACGTCAGCTGCACCCGGAACGAGTTGCTGCACAAGGCGACAGTCCAAGCCGCCCCCGAACCATCGATGAACGTCCGGGATGCTTTGGTACCCCAGAGAACCCTGGGCGACCCGATACGACTCATGCCCGTACCACTGCCGCTTTTCACGCGCATCGAGAGAGACCTGACGCTTGTTCATCGTAATCGCGCTGCTTCGTTTCCGCGCGACCGGATCTTCGGCGTCGATTTCAGACGAGGCATGCGCATTGAGTGGGCGGAGCTGGCGCAACGACTGGACGTCGATCGATCGGCGTTCCAGGGATACAGAAAGAGCGTCGAGTCCGCCTTGCGCGAGTCGACCAACGCGACGATCAACTTGCGACACGAGCCTAGCGCGGGAGGGTCGACTCTGGCGAGGCGCCTCGCCTGGGAACTCATGGAAGAGTTCCCCGTAGTCATACTGAAGAAGCTTACTACGGACACGGCGGCGTACATCCGGGATCTATTCCAGTACGCGAATCTCCCGGTACTCGTCGTGATGGAATCCGAGATCGTGACTGAGAGCGCTCGCGAAGCGCTCCTGCGCCAGATGCGGGAGGACAACACGCGAGCGGTCTTCCTGTGGGTGACGCGCGTGTACGGTACGGCTAGCGCGGGGTCGACCTTGAAGGGCGAGCTTTCGCTAGCGGAAGCACAAGCGTTCCTCGCTGCATATCGAGAGCAAGTCACCGATCCGGCGCGGCACGCGGCGCTCAATGGCCTGCTCCTTCCGAAGAACGCCCCGCTGCGCTCTCCCTTCTTTTTCGGGCTTACGGGTTTCGAGGAGAGCTTTATCGGATTGGATCGCCTCGTCGAGGACACGTGCGAAGTCGCGACCCGACAATCGCCTGACGCGGAGGCCCTCTTGGCAGACCTCGCCTTGGCAAGCTTCTACAGCGGCGAGGGGTTTCCTAAGCCAGAGTTCCTAGAGCTGTGTAGGGTCCTAAACTCAGAGGAGTTGCCGTTCGATTCTCATTCACCGTTCGCCGTGGTGGACGAAAGTCATGTCCGCATCCCACATCGCTTGATAGCAGAGCGGACCCTAGATGCCTTAGCTCGGACGGCCCGAGATTGGGGAGCCGATCGCTACAGGTTCTCGGGGACGCTCCTCGCCCACTTGAGACGGCTCCGCAACAGTGTGTCAGACCGCACACTCGCGCTCATGGACACGCTCTTCGTTACGCGCGACATGCAAGCCGCGCTAGAAGCAGACGCAGACGTACAAGAGGGCGCGATCCCGCTGAGGCCAAAGTTCTCTCCTCTGATCATGGATCTGAGCACCGAACACGGACGCGCGCTTTTGAGCTATATCTTCAGCGCCTGGCCCAGCCAGCCCCACTACGCCGTCCACTACGCGCGTCACCTGTTGTTTCGAAACCCGCAGGAGATCGACCAAGCCTTGCAGGTTGCTCTTGCTGCGGAGCGGGCACCTCAAGGAGCAAACGACGATGCGATCGTGCACATGGTAGGCATGTGCTATCGCGTGAGACTGAACGTCCGGCTAAGCGGTGCGCTCGCGCACGGGCAAAAGTTCGGTGACGTAGAGTCGGGCATCAAGAGTGATTTTGAGGCCGCTGTAGAGAAATTCCAGAAGGCGAGCCGGCTGAACGAGCGCAGTGAATACGGGCACGTAACATTGATCCAAACTGCAAGTTCGTTGTTGAGGATGGGCCAGCAGCTGGCCGGATCAGCTACGCTCGACGACTTCGTGCGCGCTAAGGAGCGGCGGTGGTGCCTCGACGTCTTGTCAATTGCTGAGGACGAAATAAACGCACTTCACAACAAGCCTCAGCGAAAGCTCTCGGGACGCGCAAATGCCGCGATCCTCCAGTGGCGACTCGTGTATGGCGGAAACATCGATCGCGTAATCGCTCGGTTGCGAGAGCTGAATAGACAATCGGAGGATCCGACGGTCCGCCGAGCGCTCTGCAACACGATCATGATCAAGCATGAGGGACAAGTCGAGCTCATGCCTCAGGGAGACCTAGCGACGATCGCTGCGCAGATGGACCGCAACATCGAAGAACGCGGCGTGCGAGATAGCGATATCCGGACCTGGTTTCGTGCCTACCGACACTTGCGACAGTATGATCCGCTTGTAGCGATCAGGCGCCTGGTCGACTGGGCTCAACTAAATGAGGAATCGGTGGAGGCAGCATTCTATCTGCACGTTCTCTATGTTTTGCAGTGGCTGAACTCGAGTCGAGCCAATAGTGGCTACGCCGACGAAGCGAGGCGCTGGTTGGAGGCTTGCGTATACCGTAGGAAGCTCGGGTTCCGGGGGTGGGGCTACGAGTGGCTGATCGAGCGAGGCGAGGGAATATGGGCTTCCAAACACTTCCGAGAGTTGAGTCGTGACCCAGTGGAGACACTGCGCGAGGGAACGGACGATGAACGACAAGCCCTCGAACGCGAGCTGGCTCGCGTAGAGGGAACGATCATCCGCTACCGAGGGCCTCAACAGGCGCAGCTTGACCTAGGGGACCGAGTCACTGCGCGCTTCGTGCCGCTTGATCGGATCGTAAAGGAGGACGAGGGAAAGAGAGCAGCGGGCTGGTTGTCCTTCTCGTACGACGGCCCGGTAGGCCGAGACGTCCAGCTCGTGACGTGAAGGAAGGGACGGCACTCTGCACCCCGCGCAGCGCCAGAGTGCCTCAACTGTTCGCTTCTTCCGACGAAGCTTTCGCGCCAGCCTCTCCTTGAGCCTCAATCAGATCCTCACGGCCAGCTTCTCGCCGCGACCCCTTTAAGACCGGCGTCCGGATCTTCTACTATCTGACCGACGACGAGGAACGGCTCGACGCCCCCGAGCAGCGCTTCGTGATGGCGGCGCGCGGCTTCGCCGCGGAGATGGAGCGCGAGAAGGCCAAGCAGCGCACACGCGACGCCCTCCTCGCGCGTGCCAAGCAGGGGCGGGTGACGGGCGGCGTCGTTTTCGGCTATCGGAACGTACCCGTCCATGCCGGCACCGACGCGTCGGGCAACCCCGTGCGTGCATGCGTGCGGCATGAGATCGAACCCGGCGAGGCCGAGGTCGTGCGCGCAATCTTCCAGATGTACGTGGCGGGCTATGGGCTGAAGAGGATCGCCAGAACGTTGAATGGCGACCCGGCGTCGACCGCCGAGCGCGCCCGGTAGCTGCACGGCCGTCGGGTTCCGCCACCCCGCAAAGGCACCGGCTCGTGGGCGCCCTCGTGTATCAACGCCATCCTGAAACGAGAGCGCTATCGCGGCCGCGTTGCGTGGGGACGTTCCCGGAGCACCGACCGAGGCGGGCGCACGCGCTTGCGCGGGCGCTCGGTAGCGGAGAGCTGGACGGCAGTCGATATGCCGGAACTGCGGATCGTAGACGAGAATCTGTGGACTGCAACGCAAGCTCGGCGCCGGCCGCCCTGTGCGACGCCGACGAACCGCGCCGCGCAAAGTACGACAGCCGCACGTCCGGCGCTGCGCGCGTCGGCGAGTTTGCTGTCGGGCCTGGCCGTCTGCACGATCTGCGGGGGCCCGATCACGATGTCCGGCAGTGGCAAGCGCACGCGGTGCTCTGGGTGCAGCTACTATCGGAATCGCGGGCCGACGGTATGCTCGAATACCTGGCTGGAGGCGATCCCCACGGCCGATCGATGCCTCCTCGACGAGATCGCGCGAACGGTGCTTACGCCCGAGGCGAAGCGGTACGCGCTTGCCCGCGCAGCAGAGATCGTCCGCCAGCGTCTGGCTGCCGAGCCCGACCGACTTCCCGATCTGAAATCAGAGCTCATGAAGACGGAACGCGAGATCGAACATCGCCTTCTCGCCGTCGAAGCCGGGCGGGGACGGGACGTGACCCTCGCGCGCCTCGAAGAAAAGGAGCAGCTCGCGCAGGGTCTGACGACCGACAGCCGTAAGATCGACAGCGCTCCCGCCACCACGCGCATCTGGGACGTATCGGCGACGTCCTCCGGAGCGATGTTGTCACGGCGCGCCACGCCTTGCAGAAGCTGCTCGTCGATCGCGTGCGATTCACGCCGACCACCCTCCCCGATGGGCGGCGGACTTACCGGCTCGAAGCTGATCTCACCCTCGGCCGCATCCTCGCCGCCGAGGTGAATAATAAGGTATACGTCCCCGACGGGATTTGAACCCGTAAGGAAGCGGCGAAAACGCTAGCTTGTGCCTGGGTCGCTGTGGCTGGATGTGCCTAGATTGGGCACAGTTTGGCCACCGGTGGCCAAAGCATCCGGGGGTCTTCGGGAGGCGCGCGATGTCGGTGTTAGTGTCGCCGCGGCCGCCGTTTCGCCGCGGTGGACGCGCGGTCGTGACGTCGGTTCCCCGGGAGGATGACCTTCGTCTACGCCCGTGCCGCCCCCGAGACACCGTCCGGCACGGTCAGCGCGACGGGTCGCGCGATACGCACGGGCCCGCCGTGATCCGAGTACCACCGGAGCACGACCGGCAGCAGCAGTAGATCCGCCAGCAGCGCGAAGGCGATGGTGAGCGTGCTCAGCAGGCCGAAGTAGATGGTGCCGACGAAGCTCGAGAGCAGCATGACGGCGAAGCCGGCGGTCAGTGTGAGCGACGTGTAGACTAGGGCGCGGCCGACCTCGACGGTGGCCGCCAGCAGCGACGCCGCCATCTCCTGTCCGCGGGCGAGGTGTTGGTGGACCCGGGAGACGAAATGGATCGAGGCATCGACCGCCAAGCCGATCGCGATCGAGGCGACCATGGCCGTCATCGTGTTGAGCCGGATACCCATCATACCCATGACACCCATACAGAGCACGATCGGAACGACGTTGGGGATCATTGCGATTGCCCCGAGCCCCACGGAGCGCATGTGCACGCATAGCACCACGAAGATTGCGACCAGCGCGATGCTGAAGCTGTAGAGCAAGCTCCGGCGGATGTACTCCTCCATGTTGGCGTAGAGGAGCGCCACACCGGCGACCGTCCCTTTCATGTCACTCGGGAAGTGCTCCGCCATGTATTGCTCGGTGCGGCCCACAAGTGCGGTGGCGGCGTTCGAGGTGCTCATGTCGATTCGAGCACTGACACGCGCCTGGCGGGAGTCGAACGTCACGTATTCCCTGATGTCCCCGTCGGGTGCGTCCATCTCGTAGAGCAGCAGGTACTGGGCCGCCTCCGCGGCTGAGTCGGGCAAGCGGTACTCGCGTTGGTCGTTGTCGAAGAACGCTCGCCGCAGATCCTTGAAGAAGTCGCTCACCGACTGGGTCGAGCTGATGTCCTTCTGCGCCTCGAGAAAGGTCTGGAGGTCGGCGATGGCCGCCAGGACGCGGGGTTCTTTGATCCCGTCCTCGCGCCCGGTGTCGATGAGCACCTCCAACGTCACCGTGCCGGCGAGCGCATCCTCGATCCGCCGGGTATCGACCCGGACCGAATGGTCCTTCTTGAAGTACTCGAGAAACGCCGACTCGGCCCGAATGTGCATCGCCCCGGCAATGCCGAGGACGACGAGCGCCGCCGATCCAACGACGATCAGACTCCCGTAGCGCATCGTCAGATGATGCAGGCCTGCAAGCGCTCCGGAGGACAGGCCGCGACTGCGCGCCCGCGTGACCTGGGGCCGCGGCAGATAGCTCACGACGATGGGCACCAGCGAAATCGAGATGAGGAACGCGACGGTCACGCCGAACGCCGCGAACATGCCGAAGTCGCGAATTCCTCGCACCCGGCTCACCAAGAGCGAGAGCATACCGATTGCTGTGGTGAGGCTGGTGAGAAACAGCGGCGTCATCAGGTCGCGATAGACGGCGCGCACGGCCGCGAGCTTCTCCTGGCCGGCGCCGCAGCGGTTGCGGTAGTCGACCAGTACGTGCATCGAGTCGGCCACCCCGACGGCCAGCAGCAGCGGGGGAAGCATCGTCGTGACCATCGTGATCGGGACGCCGCAGAGCACCATGGCGCCGATCGTCCACGCCAAGGAGAGGAGGACCGTGGCGATCGGCAACAGGACGCCGGAGACCGAGCGCAGCAGGAACGCCAGCGCAACCGTCAGGAGAACCAGCATCAGCGTGGTCGTTCGCACGGCATCCCGCTCGGAGAGCAGGAAGAACTGCTCGTCGAAGACCGGGCCGCCTGCCAAATACATGGGCAGACCGGTCCCCGCTTCCTCGTCGACGATGGCGCGGATGGCTGCGACCGCCTCCATCTTGTAGTCGAAGCGATCGGTATGGTGGGGGAGACGCGCGATGAGGCAGGTGAAATCGCCCGCGGCCGAGACCACGTTGCCGACGTAGAGCTCGTGGGCCAGGGCGCGCGCGCGGAGGGCCGGCAGCCGCTCCGTCGCCAAGGGGAACTCGACCAGCTCGGCGACGCGGAGCATGTCGTCGTCGCCGCGGACCGACTCGATGTTTGTCAGGCTGAAGACCTTCTCGACGTGCGGCGCCTCTTCGAGCTTCCGCGTCATGCGATCGATGACGGTCAGCACCTCGGGCGCGAAGACATCGGGCGCCTCCACCCCGACGACGATCAGCTCGTCGCTCGTGAAGGTGTCGAGGAGGTAATGATGCGCGACGATTCCGGGGTCGTCCTCCAGGAACCAGATCTCAAGCGCGTTGTCGAAGTGGGCGCGGGGAATCTGGCTCACGAGAACGGCGGTGATCACCGCCAAGGTGACCAGCACCGTCTTCCGATACATGAGGCAGAGATCCGTCCATCCCTGGGTGAGGCGAGCGGTCACTGGCGTTCTCGTCATGGCATCGTCCGGCACGATCCGCACATCGCGGACACCTGCACGCGACTCCAACCCCAGGGATCTGCAAGGACGATGCCATTCGGTCGCTGTGGCAGCCCGACGCTGACGCGGTAGCTCTTCTCAGGTCTGGCAAAGATCGACCCGCGGGCCTCCATCCTCTGGGAACGAATCCGGTCGGCTCGCACACGACATGATGCGTTAGCGAGGGGGTGGTGTCGGACGTGAGAGGATCGCGTGCTCTCTCGCCACGGACTCGTCCACTCCTTTGAGACAGGCCTCGTCGCAGGTGTGCCCGTCGCGCAAGCGCTCGCAGGCCTGGATCCGAAGCTTCGACCTTCCCTTGAGAGTCCCAGTAACGGCAGCCGTACGGGCATCGAGCTCGACCTCCGTGGGCAGGTTCGTCTCGGGACAGACGACCACACGGGGACCGCGAAAACGCCTGAGCAGATCCATACCCGTAGGTAGGATGACGAGAACAACGGCGAGAAGAAGTATCGCGACGATCAGCAATATGGCTTCCATGAAACCACCTCCTCGAGCAAGCAGCACCATGACCGTGCGCCCAGAGTCGTCCTCAAACCATGACACTTGTTAGCGTGCACGACGATGAATGGCATGCCACCCCGTGGAGTTTCAGGACGCACGGGAGGCGGGTGCGATGCCACCGCTCGACGCACCTCAACCTCGTCAAGGAGGCACCGCACGACCTGGTGATGGTTTCCACCTTGGAAGACGATGTCGTGACTGCGCGGGAAGCGGGTACCCATCCGGATCGGCATGTCGCAGCGATTTCCGAAGGGCGAGTTCTCGTTCCTGCGAAATGCCGCTGCCATTTTTTTGGAGGCACGGAAGACTGACATCGTTTCGCCGAGATCCAACGCAGCGAGACGAAGCTCGGGTCCGATGATCTCACAGGGAGCGACGGGCCTCGGATTCGCCGCCCACACGGCACGGTGCACTGCGCTGTGGGTCGCGTCCCTCGATGACGTGGCCGACGTCACTGAGTGTCTACGGCGCCAGCACGTGTGCCGTACGGATCAACTCCTCGAGCGGGCCTTCCTGCGTCTCGAGGAGATGCTGAATCTCGCCGATTGAAACTTGTCCAGTGAAGGTGCGTAGTGCCGGCGGCCCTGGCCAGAACTGCCTGGTGCCTGGGGTCAGGGCGCCCTACCCCTTCCGGCGTGCGCCTACAGCCCTGCGCAGGCGGGCATCGATTGCTCGTGCCATCCTACGAAGCTCGCCATCGTGATAGCGCTCGCCGGATTCCTCGGAAATCTTGAGAGCCTCGGTCGCGAGCGCGCGTGCTTGCGGAAGCAGGCCGGCTTTCACGTGCGCCTGGGCGCTGACGCCGAGCAGGTACGGACCGAAGAGCACGGCCCCCATGGCATGATAGGCGCCGCGTGCCGCCTCTACAGCAGCTGCCGATTCGACACTGCCCGCATGCTGATTCGCCACCCAGGCGAGAAGAACGCGCGCGGTCAGATGCATGACCGGAAACCCGTGCTCACCGCTCAATCGTTCGCATTCGGCGGCGGTGGTCGCCGTGCCGTCTACGTCACCGCAGAGATGTTGCACCATGGTCAAGAACGTCAACGCGTAGGATGTGCTGAATGCATGCCCAAGCTTACGTGCCGCTTGCACGGCTCCCTCAGCCTGGGTGCGGGCGGCGTCTGGTTCACCGAGATACCAGGCCGTCAAGCCGCCGATCGCGAGACACCCGACGCCGGGATCGTGACCGAACCTGGCCCGTAGCGTGCCATGCGCATCCGGATCGTACAGGGCAGTTCCGGCATCGAGGCACGTGCGGGCCCGGGCCAGAGCGCCGCTGGAGAACGCCGTGCCGCCTTCCACCCAAAGGGCCGCAACCTCTTCCTCCGGGCTGCCACCGTCGGCGAGTTCGGCGATCTTCGCTGCGACTTCGGCACTGCGCGCGATTTCACCGCGAGCGATGTGCCATGACCAGCGCGTGCACAGCAGCTCGAAGAGCCGAGCGGAATCGTTGAGGCGATCACAGACCAGGCGGGCCTCGTCGCAGAGTGTGTCGACCTCGGGCGCGCCGTATCCGCGCGTCGCCATCATGGGATCGACGGAGGCCACGAGGAGCGTCAGCTCACGTTCATCGCGCTCCGGGGTGGTAGGAGTCGTGCGCAAGAACCTGAGTGCACTGGTGTAGTGCTCGAGGGCTTCTCGACTGGCGGAGCGTGCGAGTGCGCTCGCCGCGGCGGTCTCGTGGTACTGCGCGGCGCGCACGAGGTCGCGGCCGTGCTCGAAGTGTGCCGCCAGCGCCGCCGCCACGGTGCCGACCTGTGTGCCAAAGGCCGCTTCGATACGGGCGCCGAGTGCTCGATGCAGCCGAGCTCGTCGGGCCTCCGACAGCAGGCCGTGGAGGACCTCACGATAGAGCGCGTGCCGAAACCCGTAGGCGCCGCTGGTCGTGCCGTCCGGCCATTCGGCGAGACCTCGCTCTTCGAGAAAATGGCCGTGGCGCACCAACTCGTCGCAGATGTCTTCGGTCTCTTCGAGGTCGCGCTGCGTGGCCGCGGCGACGGCAGCGGCCTCGAACTCCGTTCCTGCGACGCTTGCGACGTCCAGCACGTCGCGCTGTGCGGCGCCGAGCTGCTCGATGTGTTTCGCAATCACCTGGCGCACGGTTTCGGGAACCTCGATTGCTTCGAAGGATCCCTCGAACACCCAGCGACCTTCGCGATCGGTGATGTAGCCCCGTTCGATCAAGTGATCGACCAGATCCACCATGAAAAGCGGATTGCCGTCGGTACGCTCGTGGACGAGGGGCGCGAGCTCCCGTGCGAGCTCACTATGCGGGAAGCGGGCCGCCACATAGCCATCCACGTCAGCTGGAGTCAGCAGTTCGAGGCCGAGTTCCTGACTGCGACCGTGGGTGCGAAGGTCTCGGACGACGTGTCGGAGGGGATGCGCACTCGCGGCGGCATCGGCGGGACGGTAGGTGCCGACGACGAGCAGGCGGGCGGGCTCGTGTCGGCCGGCGACGTACGAAAGGAAGTCGAGCGTCGCAGAATCGCTCCAATGGAGGTCCTCGAGGACGAGCAGGAGCGGCAGGTCGGTGGCGATGTCCTCGATGGCCTCGGCGACCTCGCGGAGCATGCGCTGTGGGGTTACGCGGGCGCGATCGACTCCGCTCGGAGCGTCGTTGTCGGCGCCGGGGAGCTGCGCGAGCCAGGTAGGCGCCAAACGCTGCAGGCTGGCGACGACTCGTGCTCCCGTCTCTCCACGCACGAGTCGTCCGAGAGCGGTGAGGAGTGGCAGGTAGGCCTCTCCCTCGCCGTACTGCTCGAAGCACTGGCCGCGCGCGATGGATGCCTGTGTTGCTACCGAGTGGTGGCGTAGGAAGAGCTCAACCAACGTCGTCTTGCCAATGCCCGATTCCCCCGCGATCAGCACGACCTGGCGCTGCCCGCGGACGGCGGTGGCGTACGCGCGCATCAGGTGATCGAGATCGGCGGCGCGACCGACGACGCGCCCGGTGGCGTCGCCCTCGCCGGATGTTGCATCGGATACAAAGCGATAGCCGACCCGGCCAACTGTCTGGACGAATCGGGGCTCGATCGCCGAATCGCCAAGCGCCTCACGAATAGCGTGCACGTGGACCTTCAGTACGGCCGGCGTAACGTGGGTGCCTTCCCACACTGCCGCGAGCAGCTCAGCCTTGGGAATGACTCGACCGGGCCGCTCGGCGAGATAGTGCAGCAGTGCGGCCGCTCGTGTCCGAAGGGGGACGGGATCGGCGCCGCGCCACAGTTCGCCCGACACCGGATCCAAGCGAAATGGGCCGAAGAAGAGCGGAATGTCGCTCACGGCGTGCGTGAACCCAGTCGCACGGATATCGGCACGTCGGCTACGGTAGCAGCTCGCGCGCGCCCGGACGAACGCGAGGGACGGCACCTGGTGGCCCGCCCCTCGCGTTCCGGAACCCTCGAGCCTGCAGCGCGTCTATGCTCCGCCCATGGTCGGGAGATCCGCGCAGAGGCCGAAGATCTGCCCGACCTGTTCGCCGAGCGCACGGGCTGCCCCCTGGACGCCCACCGCTCGCGTGCCCCAATCGTCGATGTGGACCTGCGAGAGGACGCGTCGTGCCTCCCGCTTGCGAAGCAGGCCTTCGAAACGCCCCATGCGTCGGGCCAGCCGGGACAACGAGTTCCGCGTGCGCCGGGTCTTGTGAGAGCTGCAGAGCACTTCCGTCGTACGTGCTTGCCGGAGCGCGCGCTCGATCTCGCGGAAGATTCTACCTTCGATACTGCTGATACCCACGGTGCTGCCGATCTCGTGTTGCAAATGCTCGATGGCGCACGTGATCGGCGCGAACTCCGGCAAGAGCGTGCACGAGCCGCCGACGATCGGACCATCGGGAGTCGTGGTCGGTTCGGGCTCGGGAGTATGGGTCGGAGCCGGCGTCGCCGTCGGGGTAGGAGTCGGATCCGGATCCCCGCCACAGTCGTCGAGCGGGTAGACCGTGCCGGAGGACGAGGTCACGACCACGTCGTCGAGCGGCTGCCCAAGGGCGTCATGAAACGCGAAGCCGCAAATCCGGAGCGCCGCAAGCGCATAGCTGCCGCTCAGCTCCAAGGAGCCGGCGAGCGACTGCATCCGGACGTCCACGCTTTGCGACACTCCGTACGTGATCGGGCCCGACACCCCGAGCACCCGGTTCCCGAGTCCCGTCGCCCCGTCGAACTCGAACGTCTGCTCGATCGTGCTCGGATGGGCGTCGTCCTCGCTCGTCTGATTGAAGTCGACATGCACGACCGCGTTGCCAACCAGCTGGCCCCGCAGTTCGAGTCGGTACTCGATCTCCCCCACCCCATCAGCGACCGGGAGCGTTCGGTGGAAGGTCAGACTGTCATTGCCGAGCCCAAGGGTGATCCCGCTTGCCCCGACGCTGAAAGCCTCCGGCGCAGTGCTTGGGATGATCGCTGCCACGATCTCAGATGCGATTCTGTTCTCGGACAGGTCGGCGCTCATGAACAAGCCTGCGCCGCCGGTGTCCTCGTCGAAGAGCGTTACCCCGCTACAGTCCACGTTCAATGGAGGCGTGCCCTCAGCGGAGAGGATGGGCGGCCCGATAAAGGGGCAGTGGAAGCTGTCGATCTCCGTCTCGGGTCCTACGACGAGGGCGTCGCCGCTGAGTTCGACGACCCCGATCTCGAATGCCGAACCGGTTGTGGGAGTGCCGAGACAGAAAATGATTGTCGTGAGGATCGCGAAGCGCGATCGGTAGTCGCCGTGAATCATGGTTTGGGCTCCTTGTCCGTAGATCGAGTGGGTTCGCTGCGCTCGGGCACGGGGCCTCCAGCGACGGCGGGGGCGATGGTGGTCGCAATGAAGCGCTCGAGTTCTTGCCACGACCCGAAGCGCGCCTGCTCGCCCGTCACCAGGTGTTCGACGCGCCCACGGACCTCGCCGCGTTCGAGCTGGGCGTCACCGCGCAGCTGAACGACGAAAGCTCGATACCGCGGAAGGCTTGGCTCGTCGGACCTCATGACGACGTCGACCGTAGGATTCCGACGGGTTAACGCCCAGATGCGAGCGGTTAACTATCGGTATCGTTCGCCTCGTGGTCGCTGATGGAACGATACCGAACCGTAACCGTTCGGCCATTGGCGGTAACCAACCACCCCTCTACGTTCTGAGTCGTCATGAGCACGCCGCACGCACATTTCCGCAGAGCCCCGCACTCCGATCGAGACGATCGGTGGGTATCTGCAACGGCAGGCCTAACGAACACTCGCGCTCACGGGCACGAGAATCACTCACACACCTAGGAGGTGTCCCATGCAACGATCCACGATGATCCCTACGCTGTTGATCGCCCTCACCCTCGTCGCCTCGTCCGCCGCCGCGGGCAACGACTGCCATGACCGCATCAGTACCGGCCTCATCTTGAACTGTGGCGGAGCTGCCGAAGCGCAGCCAAGCTATGGCTTCGGACTGGCGCTCCTGCCGGGGGCGGCGGGCAATTTCACCGCCGCGGTCCCGAACAGCGGTCTCGCAGGCCTGCGCGACACGATGTTCCGCTGCTCGTGCGACGACAAGGGCAGCGCCAAGAAGCCGAAGCTGAACAAGGGCGCGGCCTTCATCTGCACGACCGAACCCGTGTTGGTCGGCGGCGGCCCAATCGTCGTCCTTCAGGGCACACTCAACAAGAAGGGCACCAAGGTCAGCAAGGGGCGGGGGCACGTTACGACCCACGCCATCGTCGGCGGGGCCACCGTGCAAAGCTTCATCTTCTCGTGCAACGACGAGCCGATCGTCTGATCGCCACCGCGCGGCGTGCACTGGGGAGCATCCCCCTCGGGGCACGCCGCCAGCAGGGCACGGAGCTCTCGCCCCTAGGGTTCTTGGCGAGAGATTTGCGTGAGGTTTGGTTCGAACGCCTTTCTCGCTGTGCATGGCTCTAGGGTAGCATCCGCTGAAGACTTGGGTGCCTTCCGACCCCTGCGAGGAGCCCTGACCATGACCCTAGAGACCGGCCTCCTGGCTGCCGTATGGCTCGCGGCCCTGGTTGCCTCGCTGTTTGCGGGTGCGACTCCGGCGCGGGCCGACCAGTTCGTCATCAACGCGGGCGTCACGCCGAATTGTGCCGATGGCGATCCTCCTCCGACAGGGGAGAGCTGCGGCGGGGGAACAACCGCCAGCGGCCCCTACGTCGTACGCGTCGGTGGCGCCACGGTGGCCAGGAGTCCGGGTGTCAACGCGACCTTCAACGCGAGCGAAGGAGATTCCATCGGTCTGCTCGAACACCTGGCTCGAGGCAATCCACGCCGTGGATCAGCGCCTCCTCGATCAAATCGAGCGTACGGTCCTCACGCCCGGAGCCAAGCAGTACACGCTCACGCGAACCGCGGAGATCGTCCGCCAGCGCCTCGCCGCCGAGCCCGATCGACTGCCCGATCTCAGATCCCAATTGGCAAGGACTGAGCGTGAGATCGAGAACCTGCTCCGCGCCGTCGAAGCCGGGCGGGCACCGGAGTCACTCCTCACTCGCCTCACGGAAAAGGAACACCTGGCCAAGCGCGTGGCGGACGGCATTCGGGCGATCGAGACGGCACCCGCTGCGGCCGCGCTTGATCTCGGCCAACTCAAGCGCGTCCTCGACGACCACCTGGGACGCATGGGCGACGTGCTCCGCAGCAACGTCATCGAAGCGCGTCAGGCATTGCAGAAGCTGCTCGTCGATCGCGTGCGATTCACGCCCATCACGCTCCTTGACGGGCGGCGAACCTACCGGCTCGAAGCTGAGCTGACCCTCGGCCGCATTCTCGCGGCCGAGGTGAATAATAAGGTACACGTCCCCGACGGGATTTGAATCCGACCACCGCCCGTGAAAACAAAGACTTTCCGCCGCGTGAACCGGGCGTAAGCGGGCCTGAGCGGGCCAGTTATCCCCCACGGGGGTTAACTGGCCCGCGCAAGCCGCGGCGCCGTCGCTGAACAGCTGGCTGACAGTCTCGACCGGCCCTGCCCTCCGGCCCGATCAAGTCGCCGCAATTCTCCGAGAGCGTCGACTCGAAAAACTTCGACCCGGCGTCGGCAGGAGAACCCGCCGAAAAAAGGCGCAGAGCCCAGCGGAGGTCGTAGCCGAAGGGGCTATGTTCCACCCCGCGGCCGGGTCAGTCCCACGACGATCGCGCAATCTATGCGCAACCAACCCCGACAGGGTCTGAATTCGACAGCGGCGCGCCTCACGGCCCCTTGGCCTTCAGTTTCTCCGCCGTCTGCACTCGGATGTCCTCGGGCGCGAAGATCGCCTCCCAGGCCGTCTCGACGCCGGTCTCGAGCCGGACGGCGATCGGGGGCACGATGGTGTCGAGA
>JAJCZP010000275.1 GCA_029262315.1 Deltaproteobacteria bacterium | reverse complement strand
CCCTTGATCGATGACATAAATCAACCTCCACCAGGGACCGTGACCTCGACCCGCCGGCCATCGGAGCGCCAGGCGCGGCAGAGGAAAGCACACCGAAAGCCTAGCGACTGGGCGCGGGAAACGTCAGAGGGACGTGCGACCAGGAAAAAGTCGCCATGTTGAATGGCGACACGGTTCTTGCGGTCCTCATCGGCATAAGCCATCGCTTGGGCAGAGTGATCGAACTGCAGACCTTTGAAACGCATGGTTAATCTCCTTGGGTGATCGCACGATCATTTTGCAATTCATCAAGCATGGCACGCCTCTCGCACTCAAGCGCGTCAGGATCGACGCCAAAGAATCGCATAATCATCCGCTCACGATCCACGTCAGAATCGTGGGACCGAATCAAAAGGCCGACCACCGCCGAGGCTCGGACAGCATTGAACATGGCATCTTCTTCGCCCCTTGACACCGGGAACATATCAGAGGACCACTTCTCGTCAATCACACGACCGAGCTTCAAGCACGGAGATTCATCAACGCCGTCCTGATGTGGACTGAAATCGCCTCCAGTCATCCACTCGAGGAAATCCTTGATCTCTTTGGCCCGACCAGAGGTAAACGCTTCGCGCCACCGATCAGCATGGGGATACTTCGAATCACTCATGATGCACCACCAGGTGTAGCGGCGTCGCCGACACACAGACCAGCTTCCTGTTCGATGGTGTTAGACATTCGATAACCCCTTTCAGGCGAAAAACTTCTTGACCGTGGCCCAGCCAGTTGGTGTGAAAAACTCACGGGGATCACAGTTCTGCTCGACGGCAAAGCCTGCCGCGCCCCACGCCAGGAACTCGGCAGGGAAGCAATCACGATCACCGGTCTCGAGCGACATCATCTCGCTATAGCAAACATGGCCGCGGCCTTCGCCAACGCTAGTCAGCAGGCGAGCGATAACACTAATCTCGGCTGCCACAACCCAAATCGCGCACGCATCGCCCGAAGACGTGATGCTAACGAGATCATCGATGCGGCTCTTGATCGCGGCCTCCATTGAATCCTGAACGTGTGAGTGATTGATGTTGAGTGGCATGGCTGTAGTCTCCTTGTACCCTTACTGTCGGATACGATAGCACGCAAAGCAAGTGAGAGGGAAACAATTCCCTGTCAATCTGTGCGGCTTGTGGCCTTGCGATTCTCGCCGGAGGGGCTCCACGTCCCTTTGTATTTATCGCCCTTGAGCAGCATCGTAATGCGACGTGCCCTCACAAGCCCAGCGTCGGGGAAATGCAGATCGACCGTCACAGACACGCGCGCCAATTGGCCTATACCGGATGTCGTTTTACGGACGTACATACGTCTGGGCTTGGCGGGGAATGTCTTATTGGTCGTAAGATAATTCGAAAACTGCCGCGACCATAACTGAGCCTCGAATTGACTAACGCCTCGCTGAACGATTGATTCTTCGATCAGATTCTCGAATGATTTGGAACGCATAACAGTAACCTCCTGCCACTACTGTCGGATACACAACCAGACGAAGCAAGTCACAAGCAAAGATTCTGGCTGAGCCCAGGACGCACAAACAGACCGTCGTTATCAGCCATAGACGTCCTCAATCTTCCAGACATCGATGGTGGTGTGAGGGATCGCCTCAAGTTCGAAGCGCAGGTTGTCAAACGAGCCCCAGCTGAACGCCTCGCTGCCAGTGATCACTCCGCGGAACCGAGAGCACACCCCACCGGTTTCCTCGTTATCGCGAGACGGAGCAGGGGCCCAGCCCAGGCTTAGGCCAACTCCGGGCATGCCAGTCATGACGAACAAGGTATTCTGCAGCTGTTCTATCGGGCGCAAGAGCTCTGCGCGATCACTCTTCATCGCGCCGATAACCGCCATACAACCTCCAAAGTCAAAGTCGATGGTGAACTCGAGACGGACGGATTTCACATTGCTCATATCGGACTCCTCAGTGAACGGCGGTGATAAGGAACGGAGGGTGGACCCACTCAGCAACCACCTGGCCGGCGTTGTCGCCCTTCTGACGGACGATGCGGGCGATCTGGGGCAAGTGAGGCAGACGACCGAGCGAGCGACCGATGTGGGCGTTGACGCCATCGGAGCCGCACGACTCGGAATACCTGGCGAGGACTTTGGCAAGGTTCGCGCTGGTAGGACGACCCATAGTCTTGCTGTTCCAGCACCACGGAGCGATGCCGTCGCCGCCCTGGGTTTCGATTCTGAACATTGGGGTGTAGCTGCGTCCCATCGTGAATCCTCCCGTCGCCAAACACAAGCGGCGACAGGACTACTGTCGGATACAACAGGGACGCGATCCAATGCTACATCAAGTTTTCAGAGACACCCAAGCCCACCAGTCGTCAAAAAAGGCGGATTCGGCTCGGGGTAGAACCGAATCACGCCTTGGAGGAGAGAGAGCAACATCGCATCCCTCCAGGGATGCAAGCCACAAACCATGTCTACCCGATAAGCGGGCCCAGACAAAGCTATTTATCGGAAGGATCACCCATTTCGGCCTCACCACGCATTCTGGCAGCTTCGTCGACTTCTTCTCGGACGTCCTTTAAGATTTTCAGGCAGTAGGCCAAACACCCCAAAAAGGCCAGCATCGCGGGAACCCTGAACCAGAGCGAATCGACCATCGGGAATACAAAGCCGAGCGAGCAGCATGTCCAGGTCACGCCCAGCAGCCGGCGCTGCGTCGGAGCCATGAACCGCCAGAGCGCGACAAAGTTATCAATCGGTGCGGGGGTCGGGAATCTCATCGTGCCACGCCTCCATCTCGCCAGGATTCTTGAACACGTCCTCGCGCTTGCCAACCGCGTCCTGGCCCTCACGCATCCTCGCGCATCGTGATAGCTTCGCGGAGTTGTTCGCCATTGAACAGGCGCCGGCGCAGGGCGGCGCATTATCGAATGCTTTGTCTGTAGCCTTACCTCGAGCCCTTTCGGCATTAACAGCCGTATGACACGGATAAAACCCATCGCCAAAGACAATGCTAGCAAGCTCGGCGCCAGACCCGTGCGGCCCCGTATACCCGCGGAGGGAGCCCTTGCGGAAAGGGCAATCATCGCATGGGGTCTTGAGGGGTGGCTTCATGAGTGCGCCGCGATCATCATCTTGGACTCACGGAGCGAGAGGCGGCCACAGTAGCGAGCGTAGTCGTAAGCCTCGGTGTTCACCAGATAAACCCAGCCCGACACCTCGACCGCGAACTCCAGCCGACCATCACGGCACTCATCTGCGATCGCCTCGAAGCGAGCAACCTCATTCAAATTTGAATAGTTGGTGCGAATGAGCGGAATCAGGCTTGGATCAGTGTCGCCGATCGTCACCAGGGGAACATCCGTGTAGTCGCATTTGCACGCAAGTTGACGGCAGATTTCATCGGGAAAGTTTCGTTTGGTAGCGTCGTTCATGGCTGTCTCCTTCATACCCCTACTGTCGGATACAACAGCAGGCGAATCAAGCGCGTTCATCTCTCTTGTTGAAAAATCATTTCCGTGCAGAAACTTTCAACTTCTTCCTGATTCTCTTGGGTTTCTGGTCTGTGCGAATGAAGCAACCGCTCGCTTTGCACTTAGAGCAAAAGCCCTCATATATTTTGTAGCGCCGAAGATCGACAACAAAATGTCCGACGTGATTACCGTAGTCTGGAAAGCCAAATCCTTCGGGTAAATCTTGGTAGCCATGACCGCTGACAGCTATCTGTCCACCGCAATCGCAATGGCGCACGTCCGGGTGTCCCTTACACTTGAGCATGGTAATTGCCCTCCCATACCCTTACTATCGAATACGATAGCACGCAAAGCAAGCGAGAGGCGAGCAGTTCCATGTCAATCTGTGAGGACTATGGCGGTTGCGCGTAGTTAGGGGGTCTTGCCCATCCAGACCTTGAACCCCAACACAACCAGGCCGAGTATCCCGATGAGCACAATCGAGAATATCGCCCATAACGTCTTCCCTTTAAGGGCGTCGACGTTTTGACGCCATTCACGCAGACGCGCAAAGTCCCGCTGAAGCTCGACCGGATTATCGACCTGAACGCCAAACAGGACCAGCGTCTCCCGCACAGCCGCCTTCGCAATATCTTCGACATCCTCGCGACCGAGCCGATCGCCCATGCACCGATCATGCTCTTGCACCGCTTCGCCGATAAGACTCTTGAGTTCGGAACGAGTCAAGATTATTTGGTCGCCGCTTGCGGTCATAAAAATGGCCTCCTCGCCAAGCGACATGGTATACCAAAGCGAAGGAAAAACAGCACAAACTAGATTCGAAGGGGAGCCACGAAGCCTGTTGCGGTCGGAGGGTCGATAATAAGTAAGGCAAATACCGCATTGCCGTTCACACCAGTATGCCGGACGTCCACCGTATCGCCAGACGTCACGCCAGCGAGCGTGCCCGATGAGCCAGCAGCGGATATCACGGTCGCAAATCCGCCACCGTTTATCTGGGCTTCCACGATCCCGCCATTGAGCAGGTCGGCCCCGATGTCAAAACCGTAGGAGCCCGTCTCCGGCGCCGTGAAGGAACGGATGACCGTGTCGTCCATGCGTCCCAAATAACCTTTGTTGATCTGTGTGCCCAGAGGCGTTGTCTGGTGGAGGATCGAACGTCCTTGAATAACAACCGAGTTAACTGTGTGACGGACCTCGAACGTCCAATCAATCAACGTGGGGTTCTCGTCGAACAGCCAAATCTCCTCGGCCCGCGAGAACACCAGGAACGCGGCAGACGCAGCGGCCCAGACACCAACCTGTGTCACGCCGACGTTGGGGTCGCGTTGGACGCGATATTCTGTCGTGTTGGCCCCAGGGAAATCTGACGGGAGAGACGACTCGTCGACGTGTTTATCCACCTCATTGGCAATCCTGAAATCTCGGCGAACGAAATCCAGGCGGACGCCGCGGCCATCAAACGGAACGCCAGTCTCGGACGATCCAAAATCAAACGACGTCCCGAAATCACTGCCATTCCAACTGAGCCGCGCAGGTGAGTACGGCTGGTTGAACCGGTTCACGATGCCAGGCGTCGCGGAGAACGCCGACGCAGGGGCAAGGCGGACTCCGTTGAGGCCCTCAGTGATGAGACGACGCGTACCGCCGTCGTACTTGCCATCGCCCAAAGAGCCGCCGACGAAGATCAGATACACCGGATCGGTGGCGCTGTGCGCCGTGGGAACCGAATCCAGAAAACCGCGATAGCCCACATCGACGCGGATCGACGTGATCAAATCGGTAATGCTCTCGACGCCGATAAACTCATCGCCGATAAGAATCAGCTGGGAAAGCTGATCACCCACGTCGCTGGCCGAGACATCTTCAAGCTGGGCCCGTATTTCGGCCAGCGTGGATTCGCCGGCGTTGATATTAAACGTGACGCTTGCAAGCCCCGACGCAGCAAGATTGCCAGCAAGCTGGCCCTGTACAAAGAATGCCGCGGCGGTTGCGAGAACCTGAGCAGACGTGTCCTCAAGGTCATAGGTGATGCCACCATCGCCCTTGGAGCGAAGGCCAAACCACACCCGAGGGAACAGCGTCGGCAAGAATGGGTCACGCTGCACGAAGGCCCGCGGAGCCTCGAACATAATCGCCTGGGGCGGGGTGTCGGCGTTGTACGCCTCCAGGATGGAGACGGGGGGCGTCCAGCTTCCAGAGTCTGGAGCGCCAAATGCCGCCTGCCCGATGGCGAATATGTTCTCGACAATGTCGAGGGTGATCTTCCCATCAAGCGCTTCGCCGAAGTCGATTCGAATAACGCGAAACTCGAATGCGTTGATTCCCAGAGGCGTGTTGCTCCAGGTCACCACATCGGACGGGTTAAGGGCCCACGCCTCACGATTGACAACCAACGTCGCCTTGGCAATCGGATAGCTGAACGTAACCAAATCACGATCGGCAAGCTGCTGCGCAAGAGCCGGGTCTTTGCATCCGGTGTAATTGACCGTCTCCGTAACAACGGCGCCGCCACGCTGTTGGATGTTTCCCAAATCCTGAGCCCGACCGTAGTCATCTTCATATTCACGATCTCGAGATTGAAACTCTGTCAGCACCTCGTTGGATGTGTTCGTGAACAAGCCTCGTGTGAATTGGCGCACCTCGAGCACATTGTTGTCGTCGAGAGCGAGCACGGGAACATCGGTGGGGCGAGCAAGATTGATTTCCCATTCACCAGTGATCCTATTCAGGAACAACACACCATCGATCTGGCGTTCGACCTGCTGGACCAGATCAGACGCAGCGACCGTCCGATCGAGGACATAGCTGAACCCATTGCCCTCGGCATTGAGGACTGCAGCCGCGGCACTGAAGTTGCCCGAGTTGATGTCGGACAACGGAAACTTAAAACCCCAATCGTCGTTCACCAAAACCTCTGCAAGCGCAGACATCGGATTCAAATCCATGCCGGCGTTGACCGTGTTGGCGCCAAGGCTCAAGGGGTTTGGCATACGACGGTTTTCGAACCACCACGGATCGATCTGTGTTCTGGTCCCGATCTCGACCTGCTCGGCAAGCGCAAACGCTGTCCCCGTATACCGCGGTGTCTTTCCGCCAGTCAGCTGTTGATGTATCCTGAGATAGTCGGGTATCAACTGCGTGCGAGAGCCAGGCCGGAACGTAACGTTTCCTACGATCCCGCCATCGCCCTTGTCGATGCCGCCAAAGAAGTCTGCATTGTCAAACAGCACCGTGGCTTCCGAAACACCAGAGCCAAGCGGGTTGGAACCGTCATCATTCGAAAACTCTTCCTCTCCAATGAACACCCGGAGGAACTCGACCTCTCCGGTGACGTCTGCATCGCGGCCACGACAAACAGCCATCTGTATCCCGATCTTGTAGCGGAAGCCAGTGGTCACGCGCTCGGATGAGAACAGGCCCGTCTTTATCTTCTCGGTGATCGCTATCTGAACAAGATCGCCGTGCCAGGTGACGTTCAGACCCTTCAAAAGCACGGTGCCCCAGATCAGCGGAACAGCGCGGCCCTGCGTCGCTGTCGGAGACTGAAAGTCTCCCAACCCAGCCGGCCTGGCGTTCTCAATGTTGGGCTTCGGCGTAAGAAATTCCGATATGACCAGCGACGCAGCAAACAGCAGCAGTGTGAAGAAAAAAGCCATTTCACACCACCCCAGTTCGGAAGACGTTCTCCCTTGAAATGAACTCAAAGCCGCCGAAGCCTCCCACGCCTCCCTGGCCCTCGATGTTCAGAAACACCTCCTCGCACTGCTGCTCTCTGTGATTGCAGCCAGCGAAGACTTCGATCGCAGCGCCGGCGATATCGAACGGAAATGGAATCGACAGGCTAAGTTGATCAGCGCCAACGCCCGCGCGGATAGCTCGAAAATCGACGCCGTCAGTGGTCACATATCCGCCAGCCACCTGAGCCGTACCGCCGCCGCGTGCTGTGGCCCCGATGGCCGCGACGATGCCTGGGATAGTTATCAGACGGGCATCCGACCCGTCCACCAGCGTCACGGTCGAAGCAACGCGATGGAGAGCGTTGTTGACCGAGCAAGATCCGCCATACAGGACGTTGTTGCATATCATGGAATACACCCACCGCGGGATCGTCCGGCTCAACGCCTCGGTAATGGGAGCGACTCCGAGCTTGGCGCGGTAGCCCAGCAGGCTGAAACCAACGGATTGCACGCGCCCACGGAACAGGGCGATCACCTCCTGGCCCAGGTCATTCCGGTGAAGCCGGCTGATGTCAAGCTCGGCCAGGGCGCCCGGGGGGATGTTGATGTATTGGCGGACGATGTCGACGTCGGACGGGATGTCAAGCTCGATCACTTCGTCTCGAGCTTCCACGCCCACGGTCACCCGGGATCGCTTGATCACAGCGGGCGTATACAGAAACCCGCCAACCGTGTGCTCATCCGCAGCGGTGGTGAACCGAGAGATCGCGTTGCCGATTCGAAACTCGTAGATTTCAATCGGCTGGCCGTCAGCCTGGCTTGATTCTTGTGCGTCGAACGTCATGAGTCGAATACCGTTTGAACTGGAAGAGAGACATCGGCCTGCCCCATGTTATCCCGGTGGACGATCTCCACATCATCCTGTGCGATTCGAACCCGCTCGAAAAACGTGATCCTCGAAACGTCGGATGGATTCAGATCGCCGGCGTCCCAGGGCGCGTCGATCGTGATGCCCTCGCGATTCTGGGTGAGAGAGCCCGTAGCGGTGATGACGCGAATCTGTACGTCGCCAGACGTTGTCTCCAGCCGGATGATCGAACGATTCGGACGGGTGACCTGAATGAACTGAGCGAACCCAGCCGCCTCGACGATGAGCGAGTTGGTGCCGCCCTGGATGATCTCGACGGGAATCATGTCGCGGTAGAACGTGGGCAGATAGAAGCTCACCTGGCGACCACGCAAGAAATGCAGCAGGCGACGAAGCTCCCAGGTCGCCTGCCGAGTCCTGGGGCGGAATCCCTTAGCGCTGGTTCTTCTCGGCTGGGCCCACGGGGTGAACGCGGTGAAGGCGCCAGAGCCCGAATCAAACTGAACCAGGCGTCGCAGCATTGATTCGCGCAGCTGGCCTTCCACAGCATTGGGATCGTCCAGCAACACCAGACCGTCAAACGTCGAGTAGGGCGATGCGTCGGGGAACGAATCGCCAACGTCGTTATCGATAACGCGGAAAGTAACACGTCGCGTAGCCCGATTGACCCGGGCCCGGCTGCCAGAGACTTCGGGAGTCATCCGACAGGTGCGCACGGGCATCACCATTGTGCCAGCCGAGAAATCCCGTCCGGTGGGAGACTTGAACGTGATCGATGTCGCATCGAACGAGTCGATCTCGAGCACGTCAAACGTGATCTCATCGGTGAACACCATCGCCAGCCCGTCGATTCTGTAGTCAGCGAATGCGGTAGAGGCGACGGGAACGGTGGTCACCCCGCTCAGAATGTCGGCGGAGAGGGTCGTTGGCTCCCACCAAATCGGGAAGCCGAATATCCGAGCCTGCCAATCGAACACGGTGTTGTCGAAGCGGGTGAGTTCTGTGCCCTCCTCGCGCACGAAATCGAGGATGAATTCTTGGCGAGGGAACCCGCGATTGGCAATCCGCTGCTCGACGCCGGATATGGCGTCCAGGATGCTCGTGAGCCAGCGCAGACGCTCGCGTACAGGCTTCTCGGGAGGGAATGAGAACACAACCAGGCGAGAGCCAGTGAGGCTTATCGGAACCGTGTAGAGCCCTGCGAAGGTGAAGTCCAGGGTGCCGTCGATTGTGGGAGGGCCGAGAGGGGAGACAGAGAGCGTCAAAGACAGCCCATCCCGAGCATCGATGACCACGTCGGGAGGGGGCGTTGACCCTGCCACGGTCACACCAGAGCCAGCATTCTCAGCGAGCGCGGACCAGCTGACAGCCTGGTCCAGAAATGCATTGAAGATGACGATTGTGTCCACGATTGTGGACAGGATGTTGCCAAAAGCGAGAATCCGCGGAAAGACGTGAACCTTCTGAAACCACGTCTCCTCGAGCGGGGAAAACACCAGCCGGCCCGCCGCGGTGCGCTGGGGGAAAGACGGAGCACGCTGAACACCTGGACCGGTTATCGGAAGGGCGACAGTCTCAGCCGGCGAAACATTGCCCCGCGCATTGAGCGTCTGCCGGGTCGTACCGACCAGAGGCACCGATTGCCGGCTCTGAACGATCGACGGAATGAAGCCAGCAGCCGTCGCCACAGCATTACACCACCTTCAAGTAAGCGAGCCCCATGTTCTCGGACTCCTCGTTGCTACCGCCGACGTTCGCCTTGGAGACGACCGGGAAAAACTTCCAGGTGTCAGCCCCGACGACGACCTCGGCCCCAGGGTCAAAGCTTCGGATCTGGGCCATCCGAACCCCAGGCAGAATCCCGAGAGCCTGATGATTCAACGCGCCGCGTTGTTTGGCGATCAGCATTGCTGGCGTCAACTGAATGACGCCGGCCACGGGATCGGGGACGAACTGCTGGAAGCTTCGATCAAAATAGGTGGCACGCAATCCGCCGTTGATGTTCACCACAAGCTCGCCGGCGCCATCGGTGGACGCGACGTCACTCGAACTATTGGTGGCGTAGCCAAATCGTTGATTGGCATTCATTCCGGCCAGGCCGCGAACGTGCACCGTTGATCGATCGCGTTCGGTGGTTGAATTGAGCCCGTCAATGAGAACGCCGCCGCTCGACGTATTCGGATTAGAAGCCGCCGCGCCCGTGGGCCAGATATGCCCGCCAACCCAGCCGCCGCCCTGCCAGTTGCCGATCTTGTTCTCGAGAACGTCGCTGAATCCGAAGTGTCGATACTTGCCAATAGAATATTCCAGCACGCACAAGATGTATCCATCGGATGCACCGCTGAACATCGTCAGGCGAACGAACGGACCAGTTCCGATGCGAGATATGCGGCGCTCTGAACCGAGGGATGAACCGCTGACACCATTGCCAGAATCGGTGGCAAAATTCCAAGGCTCCTCTTGCTCCTGAGCAGTAGGCGCACCGGGATACGCGAGCGCGTGATGCATAGCGATCGCCTGCGGTGTGTCAGAGCCATCCCACCGGAACGTGACAACCGTCTCGCCGCGAGAGAGCGTCAACACACCCTCGCCCAAGATGCTCGAACCCGCTGCGATCAAATGCTCCTCCACCCAACCATTCGCCTGCGCGAAAGTGGAAAGGCTGGTCATCACCGCCTCTGGATTGCTCGGGCTGCTGACTTCGGAAAACGACATAAATCAACCCTCCAGGACCGCAAGCCACTGCGACGATCCCGAATACCTGCCACTTTGGAAAACTCGATACCGATCGCCGCCCGCGTTCACAATAGAGCCGTTGTCGGCTATCGCGCCCGTGGCGTTCAGCCAGTACGCATCTGGAATCTGGCCCGCAATGAATTCTGGAGCAAAGAAGCTGGTCATCGTCAATGGAACAAGCAGGTATTCATCGCCTGACGCACCTGGCGTTGGAATCAAACTCTGCGACGGAGCACTGAGCGTCTGCGTAACAAAGTCCTCTCGCGCAACCACCTGGGGATTCGTCGGCCAAACATCATCACCCGAAACCAAAACTGTCTCCCCGCCAAGCGGGAAGATGGTTCGATCGCTGACTTCGAATCGACTGACGCCACCATCGGTTGCAATTCCCGTCACAGAGTTTCGGAAATCGAGCCAGGCGTTTCCTGGGCTGTTCAACTGGCAGCACGAATACTCACTCCGAAATCCAGAGCCGCTGATCGCTCCAATCGCAACGGGATCATGAAACCCGCTGAAGCTTGTCAGCGTCGATTCGGTCGCGACATTGAACGGATCAGTTGTGCATCCCGCCACCAGTAGCGGGTACGGAAACAGACCCGCCGAAAGCCCAGGGGTGCTGGTCGGATCGATGAAACCGAGAAAGCAACTTGCGACATTGGTTCCTACCAGAGCAAACACCATGATGCGATTGGACGTGATCGACATCCAGTAGTTGAACGAAACATTTCTCAGAGGAACAAAGCAACCGCCGATGTTTGCATCGTCGTCGTACCGACCCCGGCTCATCGAAGGCTGGCCGGACCACTGACCCGTGTTGAAGCCCTGCATCCCTGCAAGCTCCCAGTTGAAATACGTCGAGCCGAACAGATTGCTAAACGTGCGGATGCCGACAAAGATCTCGTCAGCACCAGACCCGGAGCCCTCGAGGATCAACTCCTCCTCTTCGTTCCAGGTGAGGTCGACCGTTAGCCCTGAGCCAATCGCATGGGACGTTACGACACCCGTGGTGCCAGGAATCGATTCATAAATGCCAAGCTGGGCGAGGCTGATCGTTGTCGCAACGCCGCCAGAGACAGCGTCAACAGTGATTAGGGTCGGACGAAGCTCGACGGCGCCGCCGTCATCCAGCGTCACAACATCGGTAGCCGCATAACCAGTGCCCCCAGCATTGACAGCCACCGTGATCGGACGAAAAACAGACCGATCCACCCGGGCAATCCAGCCAGCAGCCTGCGTGGTGAGCGTAACATTGAGCCCAGCGCCGCCGCCCGCGGAGGTGAGTCCGGTCTGAGTAGTTGACGGGAGGACAGAATATGCGCCGCCGTGAAAAACCCGTATCTCGGTCACAACGCCAGCAGAAACGGCAACGACCTCGAGCACGGAAGTCGTCGTCGAAGTACCGCCCGAAACGCTGACCAAATCACCGATAGCGAAACCGGTGCCGCCCGCATCGATGGATGCGACAGACTGAACATTGTCGTTCGTGGCGTACTCTTTGAGCTGCGCTAGCAGGTCTTTGTAATCGGTCGCTGATCCCTCGAACCAGGCCATCGCATCAACTCCTATTCCCAAGGGTCGCATTCACTCGTTTGGGATTCCGCTCGATCTTGTTAAATATGATCTCGGTCGCCTCGGGCATATCCAGGACCGCCAGCACATCATCGTCGCTGCCTTGGTTCACAACTACCACGTTTACCGCGGGGGCGCTCATCATTCGCTCTGTCGGTCCATTGGGGGTGATGTTTCCTGGAGTTCGTGGTGTGAATAGCTCGCGACCATTCTCGCCGACAACAACAGATTCGTTTGCCCCGACCGGACCGCCCGCCTGTTTGAACAAGCCGCCAAGCAAACTGCCGAGCCCTCCGAGGCCACCGCCGCCACCACCACCACCACCACCAAACGAGTTGATCAGGCCGAACAGAGCCTGCTTGGCGAGTAGGCGAGTCAAATCGCCAAGGATCGAATCCACCAACCTGCTGAAATCGACCTCTCCCGTCTGAACGAACTTCACCAGGGCATCCTCGGCGGAACCAAACGCATTGACGATCGTCGCCTCAGCCTGGTCGCTGAAGTTTGCGATCTGTTCGCCAACGCGCATCAAGCCCCGCTCAAACCCTCCGCTCAAAGTGCGATCTGTCTCGAGGGAGGCGCGTTGAATCAGCCGCAGCCCCTCAGAATACTCCTCGGCAGAAATACGGCCCTGATCAAAGAGAGCGATCAAAGCCATCTGGCGAGCAGCCAACTGCTCCTGCGGGCCTCGAATATCCTCGAGAACCTCGGCCTGTTCCTGAAGCGCCTGCAGATTGCGCAGGCGCTCCTCGAACAAGGCACGCTCCTGCTCGGTCAGCGTGACATTTGATCGCCCCAAATCTTGTTCGATATTCTGCAGGTCAGCGGCGATCACTCGCTCACGATTGGTAAGCCCAAGCAACTTCGCCTGATTCTCCAGGTCGGCGTTGATCTGCTGGAGCGCAGCGGAGCGAGCTTTCAACTCTGGCGAGTCACCCACCACGCCGCCAGGAACTGTGCCCGGCGCTCCGGGAGGACCGGTGACAGAGGCCGCTTCGCGTTCCCGAGCGATCTCCTCTGCACGCGCAATGATTCCGAGCACAGACTGTTCGATGTCGTTTCGATCGAACCCCTCAAAGAATGCTTCCTTGATCGCACGCCCAAGGTCTTGCGCCGCCCCCTCGGATGGATTGATAAGGCGATCGAGCAACGGCTCTGCACTGACATCATTGAAAGCCTGGCCCAGACGCATGCCAAATCCAGCGAAGCCTTGCTCAGCAGCGTTCGAAATGAAAAACGCAGCATTCTCGGCGAACTGCTTTGCCTCTTCCACGTTCCCAGCAAGCGCCTGTCGACCAGCCTCCGCTAAGTTGATGATCCCCACGTTCACCTGGTTTGCGACGATGCCGAAGCTCTGCACCAGCGTGATAACGATAGCCTGAAGCGATCGGACGCCAGTTTCGATCTGACCGATCAGGCCATTGACTGCCGAGATAGCCAAATCTTGAATAGCAGGCCCGAGTCCGCGCACAGCTTGGACAGCAGCCAAAACGGAGCCTTCAAAGAATCCCACGAAGTTATCCGCAAACCGCGCACTGGCAATCAACAGGCCCTGAAATGTGAACTCGACGTCGCCGACAATCGGCTCGATAAAACCACGGAGTCCATTGAAAGCCTGCTCTGCAAAGAGCACCACGCCGCTGATGACCGAGCCAATCGTTTCGAATGTCGCTGTAAAGACATCACCGAGCGTGGCTGTCGAATCGGCATTCAGCCGTAGCTGATCCTGGAACTTGACCAGCGCCCCAACAGCGATGCCGATGACAACAGCGACGGCGCCAATTCCAGTGCTGGCGATTGCCACCGTGAGCAGGCGCAGCTGGGTGATAAGCACCGGAATAAGCGTGATCAACTTGGGGATCTGTCCCACAGCGAGCCCGATGAGCGCCCCCTGCAAGATGACGGCATTGTTGGCGGTGAACCGGAGAGTCGCCGCAAGTCCCCTGAACAGACTCTCCAGGGCATCCGTGATCCCCGCCTCTCCCAGGGCAAGGATCAGCGCCTCGAGCGCCGAGCGGGCTGCAAACAGGGCCCCGTTGAGATTGTCGTCCATGACGCCGGCCAGGCGAGCAGCATTGCCAGACGCATTCTCAAGCTCTTGGGTGAATTGAATAACCCGCGGTATCGCCTGGGAGAGCACCTCGAAGGCCGGACCGCCGCGATCACCGAATAGCTCGAGCGCCTGCCCGGTATCCAGACCCGCCTCGGCGAGGGTCCGTACAGCCGCCGTCAGGCCCACCTGTGATATCCGAACATCGTCTGCCGTCAGACCCAGAGATTTCAGAATCTGGGTCGTTTTACTCGCCGGAGACTCAAGTTCTGAGAGCACGCGACGAAGGCCGGTGCCGGCGAGAGACGATTGCAGGCCAGCATCGGACAGCGCCCCGACCGCAGCCGTAGTTTCCTCAAGCGAGACGCCCAGGCCGGCGGCAATGGGAGCCACAAATTTGAGGGCATCACCCAGCTGCATCACATTCGTGTTGCTGCTGTTGGCAGCCAGCGCCAGCACGTCAACGGCGCGACCCGCCTCTGTGGCCTCGAGGCGGAACCCCCTGAGCACGTTGGACGCAATGTCAGCCGCGGAGCCCAAATCCAACGCGCCCGCCTGCGCGAGCAACAGGGTGTCGTCAATGGATTCAAGCTGTTCGTTGACACTGAAGCCAGCCCGAGCCAGGAACACCAGGCCCTCAGCCGCCTGCGTGGCGGAAAAACGGGTGGTGGCGCCCAGGTCCGCCGCGGTGTCGCGTAGCTGCGCAAACTGCGCCTCGGTCGCACCAGAGATACCGCGAACGATCGACAGCTGCTGCTCAAAGTTGGCGAGCGTGCCGATTGCCTTCCGCAGAATCGCAATGCCGCCGAGAGCCAGCAAGCTCTTCTGAAGCAATAGGACGTTGGCGTTAGATCGCTTGGCGGTAGAACCAACTTCGCGGATTCTCTGCTTGACACGCCTGGTGCCCCGCTCCTCTACGACGATGATTATGCGTTCTGTCGCCATCACGCCTCATGGGGAGGGGAAGATCTTCGCCTGCGACACAGCTGCCACAGACTGTGAAATCGCAGTCTCTATGAAACCAGCCGGAGACTGAAGGCTCGATCCAGCGTTGAGAGACTCGATGTAGGGTACGTTATTCGCTATGACGATCGATTGCCCAGGCTGACGCGACGCAATGACAGCAAGCCCCTGGGAAATCGCCGCCTGGGCATTGGAAACTTCACCGAGGCCAAGTTTATTGCCAGGCGCATAGGCACTGATGGTGCCGGTGGCTGGGGTGCTCAAACTCACACGCCAGTTTGATCTGGCAACGCCTTTGTCAACAGCCGTAGAAAAAACCACCGCCTGATCGATGACCAATGCTGTCTTACGAACTGTCCGATCGACAGATTTATCAAGCTCATTGGCTCGGAACTCCATCCGGCGAGAGAACTGACCAAATCCCCTCGACGTGGCCATGATGGTCATCCTCCTCGAGCCTACTCCTTCGCGGCCTGACTTTGATTGTACTTCAAGTGCGCATGATCCATGCAGCGAATCAGATATTCGAACTCATCACGATCGGCGCCATCGATCTCGTGAGCGAGGCAATAGTCATGGAGCGCCGACCAGGGGATCGGTCCTGATCCCCATCCGATAGCGCGACACGAATCAAGCTCCCAGTAGGATGCGTAAATGCACTCGGAGCCCATCGGGAGTTCTGGGGCATCAATCGCCCACCTTGGAACTCCCATTCCGTTCTCGGCATACTTGCGGAGGATGTCCTCTTCGTCGGGGTGCTCTAGTCCGTAAGTAAGGACTGCGGCAAGGATTTTCCCTCGGCCTCGAGCACCTCGCGCTGATAAGTCGTAGCGTCATCTGCGAAACTGCGAAGGTCTGCAAACAGATCTGGAAGATCGGTCAGCAGCTTCTTTGCATTAGCAGGCGAGAACGGCAAAGGCTGACCATCAGGTCCAGTGACGTCATATTCGCAAACAACGGGTTCGGCGTCGGGATCAGTGCTCGGAAAAGGATCGCCCTTCTTGAACCATCCAAGCACAATCGTCTGGCTGAACGCATCGATCGCAATGCGATCAGCGATATCAATATCTAGCGTGAGCGCCAAAGCCTCGCGCTTGTGTGGCCTCATCAACTTTCGAAGGAGCTTCGTGTACTTCGTGTTCTTGCCGCCAGCGCGAGCGATGA
>JAJCZP010000274.1 GCA_029262315.1 Deltaproteobacteria bacterium | reverse complement strand
CGCGATCTCATCCGCCTCGGGATTGCGGTTTTGGGGTGGGCGACACTTGATGATGTTCGCAATGTAGACGTCTTCACGCCGCAGTTTCATGCCCTTCACGATGATGTCGGTGAGGAGTTGCCCCGCGCGTCCGACGAAGGGCTCGCCGCGCCTGTCCTCGTCGTGACCTGGCGCCTCGCCGACGAAGACGAGGTCGGCTTCGGGGTTCCCGACGCCGAAGACGAGGTTGGTGCGGTGCGGCGCGAGCTTGCAGTTCTGGCAGTCGCCGATAGCGTCGCGGAGCGCTGGGAGGGATGTGGCGCTCCTGACCTCGGGGACGACGAGCGAATCGGTGGCCGTACTGTCCGGAACGATCCGGGCCGCGGCGGTGCGCGTGGGCCCGGCAGGCGCGTCGACGGTCGCCTCCGCGGGGGCGTCCGCGCTGGGTGCTGGGTCGGCAGACGCCGTCCGAGTTGGCGGAGTGTCCACGAATTCGAGGCCAGAGTCGCGCAACCACTCGACATGAGCTCGCGTCTGACGAACGAGGTCGAGGAGTGCGTCCCGGTCAGACATCTGGCTTGTCGGCCGCCAAGCCTGGGAGTATGGTGTTCGGAATGGCGTTAGTCGTCATCGGCGTCATCGCCACAATCCTGTTGCTTCTCACCACTCCCGGCAATGCCCTCGCGTGGGGGCCGGTTACGCATCTCGTTCACGGTGCGACCGTTCTCACGCAGATTAACAACCTCCCCGTGGCACTGCAAGAAATCTTGCGGGCGCACACGGAGGCCTACCTCTACGGGTGCGTCGGCGCCGACATCATCAACGCAAAGAAGTTCACCCGCGATCTGCGCTACCATTGCCACTCATGGCGTGTTGGCTGGCGAGTGCTCAGTACGGCCCGCACCGACAATGAGCGAGCGTTCGCGTACGGATATCTCACGCATCTCGCGGCGGATACCTTCTCTCACAACTACTACATTCCGCTACAGCTGATCCTGAGCTTTCCCGCCAACACCCTCCGTCATGTGTACTGGGAAGCGCGTTTCGATGCGATGCAGCCCTCCGAGGCGTGGGACCGGTTGCGCACGGTTCTCAGCGGCCTCTACGTCGAGTGCGAGGATCACATGGAGCGTGTGGTCGATCGGACCATCTTCTCCTTCAAGACGAACAAGCGGATTTTCAACTCGGTGATGGCGCTACAGCGGGCCAAGCAATGGCGCCGTGTGATGACGCGCGTGGGACGGCGATCGCGTTATCCCCTGTTGCCTGACGAAATCGCGCGCTACGACGCGCTGTGTAGCGGCGCCGCGGTAGATGTCCTCTGCCACGGCAAAGATGCCCTCTGCGTCACTCGCGATCCGACCGGACAGGTGAACCTGAAACGCGCCCAGCAAATCCGCCGTCGGCTCCGCACGCTCGATCGTCGCCGCAAGCTCACGCCTCAAATGCAGGAATCGATTCTCGAGCGCATCGTCCCCGAGCTGAAGGCCGACGTCGGGACTGCGTAGGCGCGGTCCCAGGAGGTGATCCTCCGGTTCAGCGGCGTCGGCGAACGCGCCGGGCGGCCACGGGAGCTGGTTGTTGGCTTGCGACGAGCGAGCGCACGCGATCGAGGATGGCGGAGGCCACATCGTCCTTCGACATGGTGTCGAGGCCGTCGACGCGTCCTGAACGCTCGATCAACGTGACAACGTTCGTGTCCACGTCGAAGCCGGCATCGGGAGCGGTGACGTCGTTGGCGACCATGAGGTGTACGCCTTTCGCCTGGAGCTTTCGGCGCGCATGCGCGACGACGTCGTTCGTCTCGGCGGCGAATCCAACCAGTACGCGGGTGCCCGGCAAGGTGGAGATACTCGCGAGAATGTCAGGGTTCCGTACGAGCTTGAGTTCGATCTCGTCCCGCGTGCGTTTGATCTTGCGCCCCGCGCGCACCGTGGGGCGATAGTCCCCGACGGCGGCCGCCATGATGACGACATCAGCCGCGACGGCGCGGCGCATGACGGCGTCCTCCATCTCGCGCGCGGTCGTGACGCGAATGAGGTCGACGCCTCGGGGCGGCGTCAGGGCCGAGGGGCCAGAAACCAACGTCACGTCCGCCCCGCGTCGTTGCGCGACTCGCGCAAGCGCGTAGCCCATCTTCCCCGACGACCGATTCGCGATGTGACGCACGGGATCGAGTGGCTCCCACGTCGGCCCGGCGGTCACCAGGACGCGGCTGTCGCTCAGGTCCTTTGCGGTCAGCGCGGCGCTGACTTCATCGAGGAGTACGTCCGCGTCGGGGAGACGTCCGGGGCCTTCGTAGCCGCAGGCGAGGAAGCCGGTGTCGGGTTCGATGACCGTGCGACCCAGGGCGACGAGACGGGCGAGATTCTCCGCGACGACAGGGTTCTCGTACATGTGGACGTTCATGGCAGGCGCGATCAACACCGGGCTTTGGGTGGCAAGTACGACGGTCGTCAGCAGATCGTCGGCCATCCCCATTGCGAGCTTGGCGATGACGTTGGCCGTCGCTGGGGCGATGAGGACCGCATCCGCCTCGTCTGCGAGCCGGATATGTCCGATTTGAGACTCTTCGGTGAGGTCGAAGGTGTGGCGCGATACCGGATTCCCGGAGAGCGTCTGGAACGTCAGCGGCGTGACGAACTCTTCGGCGGCGCGCGTCATGATGACGCGGACATTCGCGCCGGCCTGCACGAGCGCTCGTACGGTCTCGCCCATCTTGTAGGCGGCGATGCCACCGGTGATGCCGACGATGATGGATTTGCCAGTAAGTACGGCCATGGAAGCACCGCCCGTCGACACGACGCCAGCCATCACTCTGTCTCGACGGACTGAATGTCCTGAAAGCTTATGTTCTCACGCAGGACGAACACAACCCCCAAGATGACTTGCGTCAGCCACTGTACCGCCCATACGACGAACGCATACGGAATGGCGTCGGCGCGCCCTATGCCGAACAATGCCAACGCCAGGACGCATCCTGCCTGAAATGTTCCGATGAAGCCGGGCGCTGATGGGGCGGAGACGGCGCCCGCGACGACGGCGACCATTGCGAGTGCGCCGACGACCGTTGGTACTGGCAGGCCGCACGCGACGAATCCCAGTCCGAACACGCTCGCGATGACCAACCACAAGTACAGGGAGTAGAGCCCGATCTTCCAAAGGCCCTCACCGCCGCGGACGCTCTGCAGGCCCTCGATGAAATCGTGCAGCGCGGGCTCGGCCCGCTCGCGCGCCGCCGTCGGCAGGAGCCGAAGCACCCCCTGCACCAATCCGAGCGCTATGGGATGCCGACGCTGCAGTGCCAGCACGAGCGCGATGGCGATCACGGCCACGACGACGAAGACGAGGCCGCTGCTACGGATGACGTCCGACACCGGAATCGTGGCGATGACGATGCCGAGGAACGCCAGGATCGTAAGCATGTCCAGCAGTCGTTCGAGGACGACCGACGCGAGGACGCTGCTGAGGGGTTGCCGAGTGCGTCGCGCCAGGAGCACCGGTCGTACGATCTCGCCGACCCGCAGTGGGAGGACCATGTTGCACAAGAAGCCGATCGAGGTCGCGGACACGAGCGGCAGAAGCGCAACGTCCCCAACCGGTCGCAACAGCAGTTGCCAACGCTGGGCGCGAATGAGGATGCTGTACGCCGACAGCAGCGCAAGCGGGAGGATATAGAGGTAGTTGACGTCGCGAAATGCCTCCGCGACCGCCGCCCACTCGCTCCGCGGCGGGATCGCGAGGTACAGCGCCACGACCGAAATGAGGACTCCGACGGCGATGCGGACGTTGCGGCTCACCGGGGGCTCCATGGGGCCGGGATTCCGGCCAGCGCGGGAGTCACGGTTAGTGGTCGATCTCTCCCCGAATGAACTTTTCAACGAGATCGCGGGCGAGATCATCCATGATCTGGGTCGGCGGGTGCTTCATCAGATACGCCGAGACGCTGCGCAGTGGGCCGCCGATGCCACGATCGCGCGCCAAACGACAGCAGCGGATGGCGTCGATGGCGACGCCCGCCGAATTCGGACTGTCCTGTACGGACAACCGAAGTTCGAGTTCGAGCGGCACGTTACCAAAGGCGCGGCCCTCGATACGCAGGAAGCATACCTTGTTGTCCCCCTGCCACGGGACATAGTCACTCGGTCCGATGTGCACGTCGCCCGCGGCCAAGCGCTCCGGGAGGACTGCCTGCACGGCTTCCGTCTTGGAGATCTTCTTCGAGCCGAGGCGCCTGCGATTCAGCATGTTCAAGAAGTCGGTGTTGCCGCCGGTGTTCAGCTGATAGGTCCGATCGATCTTCAGGCCGCGATCGGCGAACAACTTGGCGAGGGTGCGATGGACGATCGTGGCTCCCAACTGAGACTTGATGTCGTCACCGACCGCGGGAATTCCACGACTGGCGAATCGCTCTCCCCAGCCGGGATCCGAGACCAGAAACACCGGCATGCAGTTGACGAGGCTGCACCCCGCCTCGAGACACGCTTCGGCGTAGAATTCCGCCGCCTGTTGGCTGCCGACCGGAAGATAGCTGATGACGACGTCGGCGCCGCTCGCCTTCAGCCGGGCGGCCACGTCCACCGCCGGGCGGTCCGATGGCAGGAACGTTTCCTCTGGAGCGTAGTTCGCCATGTGCTCCGAGACGCCGTCGAGGATCGGTCCCATTTCGACCGTTACGCCGTAGCTGGGGAGTTCCCGGCGGATCTCGATTGCTTTGTTCGGCGGCGCGAACACCGCGCGCTCGAGTGGTTCGCCGACCTTGCGCTCGTCGATATCGAACGCGCAGACGATCTCGATATCCTGCGGGCGGTAGCCTGCGAGATCGTAGTGCATCAGGCCCGGACTCTCGGGTTCGCCCCCGTTCATCCGATCATGACGATAGAACTCGATCCCTTGGACAAGGCTGCTCGCGCAGTTGCCAACGCCGACGATGCCAACCCGGACCTTCGTCATTGCCTGCTCCCCTACTTCCTGGACAGGGCGGCCTGAAGCGGCAAGGCCGTGAAATCCTGAGTCAAATCAGGCGCCGCTATAACGAACGGGTTCCCAGTTGTAAAGGCCGCGTGACTGATTCAGCCCTTGCTGAAGCGGGAAGGGACTTCGCCGTCGAACGAGCGATCGGGGTGGATGACCCGCGCTTTGGCGACGAGTTGCTCCTCGGTCTCTGGATCGTCCGGGTTCGCGACGCAGCAGTCGACGGGGCACACCGCCGCGCACTGCTCCTGGTCGAAGAAGCCAACGCATTCCGTGCATTTCTGCGGAACGATGTAGTAGATCTCTTCCGAGATGGCGGCGTTGCTCTTGCCTTCATAGTCCCAAGGCGCGCCGCCCTCGTAGATGGCGGTGTTGGGGCACTCGGGCTCACAGGCGCCGCAATTGATGCATTCTTCGGTGATGGTCGTGGACATACGAGCTTCCTCCGGTCGATCAAAACACGGGTAACATGCGGGCCATGCTCGGTAAAGCCGTCTTCTCTCAGCGTCAAGAATCTGGCGCAGCGGGCGTTCCGAGCGCGCGCAAGATCGAGCCTGCCAGCTTCTTGAACGCGGCCGCCACGGTGCCCTCCGGTTCGGCGATGACGATGGGCTCACCACGATCCATCGCGGCGCGAACTTCGGGGACCAATGGAATCTCGGCGAGCAAGGGAACCTGCAAGCTCTCTGCTTCCCGCTTGCCTCCCCCGCTGCCGAAGATCGGTTCGGATGTTCCGCATTGCGGACACGTGTAGTGGCTCATGTTCTCCACAAGGCCGAACACTGGCGTCTGCACCGCGGCGAACATCGAGATGCCCCGCTTGACGTCCTGGAGCGCCACGTCCTGGGGGGTCGTGACGATCACGCCTCCAGACACGGGCACCAATTGCATAAGCGTCAGCTGCGCGTCGCCGGTGCCAGGCGGAAGGTCCACGACCAGCACGTCCAGCTCGCCCCACAGCACGTCTTGCAAGAACTGACGCACGATGCTCATGACCATGGGGCCGCGCCAGATGACAGGAGCCTTGTCGTCGAGGAAGAAGCCCATGGAGATGAGAGCGACGCCGCGGTGCTGAACAGGATGGATCTTCTTCTGGTCCGACATTTGGGGACGTGCCTCCGGCACGCCCATCATCAGCGGAACGCTTGGACCGTAAATGTCAGCGTCGAGTAAGCCGACGCGCCGGCCCGCAGCCTGCAGCGCAAGGGCCAGATTGACGGCAACGGTTGATTTGCCGACCCCGCCCTTCCCGCTCGCAACTGCCACGATATGACTCACTCCCGGGAGTGGTGCGCGGTCGGCGAACGGGCTCTTTCCTGCCGCCGCACCGGCCGCGGGAGTCCGGATATCGATCGAGCGGACGCCGTCCAGCCCCTCGAGCGCCTGCTGGATGCGCTGACGAATCTCCGCCAGAGCTTCGGGTTTCGCGGTCCCCGGGGTCAGCTCGACGACGACATTCCCCTGGTCGACGGTCACGTCGCGTACCATCCCAAACGCGACGATGTCGCGCGGGAATCCGGGGTACTGCACTCCGGAGAGTCTGGCTCGGATGTCCTCGGCAGTCACGCGCGATTTACTCGATCGCCGGGAGGGTATCGGCCGGTCTCGGCCTTTGCAACGCGAGGCCTTCTTCTGGCGTGGCCGAGGTCGCTACCGTCCGTCTCAACTTGACATTCCATTCGGTTTGCCATTAGCTGAGTCGGCCCTACCTAATGACGCGCCCGACACCAAGGACGCTCGCGTGAGCAATCTGCATGACTCGACTCAGCGTCGTACGCTGTACGGAAGCAGCGGCGCCGCCGCGCTCGATCTGATTGCGCCTGAACTGGCGCGGGTCGAGGCCACGCTGCAGGAGCGCTTGATAGCGCGCGAGCCTCTCCTGACTGAGATTTCGCTCCATCTGGTCGGGAGCGGTGGAAAGCGAGTTCGGCCGGCCGTCGCACTCCTCATCTTCAAAGCTTGTGGGGGCGAGGACGTGACTGACATGGTGGACGTCGCCGCCGCGCTCGAGCTCATCCATTCGGCGACACTGCTCCATGACGACATCATCGATGGCTGCGAGACCCGACGCGGCAAGGCGTCGGCGTTCAGCCAGTACGGCCTTGCCAACACGTTGGTCACCGGAGATTTTCTGTTCAGCAAGGCCTTTGAGCTCTGCGGGCGCTTCGAGGAAGGGATCGTTGGCTGGGCCGCCGACGCCTGCATCAGCCTCACCGAAGGCGAAGTGATGCAGAGTCGTTTCCGCCACAATCCCGCGGTCACCGTCGACGACTATCTCGAAATCATCTCTCGGAAGACCGCCTCGCTGTTCTCGCAGGGTTCTCGTGTCGCCGCCCATCTCGCGGGCTTGCCTGCTGATGGAGCGGACGCCATGTGGACGTGTGGCTTCAACATCGGGATGGCGTTTCAGATCGTCGATGACCTTCTCGACGTCGAGGGTGATGCGGACCTCACCGGCAAACCGGTGGGCATC
>JAJCZP010000273.1 GCA_029262315.1 Deltaproteobacteria bacterium | reverse complement strand
CGAGCTACTCCGTGAGGACGAGATCCGCGCGTATGTCGCCGCGCGTTTTCCCGCGGGCGCGTCCAGCGCGCTGCAACACGACCTCACCGCCCTGCTCCGCGGACGCACCGAAGGCAACCCGCTGTTCATGGTGAACGTCGTCGACCATCTCCTCGCCGCTGGCCTTCTCACGGTGGATGAGGGCACCTGGCAACTCGCGCAGAGCGTCGAGGATCTCACCGACGACATGCCCGAAGGCGTCCAGCAGCTGATCGAACGCCACATCGCCGCTCTGCCGAGCGATCGCCAACACCTCCTCGAGGTGGCGAGCGTCGCGGGCGCCGAGTTCGTCGCCGCGAGTGTGGCAAGCGCGGTGGACGGCGATCCCGAGGAAGTCGAGGACGCCTTCGAAGCCCTGGCAGCACAGGGGCAGTTCATCGTCGAAGCGGGCTTGGTCGACTGGCCCGACGGGACGCTCAGCGGGCGCTACCGCTTCCACCACGCCCTCTATCAGCACGTCCTCTATCGACGCATCGCCGCGGCGCGGCGCGTTCGCCTGCATCGTGCCATCGGCGCACGCGAGATCGTCGCCTGGGGCGCACGCGCCAACGAACATGCGGCAGAGCTGGCGATGCACTTCGAGCGCGGCCGGGAACTCGAGCGCGCGCTCGAGTATCACGAGATCGCAGGGCAGAATGCACGGCGACAGCACGCCACGCACGAAGCCGTCGCCCACTTGCGTCGGGCCATCGCCCTTCTCGACGAACTCCCCATGCTGGACGACCGCCCGGCGCGCGAGCTGGCACTGCAAACACCGCTCGCCGCGCTCCTCATGGCTGCCGAGACCTACGCATCACCGAACGTCCGCGACGCCTACGAACGCGCCCGCACTCTCTGTCTCGAGACGAGCGCGACCGCCGAGTTCTCTCAGGTGCTCCGTGGCCTCTCGTCCCACCATCAGGTGCGAGCCGAGCTCGCGCTCGCCTGCGAGCGAGGCGAGGAGATGCTGCGGCTGGTCGAGACCTCGAACGACGTCGTCACACAGGTCCAGGCCGACTACGGGCACGGCACGAATCTGTTTCACGTCGGCGATCTCGTCGGTGCACGGCATCTGCTCGAGCGTGCGCTCACACACTACGACCCACGCCAGCACCGTGACCACATTCTCATCTACGGGGGCTACGACCCCTACGTCGGGAGCGCGCTCTGGCTCGGCTGGACCCTCGGTATTCTTGGATTCCCCGATCAGGGCATGGACTGGAGCCAGAAAGGCATCGCGATGGCCGAGAAGCTCGGCGAGCCCTTCTCGTGGGCTTTCGCCAACTATGCCGGCGCCATCACGTACCAGGTACGTGGCGAGTGGGCGGAAGCGAGAGCACTCGCGAACCGCGCGCTGGAACTCGCGCAACGCGATGGCTTTCCTCAAATCGAAGCCAACGCCACGATGCATGGGGGCTGGTGTCGCGTCATGCAGGGCGACGTCGAGGAAGGATCTCGACTCGTGCACGAAGGTGCCGCCGCACTCGCCGCCGCTGGCGCCCTCCTCGTCCGACCGAGCCATCTCATGATGATGGCCGTCTGCAACGCGATTGGGGGCGAGCGCGACGCAGCAATGGCCTTGATCGATGAAGGGATTGCCGAGGTCGACCGCACGGGCGAGCGAGTCCACGCCGCCACGCTCCGGATGATGAAGGGACGATTGCTCTCGGGTCGCGGCGCACGAAAGGCCGATCACGCACAGGCGACCACCTGCCTCGAAGACGCGCTCGCCATCGCGCGCAGCCAGCACGCCGCCGCGTTCGAGCTGCGAGCCGCAACCAACCTGGCGCAAGTGTGGCGCGCCACCGAGCGTGTCGACGAGGCCAAGGCACTTCTCGGCCCACTCGTAGCGGCGATCGCGGAAGGCCACGACCTTCCGGACAACCGCGCCGCGCGCGAGCTCCTCGACGCGCTCGGTACCGACGGTGCCAAGGGCGGCGCCAAAAGTGGTGCGAAGACTGGTGCCAAGAGCAAAACGAAGCCCAAGAAACCCGCGCCCCGCAAACCCGAAGCCCGGACCAGCCGCAAGTAGCGTCGCTCAGTCGTCGAAGGTGATGGCGTCGGGGACGTCGTCGAGACCGTAGTACTCGTGCTCGATCCGGTCCGGCCAGACTTTCACGATGCGAAACCCCGAGGGGTCGTCGCCGAGCGGACGACCAACCGCGGAGGTCGTGATCATCTCGAGCGCACCATCGGCGGCGACAGCGTTCCGATGGTAGTGGCCGGCAAGCACCGCCCGCACGCCGTAGGTCTTGAAGAGATCGAGATGATGCTGCCGCGCGGCGACGGGAAGGTTGAAGGCGCTCGGAGGCTCGACGGGATCCTCGAGGAAGAGCGGATGGTGCTGGAACACGAGGAGTTGGCGCACCTCATCGCGACGCGCCTGCTCGAGCGTACTGGCGAGCCATTGGCGCTGCGCCAACCGCGCCAATGGCACCTTCTTCGGCGTATGCTCGATCACGCTGTTCAGGACGATGCCGCGCGTTCCCGCGTGGTCGAAGGTGTAGCGATCGGGTCCGAACGTCGAGCGGTACCAGGCCAGTGATGCACGGGTCGGCGTGTTGCCCACGTCGTGGTTCCCCGCGACGAGATAGAGCGGCACGTCGTCTCGTAGCAACGCGCGAATGCGGTTGAACTCCGCCGTTTGGGTTGGCTGGCGTGCCAGGTTCACGAGATCACCACACAGGACGACGAATGCGGGCCGCAACCGATTGACGTGCGCGATGGCGCGTTCGAAGAGCGCGGCCTCCCGGGCGACGTCGTCGCCGTTCCACGACCTGCCCGCAATCGCCAGCAGCAGCGGGGTCGCGAAGAATCCGAACTGCGTATCCGCCATCTGCACGAAGAAGAACGGCTCGGGCGACGTCTCCGCGGACGCATCCTCGACCCGGGCCGCCCCAGGAACGAGCAGCGCGAGGGCCACCAGCAAAACACCCACTACCGTGCGTCGTCTCACCACGCTCATGTCGCCTCCCCCTGCAGCGCGGTGCGCATGACGGCGATCTCGGCGAGCTTTGCCTCGAACGGCGACCAGTCGTCACGCAACGCGATCGCCGACCACAGTGCCTCGATCTCCTCGATCAGCAAAGTACACGGACGCGATTGCTGGAAGTAGGGCGCCGTGAGCCGCGCGGGGTGTGCGGGCACGTAGCCGTCGAACTGCGTCCGCACACGCGCGAACGAGGCGCGTTGATAGGCGGCCGCGTCCGGACTCGCCGCGGCCGTTCCCGCACGCGCGAGGCCTCCGTACCAGTCGAAGAAGAAACGCTCGTAGCCGATGGCGCTGTCGACGAGAAAGGCCTGCACGTATTCGATCAAGAGTTGGTCCCCCTCGGGCTCGCGAGGGGAGAGCCCGAGGCGGGCGAGAAACTTGGTACGGAGCGCCCGCTCGAACGTCGGCCCGAATGCACGCAACCCATCGTGCAGCGCACCCGCCTCGCAGACGAGTGACAGCGCCTGGGCGAGCTGCTCGAGATTCCAGGCCAGCATCGTCGGCTGGCGACCGAAAGCGTAGAGTCCGCTCGCGTCGAAGTACGCCGCCACGAAATCCGGATCGAGCGTCGGCAGAAACCGGTAGGGTCCATAGTCGAAGCTCTCGCCCGTGACGTTCATGTTGTCGGTATTGAGCACCCCGTGAACGAAGCCCGCGACCGTCCAACTCGCGGCAAGAGCGGCCGTGTGCTCACATATTCGCGCGAAGACCGCCGCCACGCGGGCCGCACCGCTACGATCACAGAGGTCGGGCATGTAGTGCTCGGCCGTGTAGTCGAGCAATTGCTGTACGCGCTCGGCGTTCCCCTCGGCCGCTTGGCGCTGAAAGCTCCCGAAACGGATGTGCGAGTGACTGAGACGCACCAGCACCGAGGCGCGCGTCGGCGACTGCTCGTCGCTCCGGTAGAGACTCTCCCCGGTCTCGAAGAGGCTGAAGCTTTTCGACGTGTCGACACCGAGCGCCTCCAACATCTCGGTTGCCAGCACCTCGCGAAGACCACCGAGCAACGTGAGCCGCCCATCGCCCGCCCGCGAGTACGGCGTCTGACCGCTGCCCTTCGTGCCGAGGTCGAGGAGCCGCCCGTCGTCGGCACGGAGCTGCGCGAAGAGGAACCCACGACCGTCACCGAGATCGCGATTGTAGGTCATGAACTGGTGGCCGTGATAGCGCAGCGCGAGCGGGGAGGGGAGGTTGTCGGGCAGGGGAGCAAAGGCCGCAAAGTGACGCTCCCACTCCGCGGCGTCGAGCGTATCGAGGCCGACGCGGGCCGCAGCGCGTTGATTGCGGTAGCGGAGCTCGTGCTTCGGAAAGGTGGCCGGCGCCACCGCGTCGAAGAAACCCTCACCCAGCGTCGGAACACGCGGCGCGGCCACATAACGGTCGGGAGCAACACTCATCGAAGTCGAGCATTGTGCCACACGCGCGCCGCTGTGCCAGAATACCCCTGGACCGACACGATGGACATCCGCGAACGCCAGAACCACACAGCCGCGATCACGTACAGTCAGCGCCAGCGATCGATCGAACGCATCGCGGTCCTGGCCTACGGCGCCTGCATCGTGGCCCTGGCGGTGCAGATCGCCCCGGAAGTCGCGCCGCGGATACCCCTCGTCGCTGGAGCGATTCTGGCCGGCTATCTCGCGGCCGACCTGCTCGCCGGGATCGTTCACTGGCTCGCGGATACGTACGGCTCGCCGCATACTCCGCTCGTTGGCCCGACGCTGATCTACGGCTTCCGGGAGCACCACGACGCGCCCGAGAAGATTCTGCAGCACGACTTCGTCGAGACCAACGGCGCGGCAGCCGCGGCGGCCATCCCGGTCGCCGCGCTTGCCCTCACCCTCTCGGCCACGGCGCCAGCGGCCCTCTTCATGAAGACCGCGCTCGCGGCCCTCACCCTGGCCGTCGTCGCAACGAATCAGCTGCACAAGTGGGCGCATACGACGCATCCGCCAACCGCTGTCCGGGTCTTGCAGCGACTGCGGCTCATCCTCCGCCCCGAGGCGCACGCGCGACACCATACGACACCATTTCGTACCCACTACTGCATCACCACCGGATGGCTGAACGGCCCGCTCGAGCGACTGCGCGTCTTCGCAGAGGTGGAAAAAGCCGTCGCGGTGCTGACGAAGCGGAATCGATCACCAACCGCCACCTGAGGGGCAGCGTCACCACCCGCGCCCCGAGCTTCCGAAGCACGCCGTCGCGAGGGGCGGACTGCGAACGACCCCGCGGACGGCTCTAGGCGGCCGTGACGATGTCGCGGCGACCCGAGGGCGGCGGGTACCCGAGCTCGCGCCGAAAGTACTCTTCGAGCACGCGCGTGATCTTCCGCGCGGCGATCCCCTGACTATCGCTGGCGTCGGTGACGTCGCGGAGCGAGATCGGCATCCCCACCGTGTACGACATCCGCGGCGTCTCGTGGGGCACCTCGTACCAGGGCTGGTCCTTCTTCCCGAACGGTGGATCGCACCGAATGACGATCGGCAGGAGATCACACCCCGCCGCGAGGGCGATCCGCGCCGCGCCGCGGTGGAACGGATGCAGCGCTCCCACGGGCGAACGTGTCCCCTCGGGAAAGACCACCAGCCTGCGCCCCGCCGCCAGACGGCGCGCGCCTTCCTCGATGACGCGCCGCGGATCGTCGTTGAACAGATGTCCACCCGCTTCGATTGCCCCGCCGAGAATCGGATGCCCCGCCCACTTTGCGTCGGCGATGTGGTCGAGTTGCGGCACGAGCGACACCATCAAGGTCGCGTCCAGATGCGTCGGGTGATTCGCGACGGCGAGGAGCGGCCCCGGCGCGGTCAGCCGCTCGGCGCCGACAAAGGACAAGTCGATCACGCCGAGCCCTGTCACCAGGCGCCGGAACACCGCGGCCGCACGATGCAGCCCGCGTTGCATCAACAGCGGGCGGCCGTCACCAACCGCCTGCCACCACCCGACGATCGGCACCACGACGTACACGGTCGTGAGAATCATCACCCCGTAGGCGAGGTGCACGATCCCAACGCGGAGCAGTCGTTCGAGACGCATGGCCCGATCGAGCATTCCGGACCCGCCGTCCGTCAGTCCGTCACTTCTCGCAAACGATGGTCGGCGACGAGGCGTACGATGTCGAGCGTGCTGATCACACCGAGCACTTTCGTCCCCTCGGTGACCAGCACACGGTGCAGATGTCGTTTTGCCAACACCCGCGCTACCTCTTCGAGCGGTGTATCCAGTGTCACCGTCACGACATCGGGCGCCATAATGTCCCGCGCCGTCCGCGCGTGAAACACACGCGCACCGGACCGAGCCGATCCGCCGTGCCCCGCCGACCCGGACTGGTCGGCGGCGTCGTCGACCGCACCGGCCAGCGAGCGCTCCAGCCCGGCGGCGCGTACGAAGTCGGAGCGTGAAACTACTCCCACGAGCGCGCCGTTCTCGAGCACGGGAACACCACCGATCCGCTCCTTCAACAGAAGATCCTCGAGATCCTCCATCGTCATCGTCGGCGAGACCGACTGCACCTCCGCTTGCATGATGTCACGTGCACACAATGCCATGGATCCGAAGTACCAAGAGCGCTGAGAAGGCACAACGACGGGCTCCGGGGTCCGTCATTGTGACCGTGCCACCTCGCGGAGCGATTGACAGCCCGCCCAGGCCCGGGGGTAAACTTATGGAGCCTCGCTGGTAGGCCGGCGGGGCGTTGAACGATGCGCTCGGACACCCTCGACGTCGCGCTTCCGGCAGCTCATCGGCGTCTCATCGCCGTGCGGCTGCCTCTGTTTTGCGGCTGCTGGTGCGCCGCCACGATCCTTTGGGTGACGGTGGCGCTCCTCGAGTCCGAGATCACGCTGCTTTCGGCGCTGCTCGTGTGCGGATGGCAGGGGTTCCTCTTCGTGGTCACCCTCCTGCTGGCCCGACGGGAACCGCCCTCGCCTTATGTGCAATCCGGCGCCGTCGGAGTCTGCATCGGGATGGCGCTCGGGGGCGCCGCGTTCTGTACTCACCAGGGCGCTGACGCCGCGATCGTCGCCATGTTGCTCTACGCAGTGCTCGCAACTTCATCCATCCTCTTCGCCTGGCGAGGCCCGGTGTCCCTACTCTTGTTCAGTGGCACCTGGGGCGTCTGGCTCCTCGTCACCCAGCCGTGGAGCGAACTCGGCCTGACGCCGACGCTGGGCGCGGCTGGCGCCGTCATCGGCGCCGGCATGTTCATGGCCATCGGGGAGAGCGCCTTCCGAAACTTGCGCGCTTCCGTCCTCCACGACATCGGCCAGTCCGCACAAGCCGCCGCCCTCGAGGCGTCCCACGCCTCGTATCGTGACCTGGCCGAGAAGGCCTCCGATCTCATCTGGACGACGGACCTCGAATGGAAGCTCACCTACGTGAACGAGATCGCCGCCCGCCACCTCGGCATGACGCCCACCGCCGCCGTCGGCTTTCCAGTGCACGCCGCGTTGTCGCCGCATCCCGCCAACACGCACCTGGACAGGTTCCTGCATGAAATTGCCGCGGGTCGCCCGGTGCCCACGGGCAGACTGGAGGTCCGTCCCGGCCCATTGCATGCGGAACCACGATGGCTCGAGATCTCGGCCTCCCCGATACACGACGCCAGCGGACAGGTCGTCGGCCTCCGGGGCATGGGTCGCGACGTCACCGACAGGATCCACGCCGAGCAACGACGCCGGGATCGTGAGGCGCGGTTTCGGCGACTCGCGGAGTCGAACATCATTGGGGTCATCTTCGGAGAGCTCGGCGGCGATCTCACCGATGCCAACGACGCGTTCCTGCAGATGACGGGACGCACGCGCGCGGAGCTCCCGCTCGCATGGGGAAGCCTCACGCCACCCGAATGGCGCGACACCGATCGTCGGGTTCTCGAAGAGATGGTCAAGCACGGCAGCTGTCATCCCTACGAGAAGGAGTATGTGCACAAGGACGGTCATCGGGTACCCGTCCTGCTGGGCGGCGCCCTGGTCACCGAGAATTCCAAGCTCGTCGTTGGCTTCGTCCTCGACCTGACGGCGAGCAAGCGCGCCGAGCGCGCCGTGGCCGGATCGCTCGAGGCTCTCCGCGCCAGCGAGGACAAGCTGCGCCGCCTCGCCCACGGTCAAGCGGCGATCCGCGAGGAGGAGCGCAAGCGATTGAGTCTCGACCTCCACGACGACGTCTGTCAGGAGCTCGTTGGGATCGGCATCTTGATCGAAGCGGCACGATGCCGCCTGGGTGCGGATGCGGCCGGGTACGCCGAGCTCGAACGCGCCGTCGGCTACATGAACGAGGTCGTCGAACATCTGCGCGGGCTCGCACGCGAGCTCAGACCGCTCCCACTCCACGAACTCGGCCTCGAAGATGCTCTGCGCTCGCTCGCGTCTGGCATCTCCTCGACCACGACCCCCGTCGAGGTCGATGTCCCGACACCCATCCCGCGCCTCGCCGAGGACATCGAAGTCGGCATCTACCGCATCGCACACGAGGCGATCGGCAACGCCGTACGACACGCCGACGCCCGCACCATCACGCTGCACCTGCGCGGCACCAACGGACGGCTACGCCTCCAGGTGGAGGACGACGGACGGGGGTTCGATGTGCACGGGTCGCGGGGAACCGCGATCGGACTCTCGAGCATGGAAGAACGAGCAATCGCGCTCGGCGGTCAGTTGGCGGTGCGGTCGGAGCCGGGCCAGGGCACCGAGGTGATCTTCACGTGCGACCTCGAGCTCCGCAAGCCGGCGAGCGCAGCCTGAACGGCGGCGCCTCGTTCCGGCGACACCCTCAACGCTGGACAAAGCAGGACCAGCGGTGTCAGAGGAAGGCATGCGGGGCGGCGGAAGGTTTCCGAGGTGGCGAACTCGACGATGAGCGCTGAACCTCCGTCCACGCCAACGACAGAGTCCTGGGACTTCGCCGGATGGGGCCAGTCCGAGCGCATCGCCGATCTCGGGAACGACCCCACGACAGTCTCGCGTCTGGACCAACCAGAACGACACCTCCTCGGCACCTGGCGCTCGACCGCGATCTGCGGCAACGACATTACGTCGAGCGTGCTCTACGTGTCGGCGCTCTGCGCCGCGCAAGCCGGCGTGCTCGCTCCGATCGTCCTTCTGATCGTGGGCGCCGTATTGTACCTGTTTCGGAAGGTCTACGCCGAGGTCGGGAGCGCGCTGCCGATGAACGGCGGCACGTACACCGTGCTGCTGAACACCACCAACAAACGGATGGCCGCCGGCGCGGCGTGCCTGACGCTGCTCTCGTACATCGCCACCGCGGTCATCAGTGCCGCCGAGGCGATGCACTACGCCGAGAATCTCTTCCATGGCATCCCGGTCATGGAAGCGACGGTCGTACTTCTCGGCGCGTTCGCGCTCCTGAACATCCTCGGCATCACCGAGTCGGCCACGGTGGCTCTCGGCATCTTCGTACTCCACCTCGTCACGTTGACGGTGCTGTCGGTGTCAGCCGGGTTCACCGTCCTCGGCGACCCCTCGCTCCTCCGGCTGAACTGGGAGCTTCCCGATCCGAGCGGCGTCGGACGCGCGCTCTTCTTCGGCTTCGCGGCGGCCATGCTCGGAATCAGCGGCTTCGAGAGCTCGGCCAACTTCATTGAGGAGCAGGCCGAGGGCGTGTTTCCGAAAACGCTGCGGAACATGTGGCTGGCGGTGGCGATCTTCAATCCACTGATCAGCTTCCTCTGCCTGGGGCTGATCCCGCTCGCGCGCATCCAGGAGGTGCCGCCCGATCTGCTGGCGGAGATGGGACAGATCTCCTTCGGCAAACCCCTGGCGACACTGGTCAGTATCGACGCCGTGCTGGTCCTCTCCGGAGCCGTCCTCACCAGCTACGTCGGCGTTACCGGCCTCGTCCGCCGGATGGCGCTCGATCGCTGCCTGCCACAAGGCTTGCTCCGCGAAAACGTGTGGCGGAGAACGAACCACCGCATCATCCTCAGCTTCTTCGTCCTCTGCACGTCGATTCTGCTGGTCACGGGCGGGAAGATCGAGCTGCTGGCCGGCGTCTACACGCTGTCGTTTCTCTGCGTCATGGCCCTGTTCGCGGTCGGCAACATGCTCCTCAAACGACGGCGCGCTCGCCTGCCCCGTGCAGAGCGGGCCGGCTGGCCGACGGTCATCGTCGCGCTCGTCGCGGTGCTGATCGGCCTGGTCGGCAACGTCCTGCTCAACCCGGCCAACGTGCGGGTCTTCGCCGGCTACGTACTGGCGGCGGTCACGGTCGTCGGTCTGATGTTTCTCCGCATTCATCTCCTGCGGCTCGGCCTTGCCGCCTCGCGCGCCGTCCTCGAGCGCACGGCATCGACGAACGAATGGATCCGGAACACCGTCCTCAAGAAGATCAACGACATCAACAGCCGGGCGGTCGTGTACTTCACTCGCGGCGACGACGTCGCCGTGCTCAACCGCGCCGCCCTGTACGTGCTCGAGAACGAACAGACCAACCGCATGCGCGTAGTGCGGGTCTACGAAGAGGAGGGCGAGATCCCGCCCCATCTCGCCAAGCACCTCGCCACAATCGATCGCATCTATCCCCAGCTCCGGGTCGATTTTCTCGCCGTCCGGGGGCAGTTCGGGCCCGAGTTGATCGAGCGCCTATCGCAACGACTGAACGTCCCGAAGAACTACATGTTCATCGGCACCCCGGGCGACCACTTCCCGCACCGCATCGAAGACCTCGGCGGCGTGCGAGTGATTCTGTAGCCCAGGGACACGGACACGGCGGCGGGCACGACGTCGGCCGCACAGCCAAGGCAAGCACATCGCGCAAAACGACAGCGCGCTTGATTGAGCGCCGACCGTCGCTACTCAGTTCCGTCGAACTCGCGAACCGCGCGCAGTCGTTCGCGTTCGTACTCGTCTTCCGTGATCAGCTTGCGACGGTACAGATCGCGTAGGGTCCGTAGGCGAGAGGAGAGCTCGCGATGCGCAGATTCTTCCGCGCTGACGTTCCCAGCCGCGTTCGCGTCACCGACGATCTGCGTCACGACGACACCTCCCGTCGGCGCACTCACATGGCTCGCGCTCTCAGGAATGCAATCTCCTCCCGTCAACCGTGCGTCGACGGGACGATACAGCCTCGGCCCCTTGAAGAGCGCCGTGAACCCGAGCGTAAAGATGTAGCCAACGACTCGCCCACCCCCGACAACCGCCGCCAGCGTCCCCTCGGCGGGCGTACAGTTCCCATACTCGACGCGCCACTTTCGCCCACGGCGCACGCCCGATCGTGGCACGACGTGACGAACAGGTGTGGTCCCAATGTATTCATCGTCGAGATACGCGGGCGCGCCGGGCGGGTAACTATTGATACGCACCACTTCCGAACATGACGCTAGAAAGAACGGGAGACACAGCGCACTGACCAACCTGGGACCGATATGAAACATCCAGCACTTCCCTTCCTCGATCGCCCTCGTAGACGAACAAGTCACTGGGACAACTGCTGGCGCCGACGGTCCTACAAAGTAGAACATTTGGCAAGGATAAAGTGGCTCCCCGAGGGCATTCGCTCATTCCATGGGCTTTACACATACGAAAAACCTGAGGGGAAAGATCACGTCGTCGGCGACGAGTTCGAGACCGGCTGTCGCCGCCCATTCATCGTAGTGGCGGCCGTGCCACGCGGCGATGAAGGGTTCGAAGGCGCAGTGCGCGAGGGTCCAGAAGTAGAGGCCGCGCCATCCGTGGCGCTGGATCGTTCGCCGCAACGATCCGGGCGCCAATTGCTCGGGTGACGGCTCGCAGAATACCAAGCGGCCACCGGGGCGGAGCACGCGGGCGCATTCGGCAATGGCCTCGTCGGCGTAGCGCGGCGGCAACTCGTGGAAGAGGAAACTGGCGCCGATCGCGTCGAACCTTCCGTCGCCGAACGGCAGCCGCTCGGCGACTCCGTGCACGAACCGCACGCGTGGATAGGCGCGCGCGCCGATCTGGAGGAGATACGGCGAAGCATCGAGCCCCCAGACGTCTTGCACGCCATGAAGAACGAGCGCGGCGGCAAGTTTGCCGTCGCCGCTGCCGAGATCGAGGGCGCTCGTCGCCGTGCCCAACATCTCCGCGATACGCTCACGGCCGCGCTGCAAAGTGTGCAGCATCGTGACGTCGAACCAGCGCGCATAGCCTTCCATAAAACGGTGTGAGTAGAAGCCGTTGGGAACCCCGTGGATCTCCTGCTGTAGATACCGGGGAATGCGGTCGCGCCCCGGCAGTGCGGCCGGCAGCTCTACCGGCGAGCGCCAGCCGAATACGGGGCGGAGCAGCCGTAGAAGGTCACGTGGCCGCCCGAGCCGCAGCGCGTCGGGCCATGCGGGCGGCACCCCGGCCGAGGCCGCTTCGAACGGTATCGGATCGGGACGAGACACGCCCAGAGCCTGGTCGTCGAACTCCGAGGCGATCTCAGCGGACCACGCACTGTCCGATCGCTGACCCATGCCGCTGTCCCTACCGGCTCCGAACACGTCGGCGCAACCATCCTAGTTGACGATGTCCATCTGGGCCGCGATGATCGTTCGATGCTCCGAAACAGCATCGTCCTCGCCTGCGCGCTCACTGCCATCGTCGCCGGGAATTCTGCCCACGCGCAGTCGCTTTGCGATATCGACCGCGACGACCAGGTAACCGACGTCGACGCCGTGCACGCGTATCTCTTCCACGCCGGCCTGCCGAGCGGATGCACCCTCGCGACCTGCGACGCCGACGCGGACGGCGCCATCACCGATCTCGACGGCCTGGAACTCCTCCGTGCCGCGGCGCTCCTGCCGAGTACTTGCCCCGGTTCCGTGCCCTCGCCCGGCCCGTCGCCCTTCCCGTCCGACGGCATTGTCCTCTCGCCCGCAAGCGTGATGCTCACCGTCGGCGAGTCACGCTTCTATACGGCGATCGCTCCCGGTGAGGACGGCAGCCCCGTGAACGTCACGCAGGAGGTCAACTACGTCTCGAGCAATCCCGCGGTGGCGCAGGCCCCGAACCTGCCTGGAACGAAGAGCGAAGTCATCGCCGTCGGTCCGGGGACAGCGACAATTTCGGCACAGGATCCGATGACGGGTCTCAGCTCGAGCCCAGGGGGCGATGCCACGATGCACGTCCTCGGGGCGCTCGAGAGCATCACGGTCTCCCCGGAAAACGTCACGCTGACCGTCGGCGAGTCGCGCTTCTATACCGCGATCGGCAACTTCGTGGGGGGCGACACGCTGAATCTCACCCAGGAGGTCGAGTACTCCTCGAGCAACGAGGCCGTTGCGGTGGCACCCAACGCGCAAGGGCTCCGAAGCGAGGTGACCGCGGTCGGGCCTGGCGAAGCGATGATCTCGGCGCGTGATCCCGAGACTGGCACGATCTCCAACGCGGTGTCCCTCCGGGTATTGGGCGACTTGCTGAGCATCACCCTCGCCCCGGAGTCGGCGAGCCGCCCCATCGGCGTCAGCATCTTCTACACCGCCAACGGCAACTTCGAGGGCGGGTTTACGCTGAATCTAACCCAGGAGGCCGAGTACTCCTCGAGCAACCCCGCCGTGGCCGTCGCCATGAACGAGCCCGGACTGAAGAGCCGCATCGATCCGGTGGGGGCAGGGGAAACGATGATCACCGCCCGGGATCCCGAGACCGGCGTCACCTCGGCCGCAGCGCTGCTGACCGTGTTCTAGCTCCTCGCCCGCCCTCAGCTGTATCGTTCTGGGGCAGTTGTACTACTCCCCGCAGTTCTACGGACGCGTCGATGGCGCCATATTGCTACAGTTCCGCGCACTAAAGCCCTAGCGATCACTTGCGCTCGAAGGCGGCCAACTGCCGTCAGCCCCGGGAATCGTACTCCGCATGCGGCCCTGGCCGCGCGGAGTCGACTCCGGCGAACTCCCCGCAAGACTCGTCTATGGCGCCAGACGACGACGGGAGGCGAGGTCACGCGATGATGCGGCGAGCGTTTGTGATCGGTGGGGGCTTGGCAGGCATGACCGTCGCCAAGGAGCTGACGCAAGAGGGCACCAAGGTCTTCGTCATCGAGGCGAGCGACCGGCTCGGCGGCAAAGCCGGTGCCAACTGGGCGGAAGAGAGCAGCTTCGGGCGATGGCCCCGTGATGCCGTCAACGCGCACGCGCGGAGCTCGTATCAGGAGCACGGCTACCACATCTTTCCAGGGTGGTACCGAAACACACGCGCACTGCTCGACGAGATCGGCGTTTCGGAGCACCTGATCGATCTGCACCGCTTCTACCATCTCCGGGAGCGATACCGCCCGCGCGACATGGGACCGATCGAGCGTGCGCTCCGCGCCTGGGCTCGATCCTGGCGTCCAACCAACCCACCAGCAGGACCGCTCCAGCATCGCCTCACGAGCTTCGAGGAGACCTGGCCACTTCGAAACCTCATCCTGAACGTCGTCGACGGTCCGACACGCCCTCACTACTCGCTGCTCTACTTCTACGCCCTCCTCGACTTGTCGGGCCGCACGCTGTCGCACGCCGATCACCTCGATCGCATCAGCGCCAACGGCTTCCTGAGCTCCCAGCCCTACGTCAGCGAGGACGTCGCGCGCTTCCAACATCAAACCGTCCTCCAGGCCTCGGCGATCCCGAACTACGAGATCTCGGCCATGACGATTCAAAAACTCACACAAGCGTGGTTCGAGACTCCGAGTCCGATGGTGTCCATTCTCGCCGGCAACTTGCAGGAGGAATTCATCGCGCCGTTCGAGCGACATCTGCGCGCGAGCGGCGTGACGTTTCTCATGAAGTCGCGCATCAAACGGCTCGTCCCCGCGAGCGAGTTCCGGACACTACACGGCAAGACCGTACGCAATCCGAGCTCGGTCGGAGACATCATCTTCGAGGACGGCAGCAGGCTCTCCGACCTCATCAACGCGCGCGACCCCGAACATCCCGTTGGCCCCGACGACGACTTCGTGATCGCAACGCCGCTCGAACAAGCGCTGCAACTGGTCGACCTCGAGATCGATGAGCACGAACGGCGGAAGCCCGACGCCAGACCGCGGCCGCTCTCCGGCCTCGAGCACCTGACGAGTGCGCCAATGGCCGCCCTGCATCTCTACTTCGACGAGCCCCTGGTCGGCCTTCCACGCGAGCACGTCTTCCTGACCGACTCCCGATTTGGTCTGTCGCTGATCGACATCTCGCAACACTGGCGCGCCGGCACCGGGGCGGGCGCCGGCACGACCCTCAGCCTGATCGCCTCCAACTTCGAGTCGCTGCGTGCCGTCTACGACGCGCATCAACGCGACCCGAGGCGCAGCCCGAACGACATCGAGCACTACGTCGCCGACCAGCTGATCGAGGAGGTCAATCGCTACATCAAGCTTCCGGCCTGCCGCTACCACCTCGCTCCGAACTTCGATGCGCCGCTCTTCCTGAATACGGTCGGCGCCTGGACGCATCGCCCCGGCACCCGCACGCGTTTCTCGAATCTCTACGTCACCGGCGACTACTGCCGTTCGGAAGCCGATCTCACCTCGATGGAAAGCGCCGTCGGTTCCGCACGTGAAACGGCAGGACAGATCTTGAGCGATCGCAACGTCACCCACACCGTGCACGCCGAGCGGCTGAAGCTTCCGGGACGTGCGACCCTTTTGGCACTGAAGGCGGCCCTCACCCCCGCGATGCTGCCGTTCGGGGCGTGGAACGCAGCCGTCCGAGGGCTCCGGCGCCTGACCCTACGGGGCCGATACGTGCTCGTTGCCGCACCGTACTCTCAACGGCAGTTTGCCACGCCCTTCAAGGCGACCGAGGCGTTGGGGCTCGAGTTCTTCACGACCTACGCGAAAAAGCGGAACTACGATCGCAAAGAACGAGCGCGCACGGGACTGATGCGCTCGCTGGACGACCTGACCTCGAAGCGCTTCACGCCAGACCGCGTGCATCCGCTCATCCGTAAGTTCTACGAGCACACCTACGACTTCGACTTGAAGATCTCGATCCATTGGCATCACATCTTCAGGCCGTTGGGTGCCCTCTATCGCTGGTTTGTCGCCCGCCCGATGAAGAATCTGGTGATCCCGGACGACGGCCCGCTCGGCGATCTCGATAGTTGGCTCGAAACGATCGACAAGGACTGGGACGGCGAGGCCGACTACACGATCTGGATCCGCGTCGCCCACGGCAGCACCCTTCCCGTGTACGTGGGCGCCTATCGCACGTATCGCTCACGCGATGACGATCTGTCGTATGTCAGCGTCGCCTTCCCGTGGCCGATCGGCAGTCTCACGACGGTGCTCGTCCCGACCAACCTGGAACAGGGCGGCTTTCAGCTCGACACGCGCCCGCGCGAGGCCAAGGACGGCGGCGTCTATCTCATCTTCCCAGGCGAGCGCCGCTTCAGCATGATTCCGACGCCGCTCTCGGAGCGGTTCCAGCTCCGCGTCCAGGACGACGAGACGATCCGAGTGCAACACCTCACCTGGGCCTTCGGGTGTCGCGCGATTACGATCGAGTACACGATCACCCGCAAACGCGATCGTGACGAGACGACCTGGAACGCCCTCGCACAGGCTGCCGAGAAGTGTGACCCAGGCTCGTGAACCGCTACCGGCGTTTCGAGATCATCGGTCGCGGGCAGCAGGGCCTCGTCTATCGCGCGTATGATGCGGCGCGCGAGCGCACCCTCGCGCTGAAGACACTGCACGGCCTCGATTCGGAGAGCGTCTACCGACTGAAGCGCGAGTTTCGCGCGCTCGCGAACGTCGCACACCCGCATCTCGTCGAGCTCTACGAATTGGTCATCGATGGCGGCGAGCACTTCTTCACCATGGAACTCGTCGACGGAGTCGACCTCGTTACCTGGAGCACGTCGCATGCGCGCGATCCCGCACGACTCGCATCCGCCGCACGGCAGCTCGTGCTCGCGATCGGGGCGCTGCACGATGCCGGGAAACTCCACCGTGACGTGAAGCCGCCAAACGTCCTCGTCGAGCCGAGCGGACGCGTCGTCGTCCTCGACTTCGGCCTCGTCACTGGCACACCGACGCCCGATGGCGCGGCGAGCCCGGGCGGCTATCTGACCGGCACGCTCCCCTACATGGCCCCGGAACAGGTCTGGGGCGCGCCGCCGTCGGTAGAGGCCGACTGGTACATGGTCGGCGCCACCTTATATGAGGCGCTCGCCGGAACGCCGCCGTTCACCGACGCTGCGCTCCAAGCACGCATCGCCGGGCGGCAAGACGCGCCGCCGCCGCCGAGTGCGGTGTCGGGCGACGCCCCCAGCGCGCTAGAGCCGATCGTCATGGACCTGCTTGCGTTCGATCCTGGCGCCCGCCCAACATGTGCCGCGATCGTGGCGCACCTCGACGGCAACGCGACCCCGCAGCACACCAACGCCGCGAGCCGCGCACGCCTCGTCGGCCGTGACCCCGAGCTCGCAACATTGCGCGAGGCCTGGAAGACCACGGCGGTCAACGGAATCGTCCGCGTCAACGTGCACGGCGCGTCGGGCATCGGCAAGACGGCTCTGGTCGAGCATTTCCTTGCCGAGCGCGCGAACGACGAGAAGCCCGTCGTTCTCCGCGGCCGCTGCCATCCGCAGGAATCGATTCCCTTCAAGGCGGTCGACGGCGTCGTCGACGAGTTGAGCCGCGTGCTCGCTGAGCGTGCCGAGGGCTTCGTGCGCGCCATCACACCTCCCGATGTCGGAGCACTGGTGCGCCTCTTCCCCGTCCTTGGGCGGCTCGATCCACTGGCCACCGCGGCGGCGGAACAAACCGTCGAGGGCGAGCCGCACGAGATTCGTCGGCGCGCGCTCGGCGCCCTACGCGTCCTGCTGTCGCGCCTCGCGCTCGAAACCCCGCTGATCGTCTGGATCGACGATCTGCAGTGGGGCGATCTCGACAGCATTGCCGTCCTCCGCGAGCTGCAACGCACGCCTGACTCGCCACGCTGCCTCTTGCTGCTGTCGTTTCGAGCCGAGGACCGCGACGTCAGCGAGCCGCTGCGCGCCCTGGCCGGGCGTACCGACGACCCGCAGCCGGCGGCGCAAGAGATCGACCTCGGTCCGTTGTCGGACGATGCGGTGCGCGCACTCGCGGACGCCGGCCTTACGACCGCTGACGGTCCGCGAGCGGACAGCACCCTTCTCGATGTCATCGCGTCGGAAGCCGCCGGCAGTCCGTTCTTCGTCGGCGAGTTGGTGCGTCATTTCGCGAGTCGGCCCGCGGGAGCCTCGGACACCCCGTCGCCCGACGTCCTCAGCGTATTGCAGGACCGGATCGAGTCGCTCCCGGCAGACCGTCGGCGCGTGCTGGATCTTCTCGCCGTGGCCGGCCGCCCCATCGACGAAACACTCGCCGTGGCCGCCGCTGGGATCGACGACGCGTGGTCCGAACTGTCACGTCTTCAGCACGCCTCACTGCTCCGCGTCATCACCAGCCGCGACGGCGCCGCCGTTGCCGTCTACCACGACCGCATCCGGGACGCGGCGCTCCGTCTCGTCCCGGACGCCGCCCGCCAGGCGCTCCACCGCCAGCTCGCCGTCGCGTTGGAGGCGCGCCCCGATGCCGACCCGCTGCTTCTCGTCGACCACTACCTGCAAGCCAACGAGCGTGCGCAGGCGGCGCGACACGCCTACGCCTCGGCCGAACGCGCCGAAGCCGCCCTCGCATTCCATCAAGCCGCCGAGCTCTTCGAGCGTGCCCTGGCACTTCGCGTCGACGGGCATCCGCCGTGGAAACTCGAGGCACGCTTGGCCGAGGCCCTGGTCAACGACGGTCGCGGCGGTGAGGCCGCGGCGCGCTATCTCTCGGCCGCGCGGCAAGTCGAGCGCCAGGACCCGCAGCATCTCGATGCGATCAGACTCCGCCGGCACGCCGCCGATCAGTACCTGCGGAGCGGCTATCTCGACGAAGGCGTCGACACCCTCCGCACCGTCCTGGCCTCGGTCGGCCTCCGCTACCCTGCCGGCCCCCGGCGGGCGCTCCTCGCACTGATCGCGCATCGCGCGCGACTCGCCATCGCCCGCGCGCACGCCCAACCAACGCCGCCGCATACGGCCGACGCCTTCGAGCGTGAACGCCTCGACGTCTGCTGGACGGCCGGCCTCGGCGTCTCCGTGTTCGACTCGATTCGCGGTGCGTATTTTCAAGTGCGCCACGCTCTGCTCTCACTTCATACGAGCGATCCCAGCCATCGCGCGCGCTCGCTCGTCACCGAGGCCGTCATCATGGCGATGGAGGGAGGCATCGCGAAGCACGCCCGTGCCGCGACATTCCTCGCCGAGGGCGAGGACATCGCGCGCGGATCAGGCGATCCGCGCGCCGAGGCGCATACCCTCTTGATGGGCGCGGGCGTCGCCTTCTTCGACCATCGCTACCGTGAAGTGCTGGCGCGTTGTGACGAGGGCCAAGTCCTCTGCCGTACGCGCTGCGTCGGCGTCACCTGGGAGCTCGCCAACATGCGCTTCTTGTCAGCCTACGCGCTGGCGTATCTCGGCGAGATGGCCCGCCTGCGGGCGCAACTCCCCGACATGCTGGCGCAGGCACGCGAGCGCGGCGATCACTTCGCCCTCACCAACTTCCGCGTCGGCATGATCCCGCTGGCGTGGCTTGCCGCCGATCAGCCCGACGAGGCGCGGCGACAGGTTGCCGACGCCATGGAGGGGCGCACCCCCCTCCGCTCGGCGTGGCAACACTATATGGGGATGTACGCGCTCGTGCAGATCGATCTCTACGAGGGACAACCCGAGGTTGCGCTCGAACGTCTCCGGTTGCTGGGGCCGCTCCTCAAGCGTTCGCAGATGCTGCGGTTTCAGAGCGTGCGCCTCGAGACGCGGCTCCTCGAGGCGCGCGCCCGCCTCGCACTCGCCGGTCTCGCCGATGCGCGTGGCGATCGGGGAGCGGTCGCGCAGTTGCTCACACACGTCGAGCGATCCCGCCAACAGATCGCGCGCGAGGACGCCCGCTGGGCATTGCCGCTCGCCGAATCCCTCGCCGGTGCGTGCGCCGCCCTCAGCGGCGCGGCGGGCGATGCCATTCGACAGCTGCGTGCTGCTGCGAGCGGGTTTCGGAAGATCGACCTCCAACTCCATGCCGCCGCTGCCGAGTTGCTGGTGATTCGACTCGGGGGTCGCTTGGAGGAACCAGGCGCCGGGCCGCTCTCACATCCCGACGAGTTCATGCGACAGCAGCGGATCGTGGATCCCCGAAGGCTCGCCTCGGTACTCATTCCTGGCATTCCCTGAGTGTCGTGCCCCTCGCTGAAACGGGAGGGGTACGCAGCGACACCACCGCCGCCCGAGCGTGCTCAGTCGTTGCCGCGCTTCAGCCCGAAGGTTTGGATGAGGCGGTACACGTGGGAGCGGGCCAGGTCGAGACGGCGCGCGACCTCGACGACGTTCCAGTTCTCCCGCTCGAGCGCCGCGCTCAAGTACTCCGCCTGAAAGCGACGCGTAGCAGCCTGGAAAGTAGACTCGGCCTCGCCAGCGGGAGCCGCCGCCCCAGCGGCCGGGAACAGATGCGACGCTTCGAGCTGCACCACGCCCTCGCCCGCGGCGCGAATGGCCGCGGCTTCGACCGTGTGGGCGAGATGGCGAATGTTGCCTGGCCACGGCGTCGAGGCCAATGCCGCGAGCGCGCCGCGCGACAACGTGAGCGACGGCAGCCGATGCGTGTCGCAGGCCACCGCGCAACAGTGCCGCGCCAGCTCCGGAACGTCCTCGCTCCGTTCGGCGAGCGACGGTACGCGGATCGGCATGACCTGTAGACGGTAGAACAGGTCCGATCGGAATCGCCCGTCGGCCACCGCACCGTCGAGGTCGACGTTCGTCGCCGCAATCACGCGGACGTCCGCGTTCACCGGCTTCACGCTCCCAAGGGGATAGTACTGGTGGGATTGTAGCAGCTGCAGCAGCTTCGCTTGCGCCGGCAGCGAGAGGTCGCTGATCTCGTCGAAGAACAGCGTCCCGCCCTCCGCCGCCGCCACCTTGCCCTGGGAGAAACGGTCGGCAGTCGAGTGGGCACCCGGCGCCGCGCCGAAAAGCTCGTTCTCGAGGAGCGTCTCCGGAATCGCCCCACAATTCAGCTCGACGAACGGTCGGCTGGCGCGCGGGCCGTTGTCGTGAATGACGCGCGCGATCTGGCTCTTGCCCGTCCCCGATTCGCCAGTGAGCAGTACGCTCACGTCGCGCGGCGCCACGATCGTCGTATCCCGGAGCAACGTCGCAAGCGCGACGCTCCGGCCCGCGACGTGGGCCACCGCAAGCTGCGCGCGATAGGGCGCCGTAGGGTCCGGTTCGCGGAGCTCGCGCGCCACCAACCGATCCGCGTGCGGCGCGAAGTGCACCGCGAACAGCTCCGCATTCTGACATGCCTCGGTCGAGAACGGCCCCGCGACGTGTCGCTGGAGATAGAGCACTCCGAGCGATTCGCGCACCCCGATCGGCACACAGAGCACCGCCTCGATCTTCCCGACCTGCACACTGGCGCGCTCGCGAAACCGCGGGTCGAGTAACGCCGAGGGCGTCATGATCGTGCGGCCTTGGGCCAGAGACTCGGCGACGATCCCACGCGAGATATTCATCCGGACCGTTTCGATCTCCGCCGCCGTCAGATCGCGCGCCAACGACCATCGCGGCACCGGACCAGCGCCGTCACCGGCCGTCAGCTCGATGTAGCCACAGCTGGCACCCGTCACATCAACCACGAGCGCGAGTGCCGCTTCCAATAACCCTTCGATTCGCTCCTCGACGCCGAGCTCGAGCAACCGGACGTAGAGGTCCCGTTTTGGTGCAGGTACTGCCGCTGGCGATAACATGTGCACTGCATCTTGCACCACTCTGAAAGGTTGAGTCGAGCAAATAACGCAGCGCAATCCGGTCGTCTCTTTCAAGAGACAGCGCCGTCTCGCGGAGTCTCCAAAAAGAGACACCCGCACGCGCGGCCCCCCGAATTCATTGAGAAATGTGCCCACGCGATTGGGCCGAGAACTTGCTCAGTGTGTCAAGGCGGTTCGATCTTTCAACAGCACAGTTTGGGGGAACTACGATGAGCGCTCCTCTGCCTCGCAGCCTCGATCTCTACGATCCCGGCGACAATGCCGGCATCACCGGCTCCGTCGCACCCACCCACTCACGCACGTTGGTCGATCCCAATGCGTGCCCCTACCTCGGCGGCAGCAGCATTCCCGCACAAGCGCTCCGCGCCGCCGTCGGCCAACTCGCGCGCGCCGATGTCGACATCCTGCTGCACGGAGAACCCGGCAGTGGGAAGTGCTTCATCGCCCACGCCGTCGCGTTCGAGACCAGGCGCGCTGGCGTGTCGACTGCCATGCAGATCGTCGACGGTCGCCACCCCGGCCAGCTCGAAGCCGCCATCGCCACCGACAGCGGCGTCCCGCCGATGACGACTCTCTACGTCCGCAACGTCGATGCCCTCGCGCCCGAGCTCCAAAGAGAGTTCGCTCGCAAAATGCGAGAGCACCGCGCCCCGCATGCGCGCGTCATCGCCAGCGTCGAATCCAACCCCACCAACGCCAAACCGCTGCAACTCGATCCCGTCCTCGACCAACTACTCGGCGTCGTCCGCCTCTGCGTCCCACCACTCCGACACCGCAAGGAAGACATCAGCAGTATCGCCCAGCGGTGGCGAAGCCGCCGCCTCGCCCGCGAAGCCGACGCCCCAACGATAGACAAGGCCGCCATCGCCGCCCTCCGCCGCTGGACCTGGCCCGGAAACGTCGCCGAACTCCTCGACGTGCTCGACCAGGCCGCCGACACCGGCGGCGGGCACCTCACGGCAGAGCGAATGCAGAACCTCGTGCCCAAGGTCGGCGAGACCCCGATGGTCGGCGACGTGTTGCCGCTCGCACAAATCGAGCTGTCGTACATCCATACGGTGGTCGAGCGCTGCGGGAACAACCACACGCGGGCGGCGGCGTTGCTGGGAATCGGACGGTCGACGTTGATTCGGAAGTTGAAGTTGCGGGGGGTGGAGTAGGGGGCGCTCGTAGTTGGTGTCGGGCTAGAGCTGTTCTAGGTAGCGTACTCTCTTCTCGAGATACTCTTCTTCCGTGAGGATGCCGCTGTCGCGGAGCTGCTCCAATTGTCGCAGCTGATCGGCGGGCGAAATCTCCGACCGCGCGCCGTCCGATCTTGCACCTGAGACTCCTCTCCTGGGCTCCGGAGACCAACCAGGAACGGTTGCGTCCCGCGAACCTGGCGTGTGGGATGCAGAAGTTCCCGATCAGGAACATCTAGAGATCTAAGTACATGCGAAGATTGAATGTTCCCGGTCAGGAACTTCCGTAGACCTAAGGTGCATCCAACGCTAGAATGTTCCCGGTCGGGAACGCCACGATGAGTACCTTACGAATCACGGTAGCTAGCGATCTTGGTTCGGCGGTGCGGGCGCTGCGGCGCTCACTCGAGATCACGCAGGAGCAGCTGGCGCTTACCGCCAATACCAGTCGGCGTTTCATCATCGAACTAGAGCGGGGCAAGCCGACGTGTCAGCTCGCACCAACGCTACGGGTGCTTCAAACCCTTGGAGCATCCGTGGACGTCACTGCGCCGCCAAACACGGACCTTCATTTGCCAACCGCGAAGGACGGGCGGATCTCTCGTGACTAAGACGCTCGATGTGTACCTGGAGAACCAGCTCACCGGACACCTGCGCCAAGAGGCATCCGGACAACTCGGCTTCACCTACGCCGCGGCTTGGCTCGCGTCTCCTGAGCCGAGAGCACTCTCGCAATCGCTCCCTCTGCAGGACGCACTGTTCCATCATGAGGAGTGCCGTCCCTTCTTCGCGGGCATCCTGCCCGATGCGGAGAAACGAAATCGCATCGCGCAGGTCGTCGGCGTCAGCGCCCGGAACGATTTCGCACTTCTCGACCAACTGGGCGGGGACTGTGCGGGCGCAGTCGTCTTGCTCCCCACTGGGGCGCAACCGCCCGTGCCGGACGCACCCAACTACGAGGAGCTAGGCGATGCAGCCCTAGGCGCAGCCCTCGAGCGGCTGCCCACTCGCCCGCTCTTGGCAGGCGAACCCGGCATCCGACTGTCGTTGGCTGGCGCCCAAGACAAACTGCCGGTTTTCCTCTCTGACGATGGGCGGATGTTTCTGCCCCACGACGGTGCCCCGAGTTCCCACATCGTCAAGCCGCCCATGCAACAGTTTCCCGACACCGTCCACAACGAAGCGTTCTGCTTGCGCCTCGCGAAAGATCTCGGCCTCTACTCCACGCCGGCAACGATTCGCGCGGCAGGAGGCAAAGCCTACCTCCTCGTCACTCGCTACGACCGCGTCGCCATCGCTGAGACAGGCCTCCGCAGACTCCACCAAGAAGACTTCTGCCAGGCTTTAGGCATCCCGCCGGAACTCAAATACCAGAATGAGGGCGGCCCGTCGGTCGCAGACTGCTTCGCGCTCGTACGACGTGCCTGCTCACGACCCGCCATCGACCTGCTCCGCCTCCTCGATTTCCTGACGTTCAACGCCCTGGTCGGCAACCACGACGCGCACGGCAAGAACTACTCTCTCGTCTACGATGGAAGGACCGTTGCGCTCGCGCCGCTCTACGACGTGGTCTCGACGATCGCGTATCCGGACCTAGCCCCCCAGATGGCAATGAAGATTGGCAGCCAATACGCCTTCGATCGGGTCATGCCACGCCACTGGGAACAGCTCGCCAAGGACAGTGGATTGGGCGCCCCACATGTCCGACGCCGTGTTCTCGATCTCTCCACCCGCCTCCCCGACGCAGCGCTCAGGCTCCGCGCGGTCCTCGCCGAGCGGGACCAAGCAAGCACCACCATCGATCGGATCGTGGACCTAGTCTCGGCAAGGGCAAAGACGATGCGCGAGACTCTCGAGCGGTGAACGGCTGGTCACGCCGATCGCCCACGTGACATTGGCACCGCTCGCGACGTAGCCGCTCGTCGCTGACGCTTGCGTGTGGGCAGGACAGCCTTCGGGCTGGCGGGGCGCTCCGTCGTGGCATCCCCCGAGCAGCGGCGAAACTCGGCGCCGCAGATCTGCAGCCAGCGCAAGTGCGCCTCCACTTGAAGGACCGTCGCGTCGATCGTCAGCCGGGACAACATGTCGCAGTGACTTGCTGCTGCGTCCGAGTTCTCGAGAGAGCCGCGGCGCTTGAGCTCGTCGAGGTAGTTGCGATAGGCGGCCTCCTGGTTCTTGAGCTGGACCAAGCCTTCCTCGAGATCATCGCCCGAGGCTCCCAACAGACGAACGAAGATCTCGTTGCGAGCGGGCACCGGCGGCTGGGGTCGACGGGCGAGCCAGGTAGCGAGAGAGCGTCGTCCTCGCGCGGTGATTCCGTAAACCCAACGGCCCATATGGCTGCCGTTTGATTCTAGTCGTCCGACGATGAGCTCGCGGCGCCGCAGGTCTTTGAGCGTCGCGTAGATCTGGCCGAAGTTTAGCGGCCACATTCTCCCGAGTCGCTCCTCGAATGCGGACTTGATCCGATACCCATGCATCTCCTCGTCGCGAAGCAAGCTCAGAATGGCATAGCGTAGAAACATGTCCCCTCCATCGTAAGATGTACGTGTGCCTGTGGTTGTGCCGAAGCCCTGTTCACATCCAGGCAGTAGGTCCCGAACACGCTCGTGGTCAATTCTCTAAACGGCGAGCACTAATGCAGAGGGGATAGAAATGACTGGAAGGCGGACCCTCGAATCCGGTCTCCGAGTCGGTGAGGCACGGCCGGGCCTCCAACGAGTCGGCCAGGTCGTGATGACGGCGCGCGAGCGGCGGCCGGCGCTAGCGCCGACGTTTCTCAGAAGGTCGTTCCCACGTGCCCTCGAGCTTCTGCTCGACGTGGGACAACCAGCGCAGTTCGGCTTCCGCGTGAAAGAGCGCCGCATCCATGAGGAGATCCGTCATGAGCGCGTCGCCGCCCTCGTCGATACGCTCGAGCTCGGCTTTCCGTTTGACGAGCTTCCGCATCTCGAGCTCGTACGCATCTCGCTGGCGGGCGATCATACGAAGGATCGGCTCGGGTGCCGACCGATCGCAGAACAGCATCCTCACGAAGAGATCATCCCGCAGGGCACGCGAATGAGCCACCGGACGCAGCACCCAGTCGTCGAGCTTGTCACGCCCCTTGACCGTGATGCGAAAGACCTTGCGGTCGGCAGCGTCGTCCTCCTCGACGACCCGCTCGACGAGCCCCTCACGCTCCAGCCGATCGAGGGTGCTGTAGATCTGGCCGAAGTTGAGCTGCCAGAAGCCGCCCGTCGCCTCGTCGAACCGAGATTTCAGCTCGTACCGGTGCATCGCTTTCGACGTCAGCGAACCGAGCACGGCGTAGCGAACAGACATTCTGGGCTCTAGGGCTGCCCTCCAAGGAAGTGCCGAGACGTAGCGAGAAATCGCATAGCGATCAGCGAGGAGTCAAGGAAAGGGGGGGTGCCTACGTTTAGCTCTACACGCGGCAACGATGGGCGATCTCGAGCGGTGGCGATCGGGCCGAGAGCCCTGATCAGCCCGCCGTCGCGGAGCGACTCGAGGGTGCGGACGCCCCCCGGCCGCTCGGTGACCCGGCTCCAGCCTTCGGTTGGCGCCGGCAGATACCTCGGAAATATGCTGCGAATCAGGGTGCCGGCGAGTGCATCTCGGTTAGAAATCCGGTATCCATCCTCCCAGTACAGTAACTACACCAACCAACAGGAGGGGCGTGATGGCGACGAAGCGGACAGCAGTGAAGAAGGTGATGACCAAGAGTGAGATTTTCGGCGAGATCGCAGAGAGCTGCGAGTTGGCCAAACGAGAGGTCGCCGCGGTGTTCGATGAGCTCGGGTCCATCATCGAGCGGCACGTGAAGAAGGGCGCGGTCGGTCAGTTCACGATGCCCGGGTTGCTCAAGGTGAAGACCGTGAAGAAGCCCGCCCGCAAGGCCCAGAAGGGCGTTCCAAATCCCTTCCGTCCGGGCGAGGTCATGGACGTCGCGGCAAAGCCGGCAACCACCAAGGTCAAGGTACTTCCTCTGAAGCGGCTGAAGGACATGGCGCTCTAAGGAGCGCTGACACTCGAACACGGGTTCAGCTGCCCCAAGCGGTTCGTAGGACCGCAATCGGCAGCAGCTTCGATCGGCGCGCCCCGGCCCTCGTACGGGCCGGGGTAGCCGCCGATCCAAGGACAGAGGGCGGACACAACGGGCTCTAGCCATGGCGCCGACAGCCAACGCTTCGCAGTCACGTGAAACGGACGGTTGCCATGCGCTACGGCCCGGTCCTCCCGAGTAGTGATGATGTCGCGGGGCCCGATGCTCGCGCTCGCCCTCATCATGCTGCTGGCAGCAGTGGCGGGCTGCACAACCACGAGCGTAAGGCCGATCGATGCCGCCACGCATTCCGTCTCACTGATCTGCATCGAGGAGAATCCCAAGGTCGCGGTCGGGGATTTTCTTGGCATCCTCGAGGATCGGCTTCTTTTCCATGGGATCGAGACGCAGCTGTATGACGACGAAGCTCCGCCTCATTGTACGTACACCCTGACGTACACCGCGCGCCGGCGATGGGATGTTGTGTCGTACTTGAGCCACCCGAACTGCGGTTGAGGCACGACGAAACTGACAAGTAGAATCTAAACGCAGCGTCGGGTCGCGTCGCGTCGCCGTACGGTCGCTTCATCGAACGCCAAGTGGTGAGTCGGGATGAGCGCGGGATCCTCCGCGTGCCACGTGTGAGGATTTACCGGAGGCCGAGGTCGCCGCGGAGCACCGCGAAGTCGAAGCGCGCGCCGGCCAGCAACTGTGTTTCGTGGAACTCCATGTCCTTGAGCAGGGTGTCGACGCGGTGCGACAGCTCGAGCGCGACGGCGTCGAGGTCTGCACAACGCTGCTTCCTTCACTGTGGATCAACCGCCCGGGACATCGAGGGCCGGTCACTACTCGAGGAGGTACTGCAGATCGTCGCGCGTGAGTGAGCGGGCGAAGCCGTCCTCGCCGAGGACGTCGCGTGCGAGTGCGGCTTTGCGCTCCTGCAACGCCCAGATCTTCTCCTCGATCGTGCCGGCCGCGATCATCCGGTAGGCAATCACGGTCCGGTGCTGGCCGATACGGTGCGTGCGATCGATCGCCTGCGCCTCCACGGCGGGATTCCACCACGGATCGAAGAGCACGACGTAGCTCGCGCTGGTAAGATTGAGTCCGGTGCCTCCGGCACGGAGCGAGATCAGGAAGACGGCCGGCCGGGGATCGTCGCTGAACGCGGCGACGATCTGCTCGCGCTTCCGGGAGGCGCCGGTAAGCACGTGGCACGCGATTCCCTGGCGGGTCAGCAGCGGCTCGAGCCGCTTCAGGCACTCCACGAACTGCGAGAACACCAGCACCTTGTGTCCCTCGGCGAGCAGCGGCTCGAGCAACTCGACGAGCGTCTCGAACTTCCCCGAGCCGAGCCGTACCGCACCGCCCGCCAATGCCGGGTGGCAGCAGATCTGCCGTAAACGCGTCAACGCCGCCAGAATCGTGATCTTGTTCTTCCGAATGCCGGCCGGCTCCGCCGCGAGCTTGTCCACGACCCGGCGGCTCCTGCGCAGCTCGGCAAGGTAGAGCTGACGCTGCCCGCGGGTGAGCTCGCAGCGACGCACTTCCTCGATACGCGCGGGCAGGTCGGCGGCGACGTCGCGTTTGAGCCGCCGCAACAGGATCGGCCGGAGCTTCGCCGCCAGCAACGCGCGCGCGTGCGGCGGCGCGT
>JAJCZP010000272.1 GCA_029262315.1 Deltaproteobacteria bacterium | reverse complement strand
ACCGACGCGGCGCTCGTCCAGGACGCGGTGCGCTCCAAGCAGCCGGAGCGCACCGCCTGAATCGATTGGACAGCTCGGACTCCGGCCGCTACGTTCCCATTCCGATGAGTGCTACGCGATCACGACGACACCTGATCATCGCATTCGCGCTGCTGCCCCTGGCGTGCAGCTCCGGCGGCGGAGCAACCCTTGCCACGTTCAGCAAGGCCTGCGTTGCCAGCGCGAATCTCTCGGAGGCGGTGTGCGACTGCGTCGCCAAGAAAGCGCAAGAAGAGCTCTCGGACGACGGCTTCGCGTTCCTGGTCGCGACCCTGCAGGGGGACGACGATCGGACAGCGGCCCTGCGTGCGAAGCTCGCCGTCCCGGAGGCGATCGCCGCCGGCATGTTCATGGTAACCGGCCCCGCCCACTGCGTACGAGATCTGGCTACCAACTGAGCGCACCTCGCCAATTTCTCTCCGAAGGAGCCAGGCAGACCAATGAATGAGCTCGAAGAGGGCACTGCTCTCCAACTGAACTACGAGAAGCTGCTCAGCATCGCCGCGGGCGATGCGCACGTCGTACCAGTCGTGTTGCAAGACGCTGATTCCCGCGAGGTTCTCTTCATCGCCTACGCGAACCGCCTCGCGCTCGAGGAAACGCTGAAGACCCGGCGCGCCGTCCTGTGGTCGACATCACGCCAGGAGCTGTGGCGGAAAGGCGAGACGTCCGGCGACGTCCTCGACCTGCAGGACGTCCGCATCAACTGCGAACAGAACTCGCTCCTCTACATCGTCAAGCGGAGAACCGGCGCCTGCTGTCACACCCGCGATGCCGACGGCAGCCATCGTGGCAGCTGCTACTACCGAACGCTGACCTCGCCGTCCGCCCTGGCGTTCGTCTAGTACGTCGCCTCGGGCGCGCCCATTCCACGTCGCGCGGGGCGAACGCGGCGCCACCACGCCCGCTTCGTGCCCGCGCTCGCCTGCCGGCGTCGCACGACGCCGCGGGCGAGTCCACGCGCTTCGATGCCACGCGCGTGCAGGTTCCCGTGAAAATTCGAGCGCTGCCCAACGAACCACAAGCCGGCAGCGCTTGACGGTCCGCCGACGACACGCGGGCGACCCAACGCGTCGAGCACGCCGAAACGACCGACGAGGGGCTCGAGGCCCGTCCGATAGCCCGTCGCCGCGATGACGACATCGGGGGCGAGTGCCGTGCCGTCGACGAACCGAACCTCGGCGCCGTCGAAGCATGCGATCTCGGGCACGATCCGCAGGCGGCCGCCGCGAAGCGCCGCAACGCACCCGTCGTCGATGGCGGTGGCGACTCCGTCTTCGACGAAACGTGTGAACGGCCCTTTCGACGGCAAGGGGAGATCGTAGGCATCGAGCTTCCCGAACGACAGTCTGCTCGTCAATGTCGTGGTCGCATCCTGATACCACCGCGGGGACCGACGCAGCGCCACCGCGAGGAGCTGCAACGGAACGCCATACAGTCGACGCGGCACGACCGTGCTACCGCTCCGGACCGACATCCAAAGCCCGCGGGACTCGCCACGCGCCAGACAGTTCGCGATATCGACACCGGAATTGCCACCGCCGACAATGAGAACACGCTTGCCGTCGTAGTCGGTCGGGCGGCCGAATGCGCCCGCGTGCATCAGCACGCCGCGAAACTCCGCGGCGCCAGGCCACGCGGGCATTCGCGGTACGCGATCGGGGCCGGTCGCGAGCACGACATCCCGAGCGTGCATCGTCCCTCGGGAGGTCTGGACGACCCATCCGTCCTGACTGACCGGGTCTCGATCGATGGCTGTTACCCTGACGCCCCAGTCGATCGCTACCCCCAGGAATCGCTCATACCGTTCCAGGTACTCCACGAACGCATCACGACTGGGGTACGCACCGGCGCTGCTGGGAATGCGCAAGCCCGGCAATGACGAGCACCATCGGTGCGTGTTCAGCCGGAGCGCATCGTGCCGACGGCGCCACGGCTCACCGACCTGGTCCGCACCATCGATCATCCGGATCCGCAGACCACGGCGTTGCAACTCGCATGCGGCGGCCAGGCCGGCCGGCCCCGCGCCCACGATCACGACGTCGACCTGCGACCCGTGCGCCGTCGTGAGCGGCGCCAGCGTTCCCTCGCGCGCTGGATGCCTCACTGGCCACCCTCCAAGCGATAGAATCGGAACAAGTCGTGATCGATCGGCAACACATCGCACGTGCCAAATCCGGCCTCCGCCGCGCACGCGCGCACAGTATCCGGCCGAAGTGCGGTCCCCGTCGCTTGCGAGAACGCCTCCACACGAGCCGCGGGGAGGCAGTGAACGGTACTCCAGCCATACATCATCCGTTCGATGGCATCTCCCGGCGCGGAGAATCGCTCCGCAACGCGTTCGTCCGCCACGATGATGCACCCGTCCGGTCGGAGGGCGCGGCGAAGCTCGGCCAATACCTCCGCTGGTCGGGCCATGTCGTGCAGCGCCTCGAGCACGAGGATGAGGTCGAAGGGGCCGTCCGCGGCCATCTCACTCGCGTCTTTCCGCTCGAAACGCACACTGACGCCTCGCGATGCCGCATTCACCTCGGCATCGGCGATCGACGCGGTGTCGAGATCGTACCCGATGACGACCGCCTCCGGGTACGCCCGTGCCAGCGCGATCGTCGACCACCCAACACCGCAACCGACATCAGCGATCCGCGCCGCAGGGGCGCTCCCGAGCCGCGCGTGGACATCGGGCACGGCCGGAAGCCAGACCGACGTCAGGTCATGGAGAAATGCGGGCTTGTTGATGCCCGCCTGCCCGTTCCGAAGATCGGCACCGTAGTCCCCGAACGGGACGCCCGCACCGCTGCGATACGCCTCGACGACTTGCGGCAACGCCGCCGCGACCCCGACGAGCATCTCCGCGAAGGGCGCCACGTACGCCGGATGCTCGTCGTCGGCCAGAACGGCAGCGTACGCGCTCGGGAGCGAGTAGCGCCGTGACTCCGCGGCGAGCGCCGGATCGTCGACGAACAGAATGTCCGCAACCGCCTGCTGCTCGAGCCACTCGCGCGCATACCGCGCGTCGATACCAGCTCGGGCCGCAAGTTCGGGCGCGGTGAGCGGACCGCTGTCGCGGAGCTGCTCGTACAGCCCAAGTCGCTTGCCGAGATAGACACCGTACAGCTCCAGCGTCTGAATGGTCGCATCGAAAAGCCGCTCGCTCAGCGACTCCCGTGCGGTCGTCTGTGGACATGCCATGATCACCCTCCTGTCTGGATTCATTCAGGAAGGCGTAAGGACCGGCCTCACATCGTGAGGCCGCGGATCAGAAGCTCCAGCCGACCGGCGCCTCCGGAGTATAGGAGCAGTAAGTCCCCGTTTGCACAGTGTTCTCGAGATGGCGACCGAGCTGCGGGTGGGCGGCCGCGATCTTCCTGATCGCGCTCCGGATGCGCCAGGTCACCGTAGACCGGGCCCGCTCCGCCGGGCTGCCGAGTCGTCGGCTGCGCCCCCCGAGGCCCAAGGTCTTCCCCAACTGCTCGACGAGCTGGTCCAACTCGGCACGAGCGCGGGCGACACGTCCGGGGTCGTGCGCGGCCTCGGCGTCATCGAGTTCCTGCTGTAGTTCCCGGGCACGCGTGCGCAGCTGGCGCCGCCCCTCGGCGTCGAGGAGCGGCGCGGCCTCCGCCTCTGCGGGCCGCCCGGCGAGTTCGAGGCAATGCACTTCCTCGCCAGCACGCGCGAACAACACCGCCAGATCTTCGAATCCCTTCACCTCGGACAGCTGGACAGCGAGTCCGCTAAAACCGATCATCCGCACGCCCTGTGTCTCGCGAAAGACACCTCCAGGCTCGGCGACATCCCGCGCATCAGTCACCGCCGCCGCAACACGCCCCTCGTCGGGATCTGCCGGGAGCCCCGCCAAGCGGAGGCTTTCTACCAGGTAGTCGGCATCCTCCTGGGAGCGGAACGGATTCACGTGCAACGTCCAACGAAGCGGCTCACCGGGATCAGGAGCGCGTCCGAACGTGATCTTCTCAGTGAAGTCGGCAAGAAAAGTGTCGATACACTCCTGTGCGCGCTCGTGATCCCCCAAACGAGCGTGGCCTCCCGCCAGGTATGCCGGCATGTCGACCGTCGCACGCGGCGCACGTGATGCCACCGCGACACCCTCCTCCGCCCGCCGCAGGATGAAGAGCGACAACCCGAGACAACCGATGTACCAATCGTCGTGCGTCGGATTCAGCCGAATCGCGAGGCGCACGTTGGCCAGGCTCGCCTCACCATGCCCGAGGTAGGCACGACACAGCGAGGCCTGCGCCAGCACGTCCGCGTCGTTCGGGTTCAGGCTGAGCGCTTGCTCGACGTGACGCTCCGCTTCACCGAACTCGCGCCGGAAAAGATGCACTCGCCCAAGCACGAGGTGGACCATGGCATCGCCGTCGTCCAGATCGACGGCGCGCTCGGCCGCCGCAAACGCGAGACGCTCTTTGTCGTCCCAGCGCTCCCACGCCTGGCAACTCCACTCGTTGAAGTGTGAGAGGGAGATGCCAGCATGGGCACGGGCATAGTGAGGATCGAGTTCGAGCGCGCGCTCGAAGAACGTGCGCGCGTGCGCGTCGTCCGACACCGTGCCCCGGCGGAGATGCTCGAAGCCACGCAACCAACAATCGTAGGCCTCGAGGCTCGAAACGGGGGCCCGCCGCGCCTGGCCGAGCCGCCGACTATCGAGCGCGATGGCGAGTGCGCCGGCCACGCTGGCCGCGATCTCATCTTGCACTGCCAGCACATCCACCGTCGGCACGTCGTAACGGTCGGCCCAGATCTGCCGACCGCTCTGCGCCTCTTCCAGGCGGGCGGTCACACGCAACGTGTCGCCACCTCGCTGCAGAGATCCCCGCAACCAATAGGTCACCTCGAGCGGCGTCTCGACGGTCGACGCGTCCGCCAGTGGGCTCGGGCGGAGGACATTCGGCGAATGCTCGCCACGACCATCGGATCGCGACAGACCGAACGACGTGTGCGGATGCACGACCTCGAGCGCGGGAAAACGCGACAGCTCAGTGGCGACGTCGAGCACGAAGCCCCGTGCGAAACCCTCGTACTCCAGGCCATCCGACACATTCTCGAACGGCAAGACTGCTATCACCACGACGGGCGCCCTCCGGTGAGCCCGAGGGTAGCGAACTCGCCCGGGTGTCGAAAGCTGCGACTTGCATCGAGGGACATCCCGATCGTATGAGCCAGACATGCCGTGGCCGCACGCCATCCGGGATCTCACCTTTCTGGGTCTCGCACTCCTCCTCTGGCAACTCGAGGCCAGCCTGCGAAGCGGAAGCTTCGTTGCGATCCTGGTAAGCGTGACAACCGGCGTCGCTACCGCGTTCTGTGGCTATCTCCTCCACGAATGGGGACATCTCCTCGGGGCCCGAGTCGGGCGGAGCGTCGTGAGACTCCCCACGTCACCGACCGAGATCTTCCTGTTCAACTTCGACTCCGATCGAAACGGCCGCACGCAGTTCCTGATAATGTCGATCGGCGGCTACGTGGCTAGCGTCCTCGTCGTCGGGTTCCTGCTGACGACCCTGTCGCTGAACACCGTCGCCGGTGCCGTTGCGATCGGCCTGACCGGCGCGGGTGTCGTGGCCACCGCCATCCTCGAGATTCCTCCCTTCGTCCATGTATGGCGGGGGGGACCGATCCCACGCGGTGGCGCATACGTTTCCGCGGACCCGTCGGCTGGCGATTCCACCGCCTAGGGCGTTGACCCATCTCGGAGCCGGGCACATAGTTGAAGTACTGGAGGTCGTTCGATGCGGATCCTCATCATCGCAGTTGGGCTGGCCACCCTCGTACTCGCAGGAACGGGTTTCGTCCGACCCGAACGAATGATCAGCGTCGCGCGGAGCCTGTGGCAGAACCCGGCCACGTTCTACCTGGCAGTGGCGCTCCGCGTGGTCGTCGGCGTGGCGCTCATCGTCATCGCACCGGCCACGCGCTTCCCGGACGTGTTCTACGTGCTGGGGCTCATCACGCTGGCCGCCGCGACCATCGGCCTCATGCTCGGTGCCAATCGCCTGGGTCGCTTTCTCGAATGGTGGCTCGCGCTCCCTCGACCCATGATCCTAGGGTGGGCGCTCTTCGCAGCGGCCTTCGGCGCCTTCCTGATCTACGGCGTCGCCTGAAGAATCACCGCGGCGGGTGTGCCGCGAAGTAGTCCCAGAGCACCCGCGTCGCGATGAACGATTGGCTCTGATACCCGAACAGACAGCTCCCGATACCGGGAAGCACCGGCGGCGTCCCACCGGGCCACACGTGCCCACCGCCAGCAATCAGACAGAGCTCGACATCGTTGCCATGCGGACACTTCTTCTGACCGGAGCACGTTCCGTCACCCTCGATGCCGGTCACCTCTGCATCATCGCGGCAACCGGCCCGGTCACTCCACCGTGTAATGGTCTCCGGTACCGATGTGAACGGCACACCCGCTACCCCGCAGCCAAACCCGCCGAGGTAGGGCACGAAGTCGTCGAGTTCACCGTGGACGTGCATGACCGGGAGGGGTCTGGCGGGCGCGCACGTCGTCGCCATTTCGGTGCCGCCAACCGGCCCGATGGCGCGAATCCTATCGGCGAGGTCGCAGCCCAGGCGATGCGTCAGCATCGCGCCATTGGACATGCCCGTGGCGTACACGCGCCGACGGTCAATGCAGGCGTTCGACTCCACGCGGTCGAGGATGGCGGCGATAAAGCCGACGTCGTCGATGTTCTCGGTCATCGCATAGCCGCAGCATTCCCCCGCATTCCACGTGCGTATGCCGGCGGGACTGAGGACCCCGTCGGGCGAGATGGCAATGAAACCTTCGTCCTCGGCGACCTCGACGATTCTTGCACCGCTCTCGATTTGGGCGCCGCTGCCGAAACCACCGTGCGAAAGAATGACCACCGGCAACGGCGTATCGGAATCGTAGCTCGTCGGGACGTAGACGCGGAAGGTTCTGGCAAGGGCCCCGTGCGTCAGTTGGTCGGGTGTCGACGTGCCGGGTGAGTACAGCGCCAGTGGCGAGCCACATCCGGCGCTCGGAAGCGCGGGAATGGGCGTCGTCACGGCGAGGCGCGTCTTGAGGCGGGCCTTGGTCGTGGTGTTCTGTCGCACGTCCCCGAGCGACCCAATACTCTCGAAACAAACCACGGCATCATCGCGCAGTAGCTGAACGGTGACCGCAGGGGCGAGTGGTAGGCTGAGCGCCGGCGCGATCGCTCCTCGCAAGGCAACCACGATCTTTGCGCGCTTGCCGGACTTGATCTGCATACTCCGGACGCCACCGGCCGATGCCGCAGGGTCGTTGTAGCGGTAGCCGGTCGCTCCCTTGGCTTTCCAACAGGGAGAGTTGCCGCAGGTACCGCCCGGAGTGATCTCGACGTCGAGCAGCGGGCCGGCCGTATCCCAGGCGCAGAGTGAGTAGGTGGCAGTGCTCAGCGGATCGCCGAAATCGGGGAGCTGCGTGCTCGTTCCGCGCGTCCATTTCCAGGTCAGACGGTCATTCGGCCCGCCCTCGGCGCGAATCTTGAGCTGCGTGACGCCGGCGCCACGACAGGCCGCAACCGGCGAGGCCGGGCAGGCGGCGTCAGCCTTCGTGGCCAAGAAGGCAAACGCAACGATCGCGCAGGCCGCCGCCGCGCCGGCGAGGGTCTTGTTGCGCTTCAGCATTCGATATCCATACCCCACTTGCGTACGTACCAACCAGCAAATTCTCGCCCGATATTGAGCTAGGAGACCGCGCGCACTCGAAGCGCAAGCGGCCCACGTGGGGCAACGCCTCGAGGTTCGGCGTCATCGAGATCGATGAGATGCAGTCTCGGAAAGCGTTCGATCAGCACGGCGACCGCGACCGCCAGATTCTTCCGCGCCAGATGCATCCCCGGACAGCTCTTATGCCCAGGACCGAACGTCAGCATGTCGTCGCACACGCGCGTCGCGTCGAATCGATCCGGATTGGTAAAGACCGCCGGATCTCGATTGGCAGCGGCGAGGCCGAAGAGCACCCACGAGTTCGCCGGCAGTTCCACGCCGTGGAAGGTGACCGGTGTAGGCGCGGACATCCGGGGCAACACCGCGACCGAGGACTCCCAACGCAGCGCCTCCTCCACGGCCCCTGGGATCGCCCCCGGCGCGCGGGATAGATCCTCCCACAAGCCCTCGTGAGTGAACAGCGCGTACAACAGGTTGCCAAGCGCTCCGTGCGTCGTCTCCCCGCCCGTTGGAAAGAGGAGACGCACGTGCGCGTGAATCTCGTCGTCGGTAAGACGCCGGCCGTCGACTTCGGCGTGCACCAACTCGCTGATGACGTCCTCGCGCGGCTCTCGACGTCGAGCCTCGACGACGGGAGTGAGATATCGGGTAAGCTCGTCCACACAACGGCGTGCGTTCGCCGGATCTTGAGCGAAGCGGAGCAATCCGATCGCCCACTGGTGGAACTCGTCCTCGCGATCGCGCGGCATCCCGAGCAGGCGTGTAATGACGAGATACGGCAACCGTTCACTGTACGCGGTAACCAGATCGACGTCCGTGCTGTCATCGATCGCGTCCACGAGTTCGTGCGCCAGCGCGGCAAGTTCGGAGCGCTCATAGCGCTCGACCGCGCGTGATCGGAACGCCGGGGTGGCAAGCTGACGATACCGATGGTGCTCCGCGCCATCCATCGAAATGAAGCTTCGGCCGATCACGGGCTCGAGCGACCTCCGGTACATCGCCGGCGGCGGAAAGCGCTCCGCATCCCGGAGCGCTTCGACCAACGCGGCGTGTTGCGCGATCAACCAGGCCGGCTCGCCAAAGAACCTTGCGGGCGTGATCGGGCCCTGCACACGATGCTCCGCCAATACGCGATGCAGCACGGGGCCGGGGAGAGGATCCAGAGCGAAATCGACGAGCGCCACGCCCGACCGCCTACCATGGTCCGCCGATCGCGGGCTAGCCCCCGACCCCGCCGAGGGACTGAACCTATCTGCGCCAAGGGACGGGAGTGGCCGATGCAACGCCGATCAGGGGTGCCGATGCGTCCGCGCGTCGGACTGCTGTCGGGCCCCGGCCATAGCGAACGCCGCTGCTGGCTCGCACCCGCGATTGGCCTAGCGCCCGCGTACGGTACGGGGCGTCCGCAAGGTCCTCAGAAACTCGAGCACGGCATCCTTCTCCGGCTCGCTCAAACCGTCGAATCCGACCCGCGCCGCCTCGGCCTCACCGCCATGCAGTAGGATCGCCTCGGTCAGCGTAGTCGCGCGCCCGTCGTGCAGATACGGAGCGCTATCGGCGACACCCCAAAGACGCGCCGTTGTAAAATGCGCATCGAGCGCGCCGCCAGTCGACTCTGCGAGCGCGGCCCCCATGTCGTGGCGCTTCAGATCCGCGAAGAGGGGCACGCGGAGCCCGCCGCCGGGCACGCGTCGAAACTTCGACGGCGCATGGCTGAGATCGAGCGATGCGAACACGTTCGCACTCGGATCGGTCTCGATCTCTGGAAAGCTGACGCCCAGCCTGCGACTCCTCGTCAGCAACTCAGGCACATGACAGTCGGCGCAGCCGAGTGCCGCGAACGTCGTGGCGCCGGACCTGGCCTCGGCATTCATGCGAATCTGACGGGGCCGCTCGAGCGTCGTCCCGAATACGTGCAAGACCGACAGTTCCCCTGCCAGAATCTCGTTCGCGACGCCGTCACCGTCCTCATCGACATCATCGCCCACGACTTCCGTCGGCTGCATCCCGAGATGGAACTGCATGGCCCCGACGTCGAACGCACGTACGGTCGCAAACTCGCCCTTCCGCCCGAAGGGACGGACGACCAGATCCGCGGCGACCCCTTCCACTGCGGATGTATCGAAATCGCCGTCCTCGAAAACGATCGTACCGAAATCGATGCCTTTGGTGATCAGAGACACGACCTGGCCGGGGCCTTGTTCGGCGTCGGCCCGGAGCGCTTGCAAGTCGTCCGTCATCTCCTTGGCCAGCAGCTCGACCCCACCGGCGCCGAAGAGGAACGGCGGGTTGATGAAACGACCGTTGAACGCTGCAAACCCGTTATCGTCGGAATCGTCGACGTCGATCTCAGTGGGACCGGCCATGGCGTTCGTCGACACGCCACCGGCACCCCCGACCGCGAACCGCGCCGGAATCGTCGCGCTACTCAGTATGGTGTGACACTCGAGACATGTCTGCGAGTCCAAACCGTTCACGCGAAGGAACATCCCGTTCGCCTGCAAGGTCGGCCGCCCCGTCGGCAGCGGGCCGTCCCCGAGACCGTCGAGCACGTTGAACGGCGTTGTGAATACGCGCCGCCCCTCACGCCGCATCTCCGCCGTCGACAGATCACCGTCGGCGACCATCGCTTGCGTGATGCGTGCACCGCCAAGCGCGGGCGACTCACCTGCGGCAGCAACCCCTGCGATCTGAAAGATGACCGGAACGAATACGACGAATATTCGACTGATAGACATGGCAGCACTCCAAACGTGGCCGACCGAGAGCGGAGTATACCTGACAACCGATGGCGCGAACCAGCATCGAATATACGGCCGAGCGTGCGCCGCCGCACAGCATCCGGCACGCGGGATCGGCACCCAACAGGCGCCACGCGATCCGGCTTAGCCCGATGCGCCGAAAGCGTCGGCGCACGGCAACAACGCACCGACCTCGCGGCGCGCTGCTTCGGGCAATCTCGTCCACGCCTCGCGAAGATCACGCCAGACGCGAACCTGGAACGTCTTCACGACGGCACGATATGGACAGTCTCCGAGCATGCCGTCGTACAGCGCTCTCCCCCGATCGAACCCACGCTCGTTGAAGCAGGTTTCGCCACGTGCCCGCGCATCTTCGTAGGCACGGTCGTTCTGTTGCATGAGCGGGATGAAGGTCCGACCGATGACGTCGAGAAGCGGGGCCAACGGCGCATCGAGCGCGAGCGCACCCGCGCTACCGGCATGCCCGCCGACACTGGTGGCTGTCAGCCACGCATGGGTCGTTGGCGCCAGCATTCGCAGCCGGTCGGCCGCGCTCCGATCAGCCAGGTTCATGCCGAGCTGCCCGTAGATGCTCGCGTCCGCCACCGTGAACCGTCCGCCCAATACGTACGGTCGGACGCGCAGAATCGATTCGACCGCGGCCAACGTCTCCTCCCACGCCGCGTCGAGTAGTGCATGCGTCGCCGGGAACCCCGAGCGGGTGGGCGGCCGCAGCGCTGGCGCGAGGTCGACGCGGAGATCGGCCGGGGCGACACTGAAGAGATAGGGCAAACGGCGTACCTGCCGGCGGGCGAAACGACGCGCGAGCAGCGGACGTGTTCCCGGAGGGAGTACGCGACGCATCTCCCGTGCGAGGCGTACTCCGGCATCGTTCGTCGCCGCCGAGAGCACCCAACGATTGTGGTGGACCATGTACAACCCGAACTCGTCGAACGCCTCGTCGATCAGCTGCGCCACGAACTCGAGTGCGGGCTCGTCGGGAAAGCACGGCCCCGGAGAGGGACGGTGTCGCGCGTCGATCCAGCGCGCAAGAGCCGACGAGTCGTACTGCACACCGCCGCCTGGCTCGAGCAGGAGCGGCACGAGTGGGTATTCGTCGAGGTCGTTCAGCTCTGGGTGTCGTCGGATCGTCCGCGCGCGCTTCGCACGCTCGATGGTCGAAAGAGCGCGAAGGTTCTCGAGACGCGTCCCGTCATCGGGAAGCCAGCGATGAGGAATCCTCGCGTACTCGAGCAGCGCCCGCAGCTTGAGCGCGAACGGCGAGAGTGCCGAGCCCCAAAGCGCGTATCCCGAACCCATGACGCCGTGGGTACCACAGACGACGGCTGCTCGCCGAGCGGCCGAGGATACTCGACACCGCCGGAGACGGCGTGAACGCAGACCTCGGCCCTAGCTGGTCGATTCGCCGGGGCGCGCCATTAGACGATCGGCGACCGCGGCACGGCCGGCCGCCTCGATCTCCGCCGCGAACTCCCGGTCGTCGACGGCGCGTGCGAGCACGACGCTCCCCACGCACAACGCAATGGCGGCGAGCGCGCGAGGATCGCGCGAGCGAGGGCGGCGAAGACCACGTTCGAACTCGGAGACGAGATCCTCGAGTTTCGCGCGATACGCCGCCCGGGTGGCCCGATCGGCTCGTGCCACGTCGGCGGAAAGCGCAACCAGATGACACCCGCGCCCGATCTTCTCGCGATTGGCGGGATCGAGGTACCCGCCCACGACGGCCAGGGCCTCTCGGGTGAGCGTCTCTCGATCTCCTCCCACGCGCAATGCCATCCGACGGTTGAAGTCGTGGTTGCCCTGCATGACCTGCGTGAAGAGGTCACGCTTGGACCGAAAGTACCCGTAGAAGCCACCCCGGGTGAGCCCCGCGGCCGCCATGATCTCGTCGAGGCCTACACCCTCGTAGCCACGCGTACGGAAGAGGCGGGCGGCCTCAGCGAGAATGCGGGCACGGGTTCGGTCTTTGTGTTCGGGCTTGTAGCGCAAACGGGATCCTCCCCATTCATTGACATGTCGAGTGTAATGCCATAGCCACACTAGCCAGTATAGCCATGTCGGTCAACATCCCATCGGAGAGATCGCCCATGTCAACCACGATCGAGCTGTTGCACTTCGAGTATTCCCACTTCAACGAGAAGGCGCGCTGGGCGCTCGACTTCAAGCGCGTGCCGCACTCACGAACGAGCTTCCTCCCCGGGCCGCATGCACCTACCATCAAGCGACTGACCGGCGACACGACGGTACCGGTCGTCCGTTTCGGCGACCAGATCATCTCGGGATCCGCCCGCATCATCGACGAACTCGAGCGACGTGTTCCGGAGCCACCGCTGTACCCGCACGCCGCGGCCGACCGAGTTCGCGCCCTCGAGATCCAACGGCACTTCGATGACGAGGTGGGGCCGTTCGTTCGCCGCGGACTATTCGCCGCACTTCTGCAGACACCCGGCTACCTCTGCTGGATGTTCTCCCGCGAGCGCAACGTCGTCGCCCGCGCCGCGTATCGCGCCAGCTTCCCAATCGCGCGCGTCATGATGAAGCGCAGCATGGGCATCACGGACCAGGCGTCGATCGAGGAAGCATACCGCGGGATCGAGGAGGCGCTCGACTTCGTGGCGCGCGAGGCGGGCACGAGCGACGGACAGCTGATCGGCGACACCTTCACGGTCGCCGACCTCACGGCCGCCGCGCTGCTGGGCGCTGCGGTCATGCCCCTCGGCTCACCCGTAGAGCTCCCGAGCCCGCGCCCCGCGGAACATACCGCGTGGCTAGAACGGTGGGCGACGCATCCTGGCGCTGAGTGGGTGCGCGCCCAGTTCCGCAAACATCGCCCCGGCTCGGCCGAGAGCAGTGCGGCACCGGATCCCGCCGTCCTGCGGCACTCGGCCTGAGCGGCCGTAGCCAACGCTCCGACTGACCAGCTCCGGCGCTTCGCCCTGGCGGGAGCGCTCTCCACGAGTACAGCCCCTCGCACCCCGGTTGAACTCCCACGCGAACTTCGCTCTAACTGTCGGAGCTCGCCTGAGGATCTCAGCCATTCATCCGAAGTCACACATCGACGACGCACGCGCGGAACTCGGTCGTTTTCTGATCGAGCACGCCTACACCTATGACGAGCGGGGCTTCGAGCTTGCGTCCGGTGGCCGTAGCAACGAGTACATCGACTGCAAACGGGCTCTCTGCTACCCGGACGCGCTCCACGCATGCGGCGAGGTCGTCGCGGCGCTCCTGGGAGAGACCGTCGAGGCCGTGGGCGGACTAACCATGGGCGCCGACCCCATTGCGACCGCGACCGCGCTCAGCAGCCGCGAGGCCAGCAAGCGCGGCGTCCGAAATCCCGTCCGCTGGTTCAGCGTGCGGAAAGCCGCGAAGGGCCACGGGACGAAGCGTCCGATCGAAGGCAATCTCCCGGCCGGAAGTCGAGTGGCGGTCGTCGACGACGTCGTCACCAGGGGCAGCTCGACACTCGAAGCGGTGATGCGTTGCCGCGAGGCCGGTCACGAGGTGGTTCAGGTGGTCGTCCTGGTGGACCGCGAGCAGGGCGGGGTCGACCACATCGCGGCCGAGCTTCCCGGCGTACCAATCGACCGCGTATTCACGAAGCGCGAACTCCACGACGGCTGGAAGGCGAAGCACGGAGTGTAGTGCAGGCGCCGAAGGCCCCGCTCATGGAACGACGGTCGAACGACTCGACGCTGGTCTACCGCTCCGAGGATCCGGCACGCACACGAACGAAGCGTGCTACGACCGGTATTGGGCGCGGCAACGGACCTACCCCCACACCCCCGCCGCCGGCTCCCAAGCTCGATGGTATCGTACGCATCTGGCTGGAGCGGAAGGGGCGCAATGGGAAGCCTGTCTCGATCATCCGCGGCCTCACCCTCGACAGCGCCGCGCTCGGAACGCTCGCGAGCCGATTGAAACGGGGGTGCGGCACCGGGGGCTCCGCCAAGGACGGCGAGATCATCATTCAAGGCGACCACAGAACCCGCCTCGCGAGCGAACTGGAACGCGACGGTCACCGCGTCAAACTTGCCGGTGGATAACTCAAAGGAGAATGACATGCACGAGGCACGGAACAGCGGCATTGCGCTGGTAGCCGGATTCATCGCGGCCTTGGTAGCGCTGAGTCCCGCTCCGGTCGTCGCCGGGGGCGACTGGAACGAGGCCGGCATCAGCTGGCAGCCCTACGAAGCTGGACTCGCAGCCGCCAAGAAGGATGGCACTCCGGTCTGTCTCGTTTTCTACACAGAATGGTGCCCGCACTGCACGAACTACAGCAAGGTGTTTCATGATCCGAAGGTGGTCGAGCGTGCCAAAAAGTTCGTGATGATCCGACTCGACAAGGACAAGCATGCTGAATTGAGCAAGAAATACGCACCGGATGGCGAGTACATTCCGCGGACGTACTTCCTTGCCTCCTCGGGTGAACTCGACGCCTCGATCAGCGCGCCGCGCGGAACGTACCGCTACTTCTACAACGAGAAGGACCCCGGATCGCTCCTCGGCGGCATGGACAAAGCGCTCAGCACTTTCACAAAGGGCTCGTGAGCGACACCCAGGATCACGCCCCAAGCACGGTGCAACTCACCGTGTTCTCCGACTACCTCTGACCATGGTGCTACAACGGGGCCGTGCGCCTCGAACACCTCGAGGAAGAGTTTGGGTCGCAGATCGCGGTCACGTGGAAGAGCTACCTGCTTCGGCCGCACCCTGAGCCAAAGTCGCTGGACGCGTTCCGCCGCTACACGAAATCGTGGCTGAACCCGGCCGGCCAGCCCGGCGCCGGCCGCTTCACGGTCTGGTCCACGGACGAAGCACCCCCCAGCCACTCGATCCCGCCAAACGTCGCCGGGAAAGCCGCCGCACGCCAGGGTGCGGAGGCATTCAAGCGCTTCCACCACGCATTGCTCGACGCCTACTTCTACGCCAACCGGAACATCACCGAGACGGAGAATCTCGTCCGCATCGCCGGTGAGGTCGATCTCGACCGCGACGCGTTTCGGATCGACCTCGCCGATCCCGTGTTGCAGGAGTCCGTGGTCAGCGATCACAAAGAGGCCCTCAGCGTTGGCGTGCAGGGCGTACCGACTGTCATCGTCGACCAGCGTTGGAAGATCGTCGGCGCGCAGGATCTCGAGATCTATCGGCAGGTCATCGGCAAGCGCTTGCGCGGCGAACTGCTAGCGTAGCGAGAAGCCGCTAGTCGAGAAACGCGGCAACCCGCTTCTGGATGACAGGATCGCTGAGCAGATCGCCGTGCTCGGCCGTCGTAAAGCACTGATCGTACTCGAGGGGTGGCGGCGGGGTCGACGCCGTCGCGCGCACGCGACCGTCCCCATCAACCGGCGCCGCGGTCTGAAAGTCCCATCCGCGTACCGCTCGCGGCCCCGCGCGCACGACCTGGGTCGGCGTGGCGCGCCCGTGCCCTGTCACCACGAGCATCTTCGCGGCGATCGGTGTCGGCGGGCGCGACTCCAGCAGCGCTCGGAACCGGGCCCCGGCGGCCAGGCTGCGCTCGAGATGCACGCGGAACGTCTTTGCCCGCTCGTCAGGTGCGGCGAACACGCCGAGCCCCTCGCGCTCCCAGGTATCGGGATCGAACATTTCGAGTTCGAGCGCTTCGCCGTTGCGATCGAGCAAACGTTTCGGCCGAAGCGGAAAGAACGAGTAGACCGAGGCGAACGAGAGCTGGACGGGGGGCGCAAGCAGCCGGCGATTGAGACCCGTCGCCGCGCCGAGGTGCATGTCCGCGAGGTATCCAACACCACCAACAAAGGGCACGCCGGCGAAAACCACGCGACGGATCGCCGCATCACCGGCGGCAAGCAGATGCGCGAGCGCAAGCATCCCGCCCATGCTGTGGCCAACGACATCGACAGGCCCCACCGCGTCGGCAAGCGCGTGCAGCTCGCGGGAAAGCCGCCGGAGCGTCTCGTTGTTGTCGCGCCGCCAATCGTAGCTGAACTCGTGCCAGCGTTCGCCCCAATGTCGGCGCCCGAAACTCAACCACGGCCCGTACATCGCACGCCCGAGCAGTCCAGGCACGAAGTCGACACGATCGAGCGGACCGTCGGGACGAAGATCGTCGCACCCCTGACGGTCAGCATCCCAGGTGAGCGGGAGCGCGATCGAGCGCCCGCGCCCCAACGCGTGGCGTCCACCCACCCAACAGAGTGCGTCACTGGCATCGACGAGCCGCCCGCCCTTCAGCCCGTGAATGAAGAGGGTATGGATCACTCGGTGGTGGCGGAGCCCTGCGGCAAACCCGGTGCACCGCTTCGCACCGGATCGATCAACACACCAGGATTCAGAACGCCCCGCGGATCGAGCGCCGACTTCGCCGCGGCGAGCGCGGACGCGAAACCATCGGGACGCTGCTGGTCGTACCACGGACGGTGATCCCGTCCGACGGCATGGTGATGGGTGATCGTGCCTCCATGCCGCAGGATCGCCTCGGCCGCCGCCGCCTTCACCTCTGCCCACTGCTCGAGCTGGCTCCCAGCGCGCGCCGGGGCGATGACCGAGTAGTAGGGAGCGGGTCCGTCGGGATAGGCATGCGTGAACCGACAGGTCACGGTGCCGCTTCCGCACACACGTTGGACCGCCTCCTCGGTGGCACCCATGACCCCCGCGTGAAACTCCGCGAAACGATCCCAGGTGGTTGCCGTCTCGAAGGTCTCGCTGACCATCCCCATCGCCACGAGCGCATCGCGGAGATACGGCGCGCGCAGGAAGGCATTGCGCCAGGCCCCGGCCGCGCCTTCCCGGGTCGCACCCTCGTCACTGCGGGTCTTCCCCGCCCCATCGGGCACGACACCCCCGTGATCGCCGCAACACTCGAGCGCGCGTGCCATCCACGCATCGGGCGCGTGATCGGCGGACTCGAAGCCAACCACGAGCACGGCCACACTGCCGTCGCCCGCCCCGGACGTGAGGGCCTCGCCCGCGTCCAGGAGGCGACAATTCGAGGGATAGAGTCCGGCCTGACTGATCGCGCGTACCGCGGCGGCGCCGTTGGCAAACTCCGCGAAGGTCACCGATGTCGAGGTGCGAAGCCGCGGGCGATCCTGTAGCCGCATCCACGCCTCGGTAATCACGCCGAGGATTCCCTCGGAACCGAGGAACATCCGGTCGGGACTCGGGCCGGCACCGGAACCCGGGAGCCGCCGCGATTGCACGATGCCCGACGGGGTCACGACCCGTAGCGATTCGACGAAATCGTCGATGTGCGTGTAGAGCGTCGCAAAATGCCCACCGGATCGCGTCGCGATCCACCCACCGAGGGTGCTGAACTCGAACGATTGTGGGAAGTGGCGCAGAGTCAGCCCTTCGGGCCGGAGCGTATCCTCGAGCGCCGGCCCATACACACCGGCTTGAATTCGCGCACAGCGAGACACCCGGTCGATCTCGAGCACCCGATCGAGACCGCCAAGATCGATCGAGACGGTGCCCGCGTATCCTTCGATCGGGGCCTCGACACCACCGACGACGCTCGATCCGCCGCCGTACGGCACGGCGGCCGCATCACTCGTCGCACACCAGTCGAGCAACGCGACCACGTCCGCCTCGTTAGCGGGAAACGCCACGACATCTGGCGGATTCGAGAAGTCGCGATGGAATCCACGAACGATGTCGCGAAAAGATTTTCCGTACGTGTGTCCGGCGCGATCATACGGGGTCGTCGAGCACAGCGCCGCCAGCGGCGCTGGCGGCGTGAGCCGCGGCGCTCGAAGCGCAATCTGGTCTATGGTCGGCGGCTCGGCCGCCTGCGGCACCGCGATAGCGAAGCGGTCCGCGATGAGCTCGGCGATCTTCCCCTGATGTTCGGGGCTCGGGCTCTCGTCTTCCCAGCCCCAGCCCCAGAACTTTCGTCGGCGCGCGTCGGTCATGCGGGAGTCGTAGCGCGTCTGAACCGCCGAAGACAACGGGCCCGCTACATGTACTTCTTCAACTCGAGCCGGGCGATCTGATTCTTGTGCACCTCGTCGGGGCCATCGGCAAGACGCAGCGTCCGAATGCCAGCCCACGAATAGGCCAGCCGGAAATCCTGACACACGCCACCGGCACCGAATGCCTGAATGGCATCGTCGATGATCTTCAGCGCCATCCGTGGCGCCGCGACCTTGATCATCGCGATCTCGGCGCGTGCGACCTTGTTCCCCACGGTGTCCATCATGTACGCGGCCTTCAGCGTGAGCAGACGGCACTGCTCGATGTCGATCCGGGCGTCAGCGATCCGCTGCTGCCAGACGTTGTGGCGCGCGATCTCTTTCCCGAACGCCACCCGTGAGGATAGTCGTTTGCACATCGCCTCGAGGGAGCGCTCCGCAACACCGATCGTCCGCATGCAGTGGTGGATGCGGCCAGGTCCGAGCCGACCCTGCGCGATCTCGAAGCCACGTCCCTCGCCAAGAAGCATGTTCGAGACCGGCACTCGCACGTTGTCGAAGCTGACCTCGCCATGCCCATGCGGCGCATCGTCGTACCCGAATACCGACAGCATGCGTTCGACCTTCACGCCGGGCGTGTCGATGGGAACGAGCACCATCGATTGCTGCTTGTGGCGGTTGGCATTGTCAGGGTCGCTCTTCCCCATGAAGATCAGGATGCGGCAGCGCGGGTCGCCGGCACCCGACGTCCACCACTTGCACCCGTTCAGCACATACTCGTCGCCATCGCGCTTGATACTGGCCTCGATATTGGTCGCGTCCGACGACGCCACCGCCGGCTCGGTCATCGCGAAGGCCGAGCGGATCTTCCCTTCGAGGAGCGGCTCGAGCCATTCCTTCTGTTGCTCGGGCGAGCCGTACCGGGCGAGCACTTCCATGTTGCCGGTATCGGGCGCCGAACAGTTGAAGACCTCCGAGCCCATCATGGAGCCTCCCATGATCTCGGCGAGCGGTGCGTATTCGAGATTGGTGAGACCGGCGCCAGCGTCACTCTCGGGCAGGAACAAATTCCAGAGGCCCTCGGCACGCGCCTTCTCTTTCAGCTCTTCGACCACCCGGGTCGGCTGCCATCGGTCGCCCTCGGCGATCTCACGGGCGAAACGCTCTTCGTTCGGGTAGACGTGCGTCTCCATGAAGTCGGTGACACGCTTCTGAAGCGCCTTGACCTTGTCGCTGTAGTCGAAATGCATGCGTTGTTCCTCTCAGGCGCGCGCGAAGTGCTCGCGGAACGCCGCCTGCAGCTCATCGTAGGTCCTGGTCACGGGGAATTGCGGGAAATCCTGGATGACGTTGTCCGGTGGCCGAAAAAGGATCCCGGTGTGGGCTTCGATGAGCATGCTGGTGTCGTTGTAGGAGTCGCCCGCTGCGGCGACCGAGAAGTTGAGCTGCTTCAGCGCCTGCACGGCTTTCCGCTTTCCGTCGGCGATCCGGAGCCGATAGTTGCTGATCCGCCCGGCGTCGTCGATTTCGAGAGAATGACAGAACAGGCACGGATACCCGAGCTGCGCCATCAACGGCTTGGCAAACTCGGCGAACGTATCGGAGAGAATGATGACCTGCGCCTCGGTCCGGAGCCAATCGAGAAACGCCGCCGCGCCATCGAGCGGCGTCAGGGTAGCGATGACATCCTGGATGTCGCCAAGCGTGAGTTTGTGGCGGTCGAGGATCTCGAGGCGATACCGCATGAGAACGTCATAGTCCGGCTCGTCACGGGTAGTGCGCTTCAAGTCCTCGATACCGGTCTTGGTGGCGACGTTGATCCAGATTTCGGGCACGAGCACGCCCTCGAGGTCGAGGCAGGCAACGATAGGGAGGGCCATCGGGCGTGCGTACCAAGCGGGCGAAGCGAGAGCAAATCAGCCCGGGTCGAACTCGGACTGCCGACGCACACGGAGGTCGTTCGTGCCGCCCACGCCTGCGCGCCGCGTTCCGAGGACGCGACGCCCATCGGAACACAAGGGCCCTGCCCGCTTGCCCCCAGCCTCATGTGCCCGTATTCGAGACGCAATGGCGGTGCCTCTCCCTCTGCGCACATTGGGCCGCAGCGCGCTCAAGGTCACACGTCTCGGCATCGGCCTCGCCGCAGTCGGGCGCCCCGGATACATCAACCTCGGCCGCGCACACGACCTGCCGCACGAACGCTCGCCCGATGGCATGTACGAGCGGACGACCACCGTACTGGACGCCGCCCTTGATGCCGGAATCGGCTACATCGATACCGCGCGCAGCTACGGACGTGCCGAGGAGTTCCTGGCGCGGTGGCTCGAGACCCGACGCATCACTCC
>JAJCZP010000271.1 GCA_029262315.1 Deltaproteobacteria bacterium | reverse complement strand
GAGCAGGACCGCGAGGATGACGATCTGCACCAGCCAGCCGATCCCGCAGACCGCGAGCGCCCGACCTGTGCCGCGGTAGTCGAGTGCCTGACGGACGGCGATGACCATGGCCACCAGCATCCAGATCGCCGCGATGAGGATGGTGACGGCACCGAGTCCGGGGATGATTCCGAGGACGCGAATGATCCCTGGGGCAGCCGAGAAGCCGGTGGTCCTCAGCAGCTGGCCGATGTCGGCTTCGGTCTGCGGCTCCGGGAGGAGTCGGGTGCCGATGGCGAACGTCAGGAGCGCCCAGATGTACCAGCCGGCAAGCGCGCCGACCGTGCCGAGGAGAAGACCGCCGGCGCCAAGTGCGTTGATCTGCCCGATGCCGGCGGCGACGCTCGAAATGACGACGACGGCCATCGCTTGCCCCGTCGCCTCCTGATCATGCTCCACCTCTTCGTAGAGCGCGACATCGAGTCGCGCTGCGCGCATCATTCGATCAGATAGGCTCGCCATCGCGTGTTCTTAGCCGGCTTCGGCGGCCGGTTCCAGACGTGCGCGGCTGGCCCCCGCTCATGCGTGCGGCGTTTTCGGTCGCGGCGCGGCCTGATAGCCTGTGCGGTGATGGTCAATCTCCCGTACCGCATGCACGATGCGGACAATCACTACTACGAACCCGACGATTGCTTTAGCCGTCATATCGAGACGCCGCTCAAGAAGCGTACCGTCTGGATCGATCGCAAGGACGCCGGCCCGTCCCGGATGTACGTTGGCGACGAGCGCTGTCACTTCTTCAGCGTTGGTGCGGGCGACAGCATCGGCCCGCCGGGTGCGATGAAAGAGTTCCTGCGCGGCGCGACGGACGAGGGTGGGAGTCCGAGTCTGAACCCGATGAGCGGTCTCGCCGTTCCGGAGTTCGTGTCCCGCACCGCGCGGCTCGCGACCATGGACGCGCAGCGGGTGGAGGCCTGTCTCATGTTGCCGACGACCGGGGTCGGCGTGCTGCCACAGCTCGCCGATCCGCGCCATCGCGACCTTCTCTATCCGTCGGTCCGGGCGTTCAATCGTTGGCTCGAGGAGGATTGGGGTTACGGTACCGATGGGCGCATCTACGGCGCACCGCTTGTGGCGCTCGACGATCTCGACGCCGGATTGCGCGAGCTCGATCGGGTGATCGCCGCCGGCGCGCGTTTCGTCATCCTGATGGCCGGGCCCATCGCCGGTCGATCGCCCGGCGATCCCCATTTCGATCCTTTCTGGGCGCGGTGCCAGGAGTCGAAGATCGGTGTGGTTCACCACATCGGTAGCACCGCGATCTCCGCCGCCTACAATCCGCCCTGGGGGCTCCGAGCGCGGCCGCCTTCGCATCGGCACTCGCTCATGGAGTACGCGCTGTCATTCACCGATCGCCCGATCGTCGACACCATCACGGCGCTGATCGCCGACAACGTTTTCGGTAGGTTTCCCGCGCTCAGGATTCTCTCGGTCGAGTACGGATCGTTCTGGGTCGCGCCGATGCTGACGAAGCTCGATCACATCGCACGCCTCTACAGCAAAGACATGTGGCGTTTCGGGACGCCGCCCGGTACCCCGAGTGAACTCTTTCGAGCCCATGTGTCGATAGCGCCGTTCTACGAGGACGATGTTCCCGCGTTGGCGAAGCGGATTGGCGTCGAGCGCGTGCTCGCCGGGTCTGATTACCCGCATCCCGAGGGGCTGGCCGAGCCGGTCGAGTTCCTCGATGAGCTCGAGGGGATGGGCGCCGCCGACATTCGCCGCATCATGCGGGATAACTTCGAGTCCTTGGCGCGGCCAGGAGGAGGGCTCGGGATTGACCACCGGCGCGACGAGCGCGATTCTGATCGTTCGTGAGTAAGGGGCGGTCGGCAGAGCGGGGGGATCGACGGCGCGACCTGATGGTCGGCGCGCAGGGGGGTGATGAGGAGGCGTATCGGCAGCTGCTCACCGATCTCCGACCCTCCCTGCTGCGTGTGCTCCGTCGATACGCGAGCGCCCCCGAGGAACTCGAGGACCTGGTGCAGGACGTGCTGCTGTCGGTGCATCGGGCGCGCCACACATACGATCCGAGCCGGCCGTTCGAGCCCTGGCTCTTCGCGGTCGCGCGGTACGAGGCCTGGGCTCATCTCAAGCGCCGGGCCAAGCGCCAGTCGCGGGAGGTGCTGGACGAGGACTTCTCTATGCATCCCGCCGAGGCCACGGCCTCAATGACCCAGCTCGATGCGGCACTCCGGCAGCTGCCACCGAAGCAGCGTGATGCGGTGCGTTTACTGAAAGTGGAGGGTTTGAGCCTGGAGGCGGCCGCGGCCGAGAGCGGCACGACCATCGGCGCCATGAAAGTGCGGGCCCATCGAGCGTATCGGGCTCTACGGGGACTTCTGCAGAATTGACAACATCGGATGTAACTTCGCCCCCCGGGCCGACGATCGAGTGAGGAGCGATCAAAGTTCCAGCCCGGGAGGATACCATGAGACGGAATCTCACAATCGTATTGGGCGTGTCGGCGGTCTGTCTGCTGTCGCGGCTGGCCGTAGCCGCGACCATTCCCGTGGCTCCGACGGAGTCGATCCAGGACGCGATCGATGCCGCCAGTGCCAACGACGTCATTCAACTCGCCGCCGGTACCTACAGCGAGCACATCGACTATGGAGGCAAGGCGGTGACGGTCGTTGGGGAGGGCCCGGCAACGTTCCTGCGCGGAGTCGGCGGCGGGCCGGTCGTAACGTTCGCGTCGGGGGAGGGCCCCGAGAGCGTGCTCGACGGGGTGGTGGTGACCGACGGATCAGCGGATCGCGGGGGCGGCATCTACATCGACAGCGGCTCGAGTCCCACGGTGGTCCGCAACATCATCTTCCACAACATCGCCCGATTGCGCGGGAGCGGTATCTACGTTGGCGGAGGTTCGGCGCCGCTCATCAGCAACAATCTGCTCATCTACAACCGCAATTCAGGCGGTGACCCGCATGGAATCCAGATCGACAACGCCGCCCCGCTGGTCATCAACAACACCCTCGTGCGCAACGATAGCAACGGCCTCTTCTTGAGTGGTGTTTCTCCCGCGCTCATCATGAACAATATGTTCGTGCGTAATGGCTCGCGTGGTCGTGGTCGTGGTATCTGCGACTTTTCCGGCGGGACGGCGCGGATCCACTACAATTTGTTTCACCGCAACCGGAAATCGGCGATCCTAACCAACGGGCAGGATTTCAAGGGGATCGGGGCCGCGGACAACCGGATAGGCCTGCCGCGTTTGCTCGACAACCTCAGCGCCAATCCGCGCTACATCATGCGCACGCCGCCCCGTCTCGACAGCCGGAAGTTCGAGAGGACCCCGGTGGCGACTTTTGCGGCCCAGATCCGTCCGCGGCTCGACGGTCGGCGGCGACCCGCGATCGATCGTGGCAATCCCGATCCGATGTACGACGATCTCGATGGATCGCGGAACGACATTGGTTTCACAGGAGGACCGGGCGCTCCCGCGTGGTAAACAACGGATGAGCTGATGAGTGACGGCGACAGAACAGGGGACGGTCGCGATGGTCCGGCGGCCGCCTACGATCGGACCGTCGAGCAGCTTGCGGCGGGCCTGCAGCCCGTTCGTCGGGTGTGGCCGTTCCGGGGTCGGGTGGCTATCTGGGTGGCGTGCGCAGTCGCGCTCGTGATCGGAACGACTCTCGTGACACCCCGTTCCGACCTCGCCTCCTACCTGGCTCGGCCGATAGCACGTCTCGAGATGGGACTATTGATGGCGGTCCTCGTCTGGTGTGGGGCGCTAGCACTTCGGGGTGCGATTCCGGGGCACGGACCAGCGATGTCCGCCTGGGGGCTGGCCGGACTCGGCGTCGCCATCGTGGCCGGGCTTGGGATGCTCGGCGGGGTCGATCAATCCGTGTCGATCGAGCAGTTCGTCACGCAAGGCATGCCCTGCGCCATGATGACCCTGGGCCTCGCAGGGATCGCGGCTTGTGCGCCCCTTGTGATGGTGGGGAGAGGTTTCCCGCTGACTCCCGCCGCCACTGGTTGCATCGCGGGCATCGCTGGCGCCGTGACCGCCGTACTGGCAATGCGTCTGCACTGTTCGCTGGACGCGGTCTCCCACCAGCTCATCTTCCACGCGCTGGCGTTGCTCCCGGTTGGATTGATCGGTGCGCTGGCCATGTGGGCATGGCAGCGCCTCAAGACCGAAAGCTAGAACCTATCCCAGGAGACGACGCGTTCGGCGGCAGGGCGCTTCGTCGGGCCGAAATTGCCCTTGGGGTAGCCGATGGGGAGTGCCGCCGCGATCGTCACGTCGGAAGGCGCGCCGAGGATGGCCTCGAATGCCCCCGGCACGAAGAAGTGCGGCGTGGTCAGGACCGTGCCGAGGCCCAGCGCGCGCGCGGCAAGCAGCAGGTTCTGCACGGCGGGATAGGCGGTCGAGCCTTCGGCCAACGCATTGGTGCGCGTACTGCCCATCATGAGACGTGCGGCCCCGCCCAAGCCGAAGTGTCGGATGAGCGCGGCAAGGGTCGACGGCGAGCTGAGGACCTTTGCCAACTGCTGGTCACGCTTGACTGCCACGAAGATGATCGCGGGGACCTCGGCCATGTGCTCCACCATGTACGTGCCTGCCCCTATCATCCGTTCGCGGGCCGCGAGATCCTCGCCTGGCCGCGCGTCCGCGCGTGCGAAGGTCTGGAGGTAGAAATCCCACGTTTGCTGCCACACTTTGGCGAGCCGCAGTTTCTGCTCCGGATCACGCACGATGATGAAATGCCAGTTCTGCGCGTTGCTGCCGCTTGGCCCTTGGAGCGCCGCGTCGACGAGCTGCAGCAGCAGCGACTCCGGTATAGGGTCGGGTTTCAGTCGTCGCATGGCGCGGCACGAGTACATGATGTCGAACAGGTGCTCGTCGTTGTCCGGCTTGCGCACGGTTCCTGCGGTCGTGTCCGTCATGAGAACCTCCTGAAAGTGCGTCGGGAGCGCCGGTCAGCGCATCTCGACGGGTGTCTGTTTCGCGATCACTTCGTGCGCTGCGAGCGTGAGGACCGAGCGCGGGGCGATGCGAAATCCCTGTGCGCGTACCCAGTTGAACCAGCCTGAGATGACCGAAGGTTGGCGTCCGAGGCGGGCGAGCGAGAGCTCGACGACGTCTTCCGGGGGTTCGCCCGGTTCGCGTTCTTCGCCCGCAACGACGGCGAACTCGGTGGCCGTTGGTCCCGGTTGGACGGTCAGCACATCGACGCCGCTCCCCCGGAGCTCCGCCCAGAGCGCCTCGCCCATGTAGTTGTCGAAGACCTTTGTCGCGCTGTAGAGCGCGTGCAGCGGGAGCGGCTGGGATCCCGCGACCGAGCCGAGCATGATGACCGCGCCACGCCCGCGCGTCCGCATGTCCGGCACGAGGGCGCTCGTCAATACGATGGGCACCATGCAATTGACCGTGACCATCTCTTTCAGGCGCGCGGTCTCTTGCTTGTCGAAGCGCCCGGCATAGCCAAAGCCGGCGTTGTTGACGAGGATGTCGATCTCGAGGTCCCGGACGGCGGCGAGAAGAGTCTCCGGACCGTTCGGGTCGGTGAGGTCGGCGACGACGACACGCGTCTGGACGCCGTGGGTGCGCTCGAGTTCCTGCGCGAGCACGCGCAAGCGGTCCTCGCGCCGCGCGGTGAGGACGCAATGGACGCCGTCTTTGGCGAGTGCGCGTGCGTACACCGCCCCGAGCCCGGCCGAAGCCCCAGTGATGAGGGCCCATTGCCCGTAGCGTTCGCGCATCGACAAGCGCGGGCGCGTGAAGAGCTCGCTGCGCTGCCAAAGCGCCCGGGTCAACACCGCGAACACGCCGGCGCTTGCGAAGCCGGCGAGCCAACCCCAGAACCCGCCGACGTAGACCAAGTTCCACACCAGCATGGCGAGCGCGACTTGGCCTACGTAGACAGCCGCCCATGGCCACATCCACGGTCGCATGTGCCAGAATCCATACGCGCCCAGTGCGTAGATCATCCAGTGCAGCGGCTCTGTCAGCTTGGCGGCCCAGCCGTGGAAGATGATGCCGAACCAGACCTCCTCGTCGTCCGCGACCGGTTTCAGGAGGAAGTCGAACGGCATGTAGATGACCGCCATGTAGGCACAGAAGACCATCATCGCGTTCATCCACCAGGGGCGACGGTCGAAGGAGTCTCGAATCCAACGTGCGATCATTGTGATGGTTCCGATGCGTCAGATCTCGAGCAAGCGCAAGGGCCTTGGTTCAGCAGGGCCGCGAGGATTGCCTCGTGATTGCCGTCAGCAGGTGAAGAATGTGTTGACACCGTTAAATTAACGGTGTTATTAGAGCTCATGCCGCGCGCGGTCATGAGCAGGGACGAGATCTCCAGTATGCGAGAGGCCATTTGCGATGCGGCGATGGAACTCGTGCGGGATCATGGCCCCGACGCGGTCTCGTTTCGGCGAATCGCGGCCAAGCTCGGGTGTAGCTACACGACGCCCTACCGGTACTTCGCACGCAAGGACGACATTCTCGCCGCCCTCCGGGCCCGGGCGTTCCGGGCGTTCGGCGCCGCGCTCGTTCGAGCGCTCGGCGATGCCGACCCGACCGTAGCCGCACGGCTGCGGGCGTTGGTCGTCGCCTACGTGCGCGCGGCGAATGAGGATCCAGACTCGTACCGGCTGATGCTGGATCTGAATCAGGGCAACGCCCGTAGTCCCGACCTCGTGGCGGCGGAGGAGGGGGCGCTCGGCACGTGCCGGGAAGTGATCGCCAGTGCTGTCGCCACTGGCGACCTCCCGCGGGGCACCGATCCCAATGTCGTGGCGCACGTTTTCTGGGCGGGGGCGCACGGGGTGGTATCGCTCGCGCTTGCACAACAACTGGTCCTTGATTGCACGCTCGATGAGCTCGTCGTCGTGATGGCGGACACCCTCGTCCAGGGTGTCCTCGCGTCGACCGCGTCGCGAAACCGTAGGAGGTAGCGCATGTCCGATCTGGTGGTTCGTCGTATTCCGTTCGAGTTTCCCGAGGATTTGCAGCCCCACTGGAATCCCTCCAAGCCCGAGTGGAGTCAGATGGTCAACGGGGCATCGTTGGTGATGCCGTACCTCGAGCCGTACTTGATTCAGTGCATTCGGAAGGGGTTGTCGCACATCGACGATCCCGAGCTTCGTGCGGTCGCCAAAGACTACTGCGCGCAGGAAGGTCAGCACTATAGACAGCACAAGCGCTTCAACGATTTGCTGATCGAGAAGGGCTATCCGGAGTTGCGCGAGCATGAGGAAGAGATGGAGCGAGCGTACGCGCGTTTCCTCGAGCGCCGATCCCTCCGATTTCATTTGGCGTATGCCGCGGGTTTCGAGACGATGGCGCTCGCGGTCGGTCACTGGTTGGTCGACAATCGCGACTATCTTTTCGGCGAGTCCGATCCACGGGTCGCGTCACTCATCCTCTGGCACTTCGTCGAGGAGATCGAGCACAAGAACGCCGCCCTCGACGTCTACAACGCCGTCTACGGGGACTACCTCTATCGTCTGTATGGGTTGTTCTACGCGAGTTTCCACGTCATGGCGCTCAGCCGGCGCGCGTACCGGACGATGCTTCGTCGTGACGGGACGTGGTCGCAGTGGCGCTCGCGCGTGCGTCTCTGGAAGGAGGTCGTGCGGTTCTTCCGCCAGATCCTGCCGCACATGGTACGGTGCTGCAATCCGGGCCACGATCCCCGCACGATCGCCGATCCCGCATGGGCGACCGAGTGGATGGCCGCTTACAGGGACGGCGAGCAGAGTGTGCCGCTCCTCGACACCCACAACCTGCGCGCGCCGCTGACCTCGGCAGCCGCGCATGCGTAGGAGGCAGGCATGAACTCGCTCGTCCGTTGTCAGCGCCTTCTCGTCGGTCACGGGGCATTGGTGTTGCTATTCGGTTTCGCACTCGGCTTTGGCTTTTTGTTCTTCCTGATCGGCGAGATCGCCCTGTGGCCGATTCCGGGGCGGATCGTGTATCAGCTGCCTGGGACCTACGATGCGTGGCGCATGGCGCATATGGAGGGTGTCGTGAACGGCTTTGGGCTCTGGATCGTCGCCCTCGTACTCCCGGTGGTTCCGCTGTCCGAGGGGCTACGGGTCCGAATCACCTGGGGCATGGTGATCGTGGCCTGGACGATCGTCCTGGCCTCCGCGCTCGACCCCCTGTTCCCAGATGCGCGCGGCCTCGCCTTCGGCAAGAACGTCCCGAACACGATCGCGTTCTTTCTCTTCTACGTAGGGATCCTGACGGTCATCTGGGTCGTCGCCGTCATTGCGGTGAAGTCCCTCGCCGCGGCACGCGCCGAGGGGCTCCAGGACTGACCTGAGACGGGCTGAAGCCGCCCGCGCGCCATCTCTCAGGGCGGTACGACGCGGATACGGGCGCGTCATTGCGTTTCCATAGTTGGCAGTACTTCGGGATGCGAGGTCTGCTCGCGGCCGAGCGGCTCGGGGTTGAGTCGCGATGCGTTTCGGCGGATTGTCAGGGGGTGACTCACCTCCTGCGTTTCGTGCTCGTCGGTTGGTGTGCCGCGCTCACTCTTGCGTTGGTCGCCGGTCCCGCGGCCGCCGACTGTGGAAAGGCGTGCGTGCGGGAGGCGCAATCGTGCAGCGCGCAGTGCGATACTCGCGCCGACTCCTGCCACGGCGAGTGTCGCGCCGCGTCCGATATCGAGGCATCGGCCAAGGGAGCGCCAGCGGTCGTGTCGCCGCCCGACTGCCGCAAAGGTTGCTGGGGCGCACACACGGCGTGCAATGCCGCCTGCGACCAGAGCTTCGAGCGCTGTTTGGACAGCTGCTACTAGGACGCTGACCCGCGCTGTTTGGACAGCGGCTACTAGGACGCTGACCCGCGCTGTTTGGACAGCGGCTACTAGGACGCTGACCCTCCGCGGGAGGGAAGGTGGCTGCCGAGTCCGCGGCCCGGCGCTCCGCGACGTTGACTAGACGCGCTCGAAATAGCGGCGGCGTTCCCAATCGGTGACGGCTTGGCGGTGCGCTTCGGATTCCAGGCGCGCCGTGTGCACGTAGAAGTCGACCACATGATCGCCGAATGCGCTGCGGGCGATGGCGCTCCCATCCAAGAGATCGGCGGCCTCTGCGAGAGAACCCGGGAGTCGTGGGAGCCGAGGATCTTCGTACGCGTTGCCCTCGTACGGGTCGCCGCAGTCGATCTTCTCGTCGATGCCGCGGAGGCCGGCCGCAAGTGTCGCGGCGTAGGCGAGATAGGGATTCACATCGGCGCCGGGCATTCGGTTTTCGATGCGTAGTGCGGGCCCGTTGCCGACGACCCGGTAGCCCGTGGTCCGATTGTCGTGCGCCCATACGAGTGCAGTCGGTGCCCAGGAGGCGGCCTGGTAGCGCTTGTAGGCATTCACGGTCGGAGCAAAGAAGTAGGAGAGTTCGCGCCCGTACGTCAGGAGGCCGCCGAGGAAGTGGCGAAAGAGGGGTGTTGGGCCGCCGCGTCCGGCGAAGCGATTCTGGCGGTGCTGCCGGTCCCACAGGCTCGTATGAACGTGGCAGCTGCTTCCCGCCTCGTCGGTCTGCCACTTCGCCATGAACGTAATCGCGCGCTCCTGCTGTTGGGCGATCTCGCGAGCGGCATGTTTGGCGAGGACGTGCCGGTCGGCCATTTCGAGCGCTTCGGCGTAGAGCAGGTTCAGCTCGTACTGCCCCTTGCCCCATTCGCCCTTGGTGCCCTCGACAGCGATACCCGCGCCCGCGATCTCGTTCCGGACGCGGGCAAGGACATCTTCGTCTCTGGCCGTTCCGAGAAGGTGATAGTCGATCAGGTAGTCGGAGCTCGCGCGCAAGCCCCGGTAGTCCTGAGCGCGCGCCGTGCGGTAGTCCTCGTCGAACAGATAGAATTCGAGCTCGGACGCCATCGACGCCCCGAGCCCGCGTTGTGCAAGCGCGGCCACTTGCGTCCGGAGGATCGTGCGCGGGGCTTCGCCGACGGGGTCCCCGTGCTCGTGCGCAAGGTCGCCGAGCACGATGGCGGTTCCCGGAACCCAGGGGGCGGGGCGCAGTGTCGACGCGTCGACGGTCAAATGGAAGTCGCCGTAGCCTTGGTCCCAGCTTGCGAGCGCGAAGCCGGGGAGGGGGTTCATCTCGATGTCGACGGTGAGCAAGTAGTTGCAGGCGTGCGTGCCGCCGCCGAGCACGTGCTCGACGAAATGCTCGCGCGTCAGACGCTTGCCCATCAGGCGTCCGTAGACATCCGGAAATGCCACGACGACGGTGTGGATGCCCGATCGTGCGAGCCAGGCGGGCACGGCTTTGTTGCCGCGTGATGATCGAGTGGTCTTGCCGCTCATGTCGCGTCCTCCTCGGGCTCCGCAGGGACGTGCACGAACACATTCTTGACCTCGGTGTAGAGGCGCATCGCCTCCATGCCCAGATCGCGTCCGAAGCCGCTGCGCTTGAAGCCCCCAAATGGGATCTCCTGATAGACGCTGCTGTTCGAGTTGACGCTCAGCACGCCGCTCTCGATGTCGCGCGCGACGCGAAGCGCGCGCCCGAGATCACGCGTCCAGATGGAGCCCGCGAGGCCGTATACGCTGTCGTTGGCTAGGGCGACGGCCTCGGCCTCGCTGTCGAACGGTTGCACGCAGACGACCGGACCGAAGATCTCCTCCTGGCAGGTGCGGCTGTCGCGCTGGAGGCCCTCGATGATGGTCGGTGCCAGGTAGTAGCCCGGGCTCCGCGGTCGATCGCCGCCGAGCACGACGCGGCCTCCTTCGTCGCGGGCGAGCGCGATGTAACGCTCGACGGTCTCGCGCTGGCCGGCCGAGACCATCGGGCCAATCTGCGTGGCCTCGTCGAGCGGAGCGCCGATGACGAGCGCGCGCGTGGCCGCGACCAGCGCCTCGAGGAATGGCGCGTACACACGGCGTTCGACCAGGATGCGACTGCGCGCGCAGCAGTCCTGACCGGTGTTGCCGAAGACCGCGATGGGTGCCGTCGCCGCGGCGCGCTCGAGGTCGGCGTCCGCGAAGATGACGTTGGGGCTCTTGCCGCCGAGTTCGAGTGAAACGCGCTTGATGTCGTCGGCGGCCTGCTTGAGGATGTGGGCGCCCGTCGTGGTCTCGCCCGTGAAGGAGATCTTCCGGACACCTGAATGGCGGACGAGGTGATCGCCGATGACGCGTCCCGGGCCCGCGATCACCTGCAGCAGTCCGGCAGGCAGGCCCGCCTCCAGGGCGAGGGCCCCGAGGGCCAACGCCGTGAGTGGTGTCAGACTGGCGGGCTTGAGCACCACGGCATTGCCGGTGGCGAGCGCCGGGGCCACCTTCCAGCATGCCATCAGGAAGGGGAAGTTCCACGGGACGATCGCCGCGACGACGCCCACGGGCTGACGCAGCGTGTAGTCAAAGCCGGATCCGCTGACGGGGATGGTCTCCCCCACGAATCGGCTGATGCCGCCGGCGTAGTATTCGAAGCAGCGCGCTCCGGCGCCGATCTCGGCGCGAGCGTCGCTGATCGGTTTGCCGACGTTCTGCGCCTCGATCCGAGCCAGGTCCTCCTGGCGCTCGCGGATCCGCGCGGCAATTCGATAGAGAGTGTCGGCGCGGATCTGGGGGTCGGCGTGTCGCCAGGAAGCGTCGCGGAAGGCGCGGCCGGCACCGTCGATCGCCTGATCGACCTCCGCGACACTGGCGATGGGAACAGTCGTGAATGGTTGTTCTGTCGCGGGATCGACGAGTGTCGAGGTGCCCGCCGCGGTCGCCAGGTGTTGGCCGTCGATGACGAGTGCGTTCGGAAACGGGGAAGCGCTCACCATGCCTCCTGGTACAGTGCGAGCAAATCTTCCTGCGTGCACGTGCGTGGATTGGTGCGATGGCATTCGTCCTCGAACGCCTTATTGGCGAGATCGACCAGCGATGCCGCCTCCGGGACGACGTCCCGGAGGCGTTGACCAATGCCGATCGTGCGCGTGAAGGCGTCGAGGTAGTCCGCGACGGCCGTGCCCGGAGCGTCGCTCGGCGGAAGTCCGAGCGCGCTGGCCACGCGCGCGTAGAGTTGTGGTTCGGTGGCGGCGTTGAAACGGACGACCGCTGGCAGCACGAGAGCGTTCGCCAGCCCGTGATGAACGCCGAACTCGGTGGAGAGTGGATGGGCGAGGGAATGGGCGGCGCCCAGATCTTTCTGAAACGCGACGGCTCCCATGGACGCCGCCACGAGCATCTCGCCGCGCGCCTCGAGGTCCCGACCGTTGGCCACCGCGCGCGGGAGGAATTGCTGGACGCGATACACGGCCTCGAGCGCGATGCCGTCGCACATCGGGTGAAACACCGGGCAGACGTAGGATTCGATCGCGTGCGTCATGGCGTCCATCCCGGTCGCCGCGGTCAGGTGTGGCGGCAGGCCGACGGTGAGTTCGGGATCGAGGATCGCCAAGGTCGGCAGGAGCGCGGGCGCGCCGAAGACCATCTTCCGTCCGAGGGCCGCCACGGTGACGACGGTACTTTGGCCGACCTCGCTCCCGGTTCCCGCCGTCGTCGGCACTGCGCACAGTGGCACGACATGAGTCGGCAGCGTGGCGAGGTCGATCTCGGTCAGCGGGACTGTGGGGGCGGCGATCCGGAGGACCAGGGCTTTCGCGCCGTCGATGGCGCTACCACCGCCGAGTCCGATCACCGCATCGCAGCCCGCGTCGGCGTACACACGATACGCGGCGTCCGCATCTTCGGCGCGCGGATTCGGGTGGACGCCGTCGAAGTGCCGCCACGCGCCGGGCCAGACGTCGTCGAGGGTGGCACGCATGAGCGCATATGCGTCGGTGGCCGTGAGCCCCGCATCGGTGACGACCAGTGGGCGGTGGACGGCCGATCCCGATCCGGCCTCCGTGAGTTCCCGGAGCGCTTGCCGCGCTCCGGCACCGAAGCGAATCTGTGTCGGAAAACGAAAGCGCGCGAACTCCATGGGACGAGCGTTGACTTACGCCCGCCATGCGCGGGTCGTCAAACGGGTGCCAGCTCCGTCAACGACCGGCGAGACCGGCCAAGGCCGCGAACCGGCGGAGGACCGTTGCGGATTCCGGGCTCTCCCGAGTCGTGCGGGCAAGGGCGCCCGGGTCGAAGCCTTCTGCCCGGAGCGCGTCGGCGCGCACGTCGACGTAGCCTCGCATTACCGTCGCATCGAATTCCGGATGAAACTGCGTGCTCCATGCCGCCGGGCCGATCGCCAGGGCCTGATGGGGGTCGTGCGCATTTCCCGCCAGCACGCGGGTGCCGCGGGGCGGGGTGATGACGGACTGCGAATGCGATTCCTGCGCATAGACCCGGGGTGGAAGCCCGCCGAAGACGGGGTCGTCAGCCGCGGACGCATGCACGTCGATCGTCGTCGTGCCCATCTCGCGCCCCCGGGCGTTGTCCCCGACCTCACCACCCAGCGCATGGGCGAGCAGCTGATGCCCGTAGCAGATCCCGAGCAGGGGCGTCTCCGCCGCCACGACTTCCGGCAGCCACGCCGCCGTGCGCTCACTCCATGCCGTGCGCTCGGTCACCATCGCCGGCGACCCTGTCAGCACGAATCCAGCCGCCGCCGTCGGCGCCGGCAACCCTTCGCCCCCCACGACATCGACCACAGTCACGTCCTCGGCCGCAATCCCCGCCGCCCGCGCAATCAGCCGATCGAACTCCCCCAGCGAGGGCACCGCGGTAGTCCCCAACATAACGACAACCAGCTTCATGCCCCGGGAAATACAAGCTGCAGCGCCACCCCCGCAAACCAATCGTCAGGACGCCACATATTCCCAAAAAGCACCATCGCTGCCGCGCAGCGGCGCCGCCAATCGCGTCACCGCACCCCACGCGGTTGCGCCGCCGCTCCCGGACGAGCGACTCCGCACGCTTGTGCCCGTTGGGTGGGGGCGTGACGTAGCAGCCGAAGCAGACCGGGCGCTCAGCCCAGGGCGAAGGCAGCTACGTC
>JAJCZP010000270.1 GCA_029262315.1 Deltaproteobacteria bacterium | reverse complement strand
GTGGCGCTGGATCAATTCAGGATAGGACTCGCGCAGATATTCGGTAAGCGCTTCAGGGTCTGTGAAAACCTGGCGGTTGTGGCCTATTTCAGACATTTGGATTCCCCTTGTTGGTTAGGATTTCAGCACGTCAATTGCGCGCTGTAGGTAGGCAATTATGGCCTTTTCTTCCTCTTTGTGCTGCTCCAATTCTTCGCCGTCCAAATCTTCCCGCCTGGCCTTTTCCTTTTCGCACATGGCCATAATGTCGATAGACAGCCAGCATTCCACATCATCCCACATGCAAATTTCTTCTATAGGTCCGCGGCCGACTCCGTTCTTGGTACTGAAAAACGGGAAAATATAATCGCCTGAGCAAACATCCGAAAAAACGCGGTTAACGCCGCTATGCACAAGTTGTTTAAGCAATTCCTGTGCAGCACCGCCATCGGTTACAAGATTCCAATCCTCAAAAATATCGGCGCTTTTTGGCCTCATGTTGACGCGATTGTCCGCCATTTTGACTCCCCTTGCTAGAAAAGAGTCGGCATTTGATTTAGGTCAACCGCCTTTCGCGGATTCGCTTCCGGCGATTCTGGCGCATGGGCTGCCGACCATCGGCCCAGGTCCAATAGGTATTTCCACTCGGATTCGGGTATCGGGTTTTTCATGGCATAGGGCCACACGCTCTGCGCGTCGCGGGCTTGGTCGCCAACGTATGCCAGATGGCCGACCTGCCGACGCTTGGCGCGCAGGAAGCGCACGATACGGACGGGAACCCACGGCCCGCCCTTTGTGAGTCGCATCTTGTAATGGCCAGGGCGTGGGAAGGATTCGCCGCTCATTTGATGCCCCGCGCCTTTTTCGCGGCCATAAGGTAGTCAAGAATCGCCCGCGTTTCCCGGCGCTTGTCAGTTGCGCCCGGCCCTTTGTAGATCATAGTGTGTTTGCGATATTCCGTGACCGACATATTTCGGCAGCCGGCAACAACGCGCCAGAAGCGGCCCTGCTTTGATAGCAGGAATGAATACCCGTCGCTGCGTTGCGGGCCAAGAATAACGCCCTTGGCACCGCTCAAATCGGCACCGCTCAAATTGTCAGCGCGCAAATTAGCACCGCTCAAATCGGCATCGCGCAAATTGGCACCGCGCAAATCGGCACCGCTCAAATTGGCACCGCTCAAATCGGCACCGCGCAAATCGCCATCGCGCAAATCGGCACCGCTCAATTTGGCACCGCTCAAATTGGCACTGCGCAAATCGGCATCGCTCAAATCGGCACCGATCAAATTGGCATCGCGCAAATCGGCATTGCGCAAACTGGCAAAGCGCAAATCGGCACCGCGCAAATATTTTGCTCCGCCACGGGCTTTTTCTAAGTTTGTTCGATTTGCCATTTTTGTTTCCCCTTGCGATGGCGCCGCGATTGACGCCGCATCTTTCCTAGCCTACGGTTGCGCAACAAGTCAACAGAAAGTTGCGCATTAAAATGGCAGGAAAACGATTTTACAAGGGCAAGCGGACGGGCGGGCATGTGGCGCCCGTTGTTGCGGAAAGCCGAATCCAAGCGGCAGTTGCGGATTTTCTGGACCTGCACGTTGCCGACCGGCAATTGATATTTACCCATATTCCCCACGGCGGAAAGCGCGACCCGAAAACGGGCGGCCAACTAAAGCGCCAGGGCGTCCGCGCGGGCTGGCCTGATTTTGTCATTATCCTAAAAGATGGCCGAGTCGTTTTCTGGGAATTGAAAACCCTGGAAGGTACGCTATCCGAGCCGCAACGGGATTTCCGATTCTACCTGGCAGACATAGACGCGGCAGGGGCCGTGGCACCGGCTTATGCCGTTATCCGCTCGTTAGATGAGGCGGCGGCGGCACTGCAGGCGCTTGGCGTCAAAAGCCGGCATCGGCTTGCCTGAAAACGAAACGGCCGCCGGTGGACGCGGCGGCCGTCTCTCATGCAAGGGGGATCACATGGCCTGAAATTGGCAAACAGGCGCATATTCCCTAGCAAGGGCAAAAGGCATAGGCAAGCGCTTTTTTAGTTGCGCAACATCTAAACCCGTGCAAGGGTGCGCACCGCAAAGGGGATGAAATTGGACGTAAAACCACCAACGGCCCACGCCGCAGAAATGGCATTGCTTGCCGCGTTGCTGCAGAGCAACGGCGCCTATTGGTCAATCCATGCGGAATTAACGCCCGATAAATTTGCCGACATTCGATTCGGCGCATTTTTTGAGTCCATCCGCGACTCGATTGAGGCGGGCAAGGACATTGGCCCGCAATTGTTGGGCGATAAATTCCCCGGCGACCTTGAATTGATTTTGGACATTGGCGGCGCCATCGCCCTTGCATCGGCCGTGCCGTCCTATGCTGACGCCATCGTTGACCGATGGTCCCGCCGGCGCGTCATTGAATTGGCAAGCGAGGCCAGCATTAGGGCCGCGGATCTTGGCGACGATGACCCGGCAGATTGGCTTGAAGGCCAGCTAAATGACCTGGCGCAAGGGCGCGACGCCGGCAAGGGTCTGCAAACGGCCCTAAGCGCGGTCGATACCGCTATTAGCGACTCCGAGGAAATAGCGCGAGGCGAGCGACCACCGGGAATCCTTACGGGCCTCGGCAGCCTTAACGCCAAGATAGGCGGCCTGCGGCCCGGTCAATTTGTTGTCATTGCCGGCCGTACCAGTATGGGCAAAACCGCATTTGGCATAGACATTGCAGACCGGGCGGCGTCTGCCGGCCATGTTGTGGCTTATTTTTCCCTGGAAATGTCCGCGGCGGATATTGGGGAAATTTTGTTAGCGCGGCGCACGGGAATCCCTGCCCTGGAAATAGCGCGCGGGAGTCTCGATAAAGGTCAATTCGACTCTTTGGCCCGTGCCCGCGGCATGGTGGAAAAACTACCCCTGCACATTGACGACTCGCCGGGCCTCGGCCTGCGCGCCATTCGCTCACGCTCTAGGCGCCTGCAAAATCGTGACGGCCTCGGTTTGATCGTTGTGGATTATCTGCAAATGATGCGCGCCGCCCGCGGCGACCATCGCCCGCGATATGAATTGCTAGGCGAGATTTCCCGCGGCTGCAAAGAGTTGGCCAAAGAATTGGGCGTACCTGTTTTGGCGCTGGCCCAGGTTAGCCGAGCGGTTGAAAGTCGGGATAACAAGCGGCCCACATTGGCGGACCTGCGCGAGTCCGGCGACATAGAGCAGGATTCCGACCTTGTGCTATTTCTTTATCGCGAAGAATATTATTTGGAGCGGCGCAAACCGGACGCCGCCGCGGACCCTGGCGCCTATGCCGATTGGCTTGCCGAGGCCGAGCGATTCGCCGGCGTTGTTGAATTGATAATAGCAAAGCAGCGCAAGGGGCCGGTGGGCACAACCGCCGCAAAATATGACCCGGCAAGCGGTATATTCAAAGACCGCGGCGAGTCCTTGGAAACCATTGATATGGGAGTTTAGGCCATGGCTGACGTATGCGCCAAGTGTGGTTGCTTTGTTGAAATCACAGACGGCGGGGTTGAGATGCAATTGACGAACGGCGGGCGTCAACTCTGTTACCACCCCGACTGCCCCCATAGCGGTAAGGCGCTGCCAGAGAATGAATGGGGAGACGATGATCCGCGTGCGCCTTGGGATCGGGTACACAAACTCACAGGAAAGCCGATACCCAAGCCCGACGCGCCAGAGACAGTTTCCCCCACCAACCCGGAAATACTGAAAGCGGGGCAGGAAGTTTTCGGCGCGTCACATGATGGCGCGGTTGAGCGTGATTTAGCCGACGCACAAGAGACGGAAGATCGCTGCGCCGTTTGCAATGAGCCTGGATATACAAGCGATGGGAACACCTGCAACAGGGCCAAATCTAGCGCGCACCTCCACTACGGAGGACCGTGGCTGACTAAGGATTGCACCCTAAATCCCAATAGACTTGATAAAGCCACCCCGCCCGAGACTGTGCCGGATGGGCTGGTTGACAGCTTGTGTGAAATCATTGGCAGTCAAGTACACGCCAAAATGTCTGTTCTCAGGGCTGCGTTCTGGCGCGAGAAGGTTGAGTATATACTAAAGATAATCGCCGCATCCGGTCACGTCCTGGTTCCGAAGGACGACCCGCGGCTAAGCCCTGGCACAGTCCCGGTGGAGCGGGAAGTGAAAATCACTGACGAAGCCGTAACCGCCGCGAAGGGGGCCTGCTATCAACTTTCCGACGGGCTTAGTAGTGTCGAAGACGAGCAATGGCAGTTTGTGTTGAAAGCAGCGTTCGCCGCCACCCTATCCGCCAGCCTTGGGGATGGTGAGTAGATGATCTGCTTTGAATGGTGGTGGCTTGTTGTTGCGCCCGTTGGATTGTGGGCGTTCCTTGCCATCGTTTACACCCTCGCGACCATAGGTGGGAGACACTGGCCATGAACACAGACATAGACGCGCTAATAGAGCGGTTGCGAGAAGATTGTTTTTGCTGCCTTCCAAGCGAGCCAAACAATTGCCTTCATTGCAAGGCAGCAGACGCCCTCGAACGGCTGGCGGCAGAGAAAGAAAGTATGAGAAAAACAGCGTTGTCGTTTGTAACGCAAGTTGATCGACAGGCGGCAAAGGCCGTGCGCTACAAGGCGGCGCTGAATGAAATAAAGGATATGGTATGTGGTGAGGCGCGTCCTAATTGGAGCATTGACTCGGCGACAACAGCAACAAGAGGCTGGATCGCGGACCGCATAGACAAAGCCCTCACCACCGGAGACACCCCATGAGCAACCTATCCCGTGATTTTCGTTTGGCAGCCCGTTCCGAGCCGCGCCAGGACGTAGCAAGGGCCTATGAAAACGCGGCGCTGGAAATGGATAACCTGACCGAAACAATCCGGCTTTTGCGTGGATGCCTGCGCCCAATTGTGGAAAACCCCTACCTGGACGAAAAAGAAATGCGGAAAATTGCCTTTACCGGGATGCAAAAAACCGCAACTTTCGGACGTTGAAAAGGGGAAAGCATGGCCAATAAATACCCATATATGCCGCTTTACGCAGCCGATTGGTTGCTTGATACCGTGACGCTCACGCCGGCCCAACGCGGCGCCTATTTTGATATGCTCTGCCACGCCTGGACTCGGCCTTCAGGCACCCTTCCAAACGACGACTCCAAGCTGGCAATTTATGCCCGTATGACGGCCGCCGAATGGGCCGAAAATAAGGACGCTATTTTAGCCTTTTGGAAGCTGGACAAGCGCAGCCAAAGTTGGAGCAATAAGCGGGCAAAGTATGAGCGACATAGACTCGACATTAAAAGCGAATCGGCAAGGGATAGCGCCGCAAAGCGTTGGAATAAAACAAAAAAAGAGGATGCGAACGCAATGCAAACGCAATGCGAACGCAATGCTATTCAGAGTCAGAGTCAGAAGTATACAGATAGAAAGAGTCCTAACAACGACAGTAGAAGCGATAAATTTGATCGAAAAAAACTGGACCGAATTTTTGAAATCTGGAACGGATTTGCAGCCTCAAATCGACTGCAGGCAATCACCAAATGGAACGACGCCAGGCGGAAGGCTGCCAGCGCTCGAGTTGCCGAGGTTGGAATAGAGGAATTTGAAAAAATCTTGACAAGCTGCCAGCGCTCGGCTTTTTTGATGGGGAAGAATGATCGTGGATGGAAATTGGACTTTGATTTTTTCGTTACCGCATCGAAATTTCAAAAGATCGCTGAAGGGGGATTCGAGATTGGCGCGCCGCCTCGGAACAACGGCAAGGACTATCCGCCGGGCTATCTGCAGGTTCACGAAGTTTGGTTTAACGGCGGTCGCCGTGGCCCTAAGCCGGACCCTGACAACCCGGAAACCTGGCAGCCCTACCAAGTTAAATTTTGACCCGGTTGCGGTTGTTGCGCTAGGTTGCCTGCCGAATGCGCAACTTGGATGGCAGGAATCCATTGACGCAGCCCAAGAAAAACACCGCCGGGAAAATTGCCAGCCCGGTTACCAAAAACGCCCGTGGACGGCCCAAGGTTGTCTGGCTTGAAGAAACGGCCAACGCCATCATTGCGATGCGCTCTGGCGGCCTCGCTGCCGAATATGTAGCCAAGGCCTTGCGGGTTAACGTCCGCACCCTTTACCGACATTACAAAGACGAATTAGAGATTGGCGCAGAAATGTGCGCCGGCAAGGTCGCTGCCGTGCTAGTAAAGCGCGCCCTGGACGGCGACGTTAGGGCATGTGAATTTTTCCTTAAATGCCGCGCAGGATGGAAGCCGGCGGCCGAGGAAGCGCCCGGCGCCGAGGGTCGCAAATATGGCGTTGTGGAAGTGCCAGAGACCGCGAACGATGCGGCGGCATGGCAAGCCGAGGCGCTGAAGTATCAACCAAAGCAGGCCGGCAACGTTGTCAGTTTCAACGAAAAGAAAACAGGAATCCGCCGAATCAAGCGATAAGGTTTGGTCCGCGCTGCCAGGATCGCAGACGCTATTTCTGCGCTCGCCTGTGCGGGAAACCCTATTTGGTGGCACCCGCGGCCCTGGAAAAACGGATGCCATGCTATGGGCCTACGGGCGCCACGTAGGCAAGGGCTACGGCCGCCGGTGGGCCGGGCTGATCTTCCGGCGCAAATTCAAAGATTTGAAAGACATTGTTTCGCGCTCCAAGGAATGGTTTTACCAAGCCTTCCCCGGTGCCCGATTCCTTGACTCCGCGTCTAGCTATTATTGGCGATTCCCAGGCGGCGAAACCCTGTCTTTCCGCCAGGCCAGTGATGAAAATGATTATTGGGATTATCACGGCGGCGAATATCCATTCATTGGTTTGGAAGAAATGACAACGTGGCCGGATTTGACGTTTTACGACGCCATGAAATCCGTCTGCCGCTCGACTGACCCGAATATGCCCCGGATGATGCGCGGGACGGCCAACCCGTGGGGCGTGGGCCATAGCGTCGTTAAGGCTCGCTTTATTGACCCGGCGCCGCCGCTGCAGATCATTAACGATAAATACGGGGAGCGGGTTTATATCCCTGGCTATTGGTGGGAAAACCCGCATCTTCGCGTCAACGATCCGGCATATATCCATATGCTGGAAACCCTGACCGACGAAAACAAGAAAAAGGCTTGGTACTACGGCGACTGGAATATTGTGGCCGGCGGCATGTTTTCCGATGTTTGGGATGAGCGAGTCCACGTTGTCGAGCCGTTTGTTATTCCCCACGGTTGGCGCATTGACCGGGCCTTTGATTGGGGCAGCAGCGCGCCCTTTAGCGTTGGTTGGTGGGCCGAGTCCGATGGTACGGACTATTTCACCGCTGACGGCATCGGGCGCAGCACCGTCAAGGGTGACCTTTTCCGTATTGATGAGTGGTATGGCTGGAATGGTGAGGCCAACGAAGGGCTGCGCCTCACAGATCAGAAAATAGCGGAAGGCGTGCTAGAGCGTGACGCCAAATGGCAGGGCCGCGTTAGGGCTGGGCCGGCGGATACGTCAATATTTGACGTGGTAAATGGCGAGTCGACGGCTGACCGAATGAGCAAGGCGGGCGTCCATTGGACTCGCGCATCTAAAGGCCCCGGCAGCCGCGTGGCGGGATGGGGCAGCGCCAGGTCAATGCTGGAAAACGCGACCGAGCGCAACGGCCTGCCGGGGCTCTATATTTTCAACACCTGTAGAAATTTTATCCGCACTGTGCCAATACTGCCGCGCGACGCCAAAAACATGGATGACGCAGACTCCGAGGCCGAGGACCATATAGCCGACGAAATGCGGTATAGGTTGCACCGCGGCACAGGGTCAAAATCGGGCAAACGCAAGTTAGGCGGACTGTAAATGCCGGTTGAATCTAAAAGCGCGGAATACGAGGCCCACGCCCCGGATTGGCAGATTATGCGCGACGCCGCCGCCGGGCAACGTGCCGTCCACGATGCCAAGGAAAGGTATCTAAAAAAGCTATCGGGCCAGGACACGGCGGAATATGAGGCATACCGCGACCGCGCGGGCTTCTATGGCGCCACCGGCCGGACTATCCAAGCGCTGGACGGCCTGCTTTTCCGCAAGGACCCTATGGCCACAATTCCTGCTGGCATGGATGCCGTCGCGGCAAATATTGATGGCCAAGGGTCGAGCCTGGACGAATTTGCGGCCCAGGTAGCACATGAAATTGTCACCGTTGGGCGCCGGGGCCTTTTGGTCGATTTCCCGCAGGTGGAAGAAACCGACAACCCGCGCACCGTTGCCGAGGTTGAAGCGCTCGGCCTGCACCCCTTCATTGCCAGCTATGATGCCGAGTCCATTTTGGACTACCGCACGGCCATGCGCGGTGCGTCCCGCGTCCTGACCATGGTTAAACTGTACGAAACCGTGACGCGGGAATCGGCCGATGATGAATTTGAGGCCGATGAAATTGAGCAAGTGCGCGTGCTGGACCTTGCCGGCGGCGTTTACCGGGTGCGGCTCTATCAGCCGAGCGAGTCCAATGATTGGGTTGAAGTGGCCGAGGCCTTCCCCAAGCGCGCCGGGCAAAGCCTAACGGAAATACCGTTTGTGTTTGTCAATGCCAACGGCAACCGGCCGGAAGCGCAAAAGCCGCCCCTCTTGGACCTGGCAAACGTCAACCTTTCGCACTATCGCAACGCTGCCGACCATGAGCATGGACTCCATTTCGTGGCGCTGCCGACTCCGGTTATCACCGGGCACCAAGACGATGATGACTCGGAATATAACATCGGCGCGGCTGCCGCCTGGGTATTGCGCGAGGCCGAGGCAAAGGCGTTTTATCTGGAATTTACCGGCGCCGGCCTTAGTGAAATTTCGGGCACGATGGAAAAAAAGGAAGGCCGCATGGCCGCCCTTGGCGCCCGTATGCTGGCACCTGAAAAGCGCGCGGCCGAGGCAGCCGAAACCCTGACCATTCGCAGCGCCGGTGAAAATGCCTCGCTTGTCAGTATCGCCAATTCGGTTAGTGGCGGCATGACGCTGGCTCTAAAGCTGGTCGCCAAATGGATGGGCGCGCCCGCCGAGTCCATCGCTTACGAAATGAATCAGGACTACAACCCGGCAGGCCTTGGCGCGCAGGAATTAACGGCCTTGCTGGCGGCCTGGCAATCGGGCGCTATGTCCTGGCCAACGTTGTTTGCCCGCCTTCAGGACGGCGAAGTGATTGACGCTGACAAGGCGCCGGAAGACGAATTGGACGAAATCGAAAACGCCGGCCCGGCCACGCCACCGGCGCCTGCCAATGATGGCTTCAGCGACGATGACGGCGCGGCGGATGAATAATGCCGACTCCCTCGGAATTGATTTTTGATGATGCGGTAACGCACCAAATAAATTTGCAAAGGTTTAATGCGGGCGTTGTCAGAAAAATGTTGCGGCTATTGCGCGATGCGGACGACTCACTTGCCGCGCAAATTACCCGCCTTGGCGAAACCGACACCGCAAAGCAGCGCCAAGAAATCCTGGCGGCCATACGCGAGTCAGAGAAGAAAGCCGAGGAATTGCTAGGCAAGCGCTTGGCAGGCGAGGCCAGCGACCTTGCGTCCCATGAGGTTGGATTTCAGGCAAAAACCCTAGGTGACGGCGCCATGGCCTCGGCCGGGTTTGACTCGGTATCGCTTAACCAGGTCCGCGCGGGCGCGCTGGAAAAGCCTTTTAAATCCGTCCATTTGGAGTGGGCCGGCCTTCAATCCCACGTCAAGGAATTGGGCAAGCGGCGCCGGGGCCTGATAGTAGGCCGCATCCGCCGCGGCTTTGTGGAAGGGGAAGGCGTGCAATCGGTTATGCGCGGCCTGATAGGTACGCGGCGGCTGAATTACCGTGATGGCCTGCTACAGCGGCCACGCCATGAGGTAGAGGCCCTTGTCAGGACAAGCCTCAACCATGCGGCGACGCAGGCGCGTGAAACCTTTTATGAGCAAAACGCAGACCTGATTAGCGGAGTCCGGTGGCTTGCCGTGCTTGACGGCCGCACGTCTGCTATATGCCAAAGCCTTGACGGTCAGATATTCCCGCCAGGGGAAGGCCCGCGCCCGCCCGCGCACCCCAATTGCCGGTCAACAACGGCGGCAATTCTTAAAGGCGACCCTATTCCGCCGCATAAATCCTACGAGGAATGGTTGAAGGGCCAGCCCAAGGCGACGCAGGAAAAGGTTTTAGGCAAGGCCAAGCGGAAATTGTGGAAGGAAGGCGGCTTGCCGCTGCCGCGGTTTACCGACCAACGGGGCCAGGCCTACACGTTGGCAGAATTGGCCAAGGTGGAGTCAAAGGCCTTTGAGCGGATTCGGTTGACGGTCGCGCGATAGCGGCTTAAAACCGCCGGCAACAAACAAAGGCAGGAGTCGCGCAATGGCGCTTGATAAAGAAATTCTTGAATCCGATGATTTCAAAGCCGCGGTCAAGGCTGCAGCCGAGGAAGCCGCGGCCGGCCTGAAGGCCAAAAATGATGAATTGCTAGCCGAGAAAAAGGCAGAGCAATTGAAGGTGAAAGAGGCGGAAGCAACGGCCAAAGATATGGCCGAGCGAATCGATGCCCTGGAAACCGCCGCTGCAGACGCCACCGGCGACGCGGACACAATCAGGAAAAAGGCCGAAGACAACGCCGCCAAGGCCATTGCCAAGGCCGAGGCAGAGCGCGACGCCGCGCAGGCAATCGCAAACCAAGCCGTTATTGATACCGGACTCGAGTCGGCGCTGACGGCGGCAAACATCGCGCCGCAGTATCGCAAAGCCGTTGCGGCCATGTATCGGACGGACAACGAAATCACCATTGGCGAGGTTGACGGACGGCCTGCGGCCGTGATAGATGGCAAGCCAATGGCCGAAACTTTTGCCGAGTGGTCGCAGGGCGATGACGGCAAGACATTTGTGGCCGCCGCTGACAATAGCGGCACCGGCGCCAGCGGCGCCAACGGCAAGGGCCAGGGGCCGGACCCGTCCAAAAAGCCTTCAAACACTTGGACGCCGGCCGAAAAATCGGCCTACATTCGCGAAAACAGTTTGGAAAAGTGGAACGCCCTAGTTGCCGAGCAATCGGCCAAGACAAGGGCAGACGCGCAAGCCTAAACACCGCGAATCGCCTAACGGGCCGGCTTCTACAACTTAGGAGCCAGGTCTATGGCCATCGGCATTGCAACCGACTTCCAAATCTACAACGAGCAATTCATGGGCGGCTTTGTGGAAGCCGAAACCCAATTCACCGACGCTTTCAACGCGGCATCCCGCGGCACTATCGTTAACGTGCCTGCGGCCCACAAAGGCGACTATCTGCAGGAGTCCTACTTCAAGGAAATCTCCGGCATTGTCGCACGGCGTGACACAGCCAGCACCGGCGCCGCCACGGCCCTGAAGCTGGAACAAGGCGAAATGGATTCGGTGAAGCTGAATCGCCGGATTGGTCCGATTGACCAAACCCTGGACGCCTTCAAAAAGATCGTTGCCGCCCAAGGCGAGCATGGCCGCGAGTCGCTCGATTTCCTGATTGGTTCGCAGATTGCCAAGGCAATGCAGGCCGAGCGGCTCAATCAGGCCATTCGCTGCGTCGTTGCGGCCATGACGGCGGACTCGGCCAACGTGGAAGCCGATGACGCCGGCCCGGTCACCACCGCCGGCTTGACGCAAGCGCTCGAAAAGATGGGCGATGCGGAAGGGTCAATCTTGGCCTGGGTCATGCACTCGGCCACGTATTTTGCGTTGGTGCGCGAGCAGATCAGCGCCAACGTTTTCAACGTGGCGGGCACGGTTGTGCGCGAGGGTGCGCCGATCACGCTTGGCCGGCCGGTGATTGTCACGGACTCAAACCAGCTTGCCAACGACGACTCGCCAACTGGCAAATATGTCCTGGGCCTGACGGCAAACGCGGTTGTCACCGGCGACTCCGAGCCGTCCGACATGATGCGCGACGTGGTTTCCGGCCTGGACAACCTGGTTGTCCGGCTGCAGGGCGAATATGCCTACACAATCGGCATTCGCGGGTTTGCCTATGACACCGCAAACGGCGGCGTCAATCCGGCCGATGCGACGCTTGCAACGTCCACCAACTGGGACAAGCAAGTATCGAGCCACAAAAACGGCCCTGGCGTTCGCCTGACAGTCGAGTAGCAAATACCCGGCGCCGTTTTCCTGCTTTAGCGCCACAACTAGGGGCGGCCCTTTGCGGTCGCCCCTTTTTTGTGTATCGTGCCCGCCAATAAATGAGCCACAAAGCAGGTAGAGGCCAATCCATGCAGCACAACGTTTTGATTTTGGGCGATGACCGCAACGACGCGCAGCGCATGAAGGCGT
>JAJCZP010000269.1 GCA_029262315.1 Deltaproteobacteria bacterium | reverse complement strand
ACGACATCGTCCAGCGCCTGCGCGATCGTGAGCAGCGGTTGGCGCGTGCGATGTCGGTCATCCGTCGGTACGTTCCCGCTCAGGTCGCCGGGGCGATCATTGCGGGGCATGACGCCGCGGTCGACCGCCACGATCGCCGGCGTTTGACCGTTGTCTTTTGCGACATCAAGGACTTCACCGCGATCTCGGACCGCATCGAGCCCGAGGATCTGTCACGCATTCTCAATGACTATCTTTCTGAACTGGCGGCGATCGGCGAGCGCTACGGCGGTACCATCGACAAGTTTATCGGCGACGCCATCATGATCTTCTTTGGTGCGCCCATCGCCACCGACGATCGCGACCACGCGTTGCGCGCCATCCGGATGGCCGCGGAGATGCAGCAGCAGATGGAGGTGTTGCGCGCCAGATGGCTTCGCGAAGGCATCGAGCAACCCATCTTCGCGCGTATCGGAATCAACACCGGTCATGCGAGTGTCGGCAATTTTGGGTCGCGCTCGCGCATCGACTATACCGCCGTCGGACGGCAGGTGAATCTCGCGGCGCGGTTGCAGACTCATAGCCCGCCCGGCGGCATTCTTATCGGGCACGCCACCTATGTGCTCGTGCAGGATGAGATCGCCTGTACACCTCAGGGCGAGATCGAGGTACGGGGTTTCGAGCATCCCGTACGCGCCTATCTCGTCGTGGTTTCGTAGTTCCGAGTCCGTGGCGGCCTCGGAACCCTTCCGGAGCGTGATGCCGTGCATCGATGGAACAATTGTTCCATCGGATGTCCCCGTTACTCTTTGGGATACCAGTCTACGATGAGCATGTTGAGCGTATCGCGGGTGCTCCATTCGTGGAGCGAGGAAGGTTGCCGGGACCCCCATCCATGGCCGCTCGGCAGAGTGTTGCGGGGCGCAGGGGAATGTCGACTGCTTCGGCGCGCGGTTCGAGCGACGGAAAGGAGCATCCCGATGCTCAGAGGTCGTATCGTCGTCCTGTCGCTTGCTGTCGTCGTAGCAGCCGCTGGAGACGTTTCCGCGCAAGGTGCTGTCGGCGTGGCGCCGAACAAGTGCCTCGCCGGCAAGACCAAATGCGTAAGCACCAAGCTCAAGGGGCTCATGAAATGCCATGAGCAGTGCCAGAAGGATCCGCGCAAGTGCGGCGCCCGGCAGGTGCTCTGCGAGGCTGGCGTGCGGGAGAAGTTCGAGCGCCCGGAACAGCCCGTGAAGGGCTGCTTCGCGAAGCTCGAGGCGAAGGCCGATCCGGCGAAGCCGGACAGCGTGTGCACGACGACCGGCGATACTGCTGCCATCGAGATGCGAGTCGACGGAGCGGTGTTGGATCTGGTGGCGGCGCTCGAGGGTAGTCCGGCGCCGATCTGCGGCGACGGTACGGCCGAAGGCCACGAGCAGTGCGATGGGGCGGATCTCCAGGGCGAGACTTGCACTACGCGCGGCTTCGCCCTTGGGGGCACGCTCGCTTGTGACGCCGGCTGCGGCTTCGATGCGACCGCGTGTATTGGCCAGGCGTATCCCTCGACCGGGCAGGTGACGTGCTGGGACGCGAATGGTGATGCCATCCCGTGTGTGGGCACCGGGCACGATGGGGACACCCAGGCGGGCGCGCCGCTCGGCTACCGCGACAACGGTGACGGTACGATCACCGATCTCAATACCAAGCTCACGTGGGAGAAGAAGTCCGATGACGGTAGCTTGCACGATCAGTCGGACACCTACCGGTGGAGTGGGACCTGCACCGGCGGCGGATCGTGCCTGCGTGACGCGGATTGCCCCGGAGCGGCGATGTGTGATGCCGACGGGCCGACGATTTTTCAGTGGGTGGACATGCTGAACGCGGCGACGTTCGCGGGGCACAGCGATTGGCGGATCCCAAACATCCGCGAGCTCGCGAGCATCGTCGACTATGAGCAGCATACGCCCGCGGTCTCCGCGGCGTTCAATACGGCATGTAGTGAGGGATGTGCGGTGACGGCGTGTAGCTGCACGTTTCCGTCGTTTCGGTACTGGTCTTCCACGCCGGATGCCACGGTCCGCCGGCGCGCCTGGTTCGTGCTCTCCGCGATTCCCGTGCAGGCGGTTCAGGACCACGAGGCGACCGCACTCGCACGCGCGGTGCGGGGCGGGTTGTAATGGAAAGACGCAATCGCATGCGCACCGTGCTCTGCGGTATCCTCGCGTGTACCGCTATCTGGCTTCCCGGAGCGAGCGTGGCGGTGTACGCGCAGGGTGTACCGGGCGTGGCGCCGAACAAGTGCCTTGCCGGAAAGACCAAATGCGTCAGCAGTGCGTTCAAGGGCTTTCTGAAGTGCCGGGAGCGGTGTCAGAAGAACCCGACCAAGTGCGGCTCGGACCAGGCGGCGTGTGATTTCAGGGTGCTGAACGCGCTCAGGCGGCCCGGTCAGCCCTCGAAGAGCTGCTTAGCCAGATTCGAGAGGAAGGCCGACCCCGCTAAGCCCGAGACCATCTGCGCGACGATCAACGACCAGCTTGCGGTGACAGCGCGTGTCGAGCGCGCCGTCGCGGATCTGGTTTCGGCGCTGGAGGGCGCCCCGCCGCCAATCTGTGGCAACGGAGTCTCTGACGGCGACGAACAGTGCGATGGGGCGGATCTCGCCGGGACCACATGCCTCTCGCTCGGCTTCGCCGCGGGTGGCACGCTCGGATGCGCCGCCGGCTGCGGATTCGATACGGGTCTTTGTACGAGCCAAGCGTTTCCGGCTACGGGTGGCACAGCTTGCTCGGTCGCCGGGTCGGTCGTGCCCTGTGCCGGCACTGGACAGGACGGCGATGCTCGGGCTGGGGCGCCGCTCGCCTATAGGGACAACGGCGACGGGACGATCACCGATCTCAACACGCAACTCACGTGGGAGAAGAAGTCCAACGACGGTAGCCTCCACGATCAGGACAACTGTTATCCGTGGGTCGGCACTTGCTCGGGCGATACAGGGACGGCTTGCGGGCGGAACGTGGATTGTGCTGCGGTCGGCGGTACATGCGACGCCATCGATTGCCAGAGCGGGGCAAGCGGACTCACGATCTTCGAGTGGGTCGACATGCTCAACGCGGCGAGCTTTGCGGAGCGCAGCGACTGGCGCGTGCCGAGTGTGCGCGACCTCAAGAGCATTCTCGACTACGGTGGATCCGCGCGCCTGATCTCTCCGGAGTTCGACTCGGCTTGTGTCTCTGGGTGCGCGGTGAGCACGTGTAGCTGCACCGGATCGGGCACGCACTGGACCGCGACCACGGTCGCCGGCACCGTGCCGTCACAGGCCTTCGATCTATCCTTCACGAGCGGATTCGTCTCCACGCGGGCGAAGTCGAGTACGCGCGTCGTGCGGGCCGTGCGCGGTGGCTCCTAGCGGGAGCGGTCCGATCTCGGCCAACATGACGTCGGAGCGACGGGGAGACATTGTCGTCGAGCGTGCCGCTGGAGCGGCGCGATATGGCGCACTCCCTCGTGGCTACGTCCGTAACCCTACAGTCTCGCCGCCGTATTTCTCATTGAGACTATCGTGCCTGCTCCCTATCCAGGTTCCGATGTGAGCGAGAAGGTCACAGAACGCGGAACCACCGGCGTTCGCGGTCACCCCGACCCGAATACGTTCGTGGGCCGGCGGCGGGAGCTGGCGGAGTTACGGGTAGGTCTCGAGGCTGCCGTCGCGGGGCAGGGGGGCCTGTTTCTCGTGAGCGGCGAGCCGGGAATCGGCAAGACACGCCTGGCGCAGCAGATCGCGGCTGAGGCCGAGAGCCAAGGCGCAATCGTGCTCTGGGGCCGCTGCTGGGAGGGGGGTGGTGCACACCCCTATTGGCCGTGGGTGCAGCTGTTGCGTAGTTACGCCGGCCAGTGTGAGCGCAAGCAGTTGGTGCGCGATCTCGGTGATGGTGCCGATCTGGTAGGGCGGCTCGCTCCCGAGATCCTCGGGCATCGACGCCGAAAGGTCCGCGATCTCGGTGCGGCGCGTGGTTCTCTGGATGCACGGTTCGCGTTGTTCGATGCGGTGACGGAGTTCTGGAAGCGGGTTGCCGCGGCTCGGCCCTGCCTCTTCATCTTCGATGATCTGCACACGGCGGACAGATCCTCGTTGCTCCTCTTGCAGTTCCTGGCGCTGCAGCTGACCGATACGGGGATCTTGATCGTGGGTACACATCGCGAGCGGGAGGTGCGCGCCTCGCAAGCCCGGGAGGTTTTTGCGGACCTGGATCGTCGAAGTGCCGGCCTGCGGCTCGAGGGGCTGTCGATGCGGGAGACGGGCGAGCTCCTGAACGCAATGGCGGGGGCGGCCCCTGTGCGTGACCGAGCATCGGAATTCTATCGGGCGACCGGGGGCAACCCGTATTTCATTCGCGAGTTGGCAAGAGCGATGGCCGATGGGGGCCAGGGAGCCGTTCGCGAGTTGCCGCCTCGGGTTCGCGAGGCCGTGGCACGGCGTCTTGCCCAGCTCCCCAGGTCGACCCGCGATGTGCTCGAGCTGGCTGCGGTCGTCGGTGTGGAGTTCGATCTCGCCACGCTCATGCAGACTCGAGCACGTGGAGCGAAGATGGCGCGAGCCTCGCTCGGTGAGGCCCTCGCGGATGGACTCGTAGTGCGCCGAGTGCCCCGTGGGGAGCGGTACCAGTTTACACACGCTCTCATCCGCGAGGTGCTCTACGATCGAGTGCCGCCCGCAAGGCTGTCGCGATTGCACTTGCAAGTGGGGAGGGCGATCGAGCGCCAGCGAACGCGTGATGCGGGTGCGCGCCTCTCTATTCTTGCGCATCATTTCCGGCATGCCCAGTCGGCGGGAGGCGCGGCCAAGGCGATCGACTATTTTCTCAAAGCGGGCGAGCGGGCCTTCACCCTTTTCGCGTTCGATGAGGCGGTCTCGCACTTTAAGAGCGGTCTCGAGTGCCTCGATGCGTACGGTGGCGATGAGCGCGCACGTTGCCAGCTCCTCCTTGGTCTTGGCAACGCGCATCGCGCGCACGGCGCCAGCGCGGCTTCGTACGCGGCGTTCGATGAAGCGGCGGACTCAGCACGACACCAGGGAGCCCCCGATCTGCTCGGGCGGGCGGCCGTCGAGCCGGCGCCGTGGCGTACGCCTGGCGCCCCCGACGAGCGGCGTCTCGATCTTCTGAAGGACGCCCTGCGGCCAGTTGGAAGGCGTCGTGGGTCGTTGCGGGTGCGCCTCCTGGCCTGTCTCGGGCGTGAACTGTGCTGGTCGGAACCTGCGCGCGCGGTCGAGCTGACGCGCGAGGCGGTCGAACTCGGGCGTCGAGTCGGCGATGCGGACGCGCTCGCCTATGCGCTGGACTGTCGATGCGGAATTCTCGAGCGTCCCGCGCTCGCGGACGAGCGCTTCGCGACCGCGTGTGAGATGTTGACGCTCGCGACAGACACTCACGACAAGGCCTCCGCCCTGGAAGCGAGCCGGTGGCGTCTCGCCGAGTTCGTTGCACGCGGTGATGTGTCCGCGGTCGACCGCGAGATCGGGCGCCAGGCCAGTTTGAGCGCGGCGCTGCGGCAGCCCGACTACCGCTGGCGGGTTCTGCTCTCGCGGGTAATGCGCGAATTGCTACGCGGCAACTTCCCCGACGCGGATGCGCTCATTCAGGAGGCGGCGCGCTTCGAGGGCCCGACCGCTGCCGCCGCGTTGTATGGGCAGATGTTCGTCCTGATGCGAGATCAAGGACGACACGACGAGTTGGCGCCTCTCATGGAGGTTTTCGCCGCTAGCCAGGCCGAGATGGGCGGCGAGCGTGCGATCCATTCCGGATTGGCCGTTCTGTACGCGGAGCTTGGACAAGAGGCCGAGGCGCGCCGCCAGTTCGAGTTGCTCGCCCATGACGACTTCGCCGACTTGCCGAGCTTCAGCCACCAGATGGTGCTGGCGTGCCTGGCGGATACCGCGGTCCTGCTGGACGATCGACCGCGGTCAGCGAAGCTGTACGATCTCTTGGCTCCCTTTCGCGGCCGGAATCTCACCCTCGCGCCGGTGCTGGCGTGCCTCGGCCCTGCGGATCGGTTGCTCGGACTCCTTGCGCTCACCCTTGGCCGTCACGACGAGGCTCGTGCGCATATTGCGGCAGCGCTCGCGATGTGTCGGCGCCTCGCATCGCGCCCGCTCCTGGCGCGAGCCCAGCACGCCAGTGCGCTTGTCCTTGCGCGTGCCGGTGACCGGCCGAGCCGGCGCGAGGCCCGCCGGCTTGCGCAGGCTGCCGAGGGCACCGCGAAGGCGCTCGGCATGCGTCGATTGACCGAGGCCGCTGGCGCGTTGGTCGAGGCCAGTAACGACTGGGAGGAGGGCGCGGGAGTGCCAGCGGCCACGCCCCACGAGCGGAGCGTCCCCCGGTCCATGCTGGAGGGGCTTCTGCGCAGGGAGGGCGACGTCTGGAGGATCGGCTACGACGGGACGGAGTGTAGTCTCAAGCATTCGACCGGGATGAGCCACCTGGCGGAACTCCTGGCGCAACCCGGCCGATCGTTCCACGCCCTCGAACTCACCGCTGCCCAGGCCGGCCCTCCGAGGACCGCTGCTTCCGGCGTCCGCGATCGACTCGACGAGGGGCTTCGCACGACACGGCTTGGCGAGGGGCGGGCGCACATCGATTCCCGGACGCGTGCCCTGTATGCCGCGCGACTCGTGGACCTGCGACGGGAGCTCGACGAGGCAGAGTCTGCCGGGGATTCTGCGCGGCTATCGCGCGCGCGAGAGGAAATGGCGATTCTGGCGCGCGAGGTTGGTGGTGTGGTCGGGGTTGGTCGCTTCCGCGGTGAAGGGACGCCAGCGGAACGCGCCCGGGTGAACGTGGGGAAGGCGATACGGCGTGCGTTGACGAGGATCGCGCGCCACCACGCCACGCTCGGGACGCATCTCGATCGATCGATTCGGACTGGGACTTTCTGTGCCTACGAGCCGGATCCGCGCGTGCCGATGCACTGGACGATCGAGCGATAGCGTCACCGGGCTCGCTGTGTGGAACAAATGTTCCACGCGGTGTCCCACCTGAGTCCTTGGGCCCTCGGCTCGCTCGCAGCACGATCCGACGTGATCGTGCCTCGGCGATCGGCAAGGAGGTCTCACGACCAAGGGGGAGCGAGATGACGCGACGAATCAACGCTGCCAGGACCATCGGGACGACTACCGTACGCCGCGCACTCGTGGTGCTGGGGGTGGCGGCAATGCTGAGCTCGGGCGGCACGGCAGCGGCACAGCCGTGTCCAACGAGCATCGACTTCAACGCCGTGAATCGTACGGACTTCGATATTGGGTGGGCGGGACTTTTCGCGGACGAGAGCCAGGAGGGATGGCGGCTCCACCTGGCGGTCGAGAATTGCGCCGGATCG
>JAJCZP010000268.1 GCA_029262315.1 Deltaproteobacteria bacterium | reverse complement strand
CCTCGATACCCTCCGGCTCGATTCCGGCCGATATCCGACGACCCGCGAGGGGCTCGAAGCCCTGCGGACGGCGCCGCCCGGGCTTGCCGGTTGGGACGGTCCCTATCTCAAGAAGGCGGTGCCCGCCGATCCGTGGTCGCGTGAGTACATCTATGAGAGCCCAGGAGAGCACGGCGAATACGACCTGTACTCCTATGGATCCGATGGCGCCCCCGGGGGAGAGTCGGACGCGCGCGACCTCAACAGCTGGGAGGGCTGAGCGCTTGCGAACCCGGTCGTCCAGCGCGGCCGGGTTCTCCCTCCTCGAACTGCTGGTCGTCCTGCTGGTCCTGGCGATCGCCAGCGCGTTCGCGGTGCCGGCGATGCGGGGAGGCTGGGAGTCTCGCGAGATCCGCCAGGGGACTCGGCGTTTGGCGTCGGTCATGCGTGGCTTGCGTGAACGTGCGGTTCGTCGCGGCGAGGAGGTCGATCTCGTGATCAACGAGGACGGCCAGACGATCACGTGGGCCGGGGATACCGAGGCCATGCGTCTGCCGGACGGGGCTTGGATCACCGGCGTCCACGGGGGATGGCCCGACCAGGACGGCAGCGTGCGGGTGATCTTCTACCCGAACGGCGGGGCCACCGGGGTGGCGTTCATCGTCGCCGGGCGTGATGATGATGGCCTCCGGTTCACGATCCAGGTCGATGCCCTGCTCGGCACGGTTGCCATCGAGGACGCGACGCTGTGAGTCCGCGCACGGCCCGCGCGCGCGCCGGATTCACCCTGATCGAGGTGGCCATCGCGATGTCCATTCTCGGTGTCGGGGTCGTGACGGTGCTCGAACTGTTCTCCGGCGCGCTCCACATGGAGCGCTCGAGTGCGGTTCGCGCTCGTGCCGTGGTGCATGCGCGCACGCTCTTCGATGCGACCATTACGCTGCCGGAGTTCGAGCCGATTCAGGAGGCTGGAGATTTCGGCGACGGCTATCGCTGGGAGCGTTCCATTCGGGTCGCGTCCGAATACACCGATGGCAGCGGTCGCGAGTTCGACCTCGTCAGCAGTTGGACGATGTACGAGATCGAGGTGACCGTATTGTGGGACCAAACGGTCGATCGTCAGGGGGTGTTCGCCCTCCGAACCCTCCGCGTGGGCCCCGGGGGAGGGGCGTGAGCCGCGGAGGCCCCGTTGTTGGGCGAGGCGCGAGTCGAGGAGGGCCCCGCACCGCCCGCGGCTTCACCCTGGTCGAGGTCACACTGGCCCTGGCGATCTTCGGTCTGCTGATCGTGACCGCCTACAGCGCGTTCTTCATCGGGCATCGCGCCGTCGTTGCCGGGGAGCGCGACGCGGCGACCAGCCAGCGGCTGCGGGTCGTCTCCGAGCTCCTGGGTCGACAGATACGTTCCGCCGTTTACTATTTCGCGCGTGACGACGACGATACGGTGCCCTTCTTTGCTGGCGGCCCCTCGGGCGTGACCTTCGTGACCGCGGCGCCACAGAGCCGGGGGGGCACCGGGCTCGCGGTCGTTACCTATCAAGTCGCCGACGGGCGTCTGATTCTCGAGGAGCGGGTGGGGTTCAGCCCCGATGACCTCTATGCGCCCCCGACCGACGCGCGCGTTGAGCATGCGGTGCTCTTGAGCGGCTTCGACGCGATCAGGTTCGAGTACCTGCCCCACGACGATCCCGAGTTTCAGTGGCAGCCCACCTGGGACGCGCGCGAGGAAGACACCCTGCCGGCTGCCGTCCGCATCAGCGTCGATGGCGTCCCGTTCTCGTCCACCGGTCTCTGGATGCATCAGGCGCCGCTGATGACGATCAGCTACGGCTATGGTTCGGACGAGTTTCGCGACGCCGACGATGAGCTGGATGACGAGATCGCCGAGGAGGAAGAGGAGCTGGCGGACGAAGAGCAAGATCCCAATGACGATTTCGGAGACAGCTCGTGAGCCCAATGCCCATTCTCCGCTCGGAGCGCGGCGTGGCCTTGCTCCTTGTGCTCTGGATCTTCATGGTGCTGACCGTGATTGCCGCGGAGTTCAGCCGCTCGATGCGCGACGACGCGGTGGCGACGCACAACCTCGCCGAGGAAACCGCGGCGCGTGCTGTCGCGCTGGCCGGGTTGAACCGGGCGATCTACAGTACGCTCCGGGTGCGTGAGCAGGCTCTCGAAGAGGAGGATGCCGACTCCGAAGACGTCGACGACGCTACGGTGGGCCTCGATGACGGCAGCGAGCCATTCATCCACTGGGCGCCGGATGGTACGTGGCACGAAGATGCCTACGGCGGCGGGCGCTTCTCGGTCCGGATGATCGACGAGGGGGGCAAAATCCCCCTCAACCGCGTTGAAGAGGCGATGCTGAGGCGGATTTTTGACAGTCTCGGGTTGGATGGAGACGCGCAGGAGGAGATCACCGACGCGATCCTCGATTGGCGGGATTCCGACGTCCTGGCGCGGCTGAACGGAGCCGAGGAGGACTACTATCTGGGGCTCTCGCCCCCCTATCGCCCCAAGGATGGGCCTTTCGACTCCGTGGATGAGCTTCTGGGAGTCCGCGGGATCACACAGGAACTCTTCTTCGGGGCCGATCCCGACCATATCGAAGAGCTTCTCGACGAGGGCGAGATCGTGATTCCTCTCGGGGCTATCTTTTCGGTCTTCAATAGGAGCGGTAACATCAATATGAGGACGGCCCCGCCTGAGGTGTTGTTCGTGCTGGCTGGGGGAGAGGTTGAGGACGTGGAAGAGATCATGGATCTTCGACAGGAGGACCCACGGGCGGCATTGACGCTATTGCGCGAGAAGCTTGGCGAGCGTTCGTTGCAGCGGCGGGTCGTGTACCGGGCTCCGACCACGATCGCGGTCGAGGCGAAGGCCACTATGGATAACGGCAAGGTTGAGGCCCGGCTGGGGGCGATCGTTCAGGTCGAGGAGGACGCCGACGCGTTCTTCATCTCTCGTTGGCTGGATCGCCTGCCCGCCTATTGATGAGTCGCTGACGACACATGGATCTCGCAACCCTCACTACTCGCATCCGGCGGGCCGACTTTCTCGATGGCCTCGGTATCGCTGTGGGCACCGATCAGGTCTCCTTGGCCCACATCACCAAGCGCATGGTGACCGTGAGCCTCGTGCAGGAGGCCAGCTACCCCTTGGCTCCGGCCGATCGTCCGGAGGAGCGGCTTCAGTCGCTCACCGATGCCATCGGTACGTTCGTGCATGGAGCGGCGTTGCAGTCGAGCGCGGTGCACCTGTGCCTGCCGCGACGCGAGTTGTTGCTCAATCGGCTCGTGCTGCCCGCGGCCGCGCGCGAGAACATTGCGCAGGTCATCGAATACGAAGTGGAGCGGGTCATCCCGCTGCCGCGGGATGAGATTTTTTACGGCTACCAGGTACGGCAGTCGGTTGGTGGCGACGCGGGGCGCCTGGCGGCGCTGCTCATCTGCGTTCCACAACGGATCGTCCGCCCGTACATGAGCGCGCTCGAAGGAGTCGGCATGCGGCCGAAGGCCATTTCGGTCTCGGCGTGTGCGCTGGGCGACCTCGCCGCGTTCTGCCTCGGCGACCTCCGCGGCCCGACGGCGCTTGTAGGTGGGGAGGGCGATGCGCACGAGATCGCGCTCTTTCTCGACGGGCAGCTCGTGGCTAGTCACGCCGTGGATGGAGCGACGGCGCGCAGCGAAGAACAGGTGGCGGCGTTGTGTGCGCGAGATCTCGGCGAGGTGTTCTACGGTGGTGAGACACCGGTGCAGATCTTCTCGATCGGTGCCGCTGAGGTCGGCGAGCCGCTCTTCGCCCGTGCCGAGGGTCGGCTGGAAATGCCCGTCGGCGGGGCGACCGAGCCCGAGCCCGCGGCCATGCCTGCGATTGGCGCCGCGCTCGGTGCGGTACGTGAGGGCGTCATCGGACTCAATCTGCTCCCGGAGGAACATCGCCCGGGGTTGCAGGAAGGACTGTTCGTGCCGCTCATGTTGGGAGTGGCGATCGTTGTGCTCACGCTCTTGTTCGGCGGCAGTGTCATCGTACGCGATGAAATGACCGGCCGCGCGCTCGCTGCGGAAGTGGCCGCGCTGAAGCCGGAAGTGGAGAAGGTGCGCACGCAAGAGGCGGAGGGTCGAAAGCTGCAGGAGCAGGCCACCGTGCTCACCGCGGACGAGGACCGGCGGATGGTTCAATACATGCGCGAGCTCACCACGAAGATTCCGCTCGACGCGTACCTCACCACCCTGCGTTTCCGGAATGGCCGCGTCGAGATCGACGGTTTTGCGGCGCGATCGTCCGAATTGATCCAGGTGCTCGAAGCTTCTCCCATGTTTGCCCGCGTCAAATTCACCTCGCCGGTGACGACGGGGCAGGGGGGCAAGGAGCGCTTCTCGATCGTGGCCGAGGTCGAGAAATGAACTGGCGCGAGCGCTGGGAGCGGTTCGGGCTTCGGGAGAAGCGGCTCATCATCGCCGCCGGCGTCGTGCTGGGCTTGTTGGTCGTGCGTATGGTGGTCATCTCCCCTTTCCTCAGCTACCGCGCGAATCTCCGCGATCGCATCACGGAGCAGCGGGAATGGCTCGAGAACGCGCGGGCGTACATGGCGCGTGCCAGCGAGGTCGAACGCAACAGTAACAAGCTGCGCGATCAGGTGCGGCAGATTCGCGGCCAGCTGATCCCGGGGAAGACCCCCGATCTGGCGGCCGCCAATCTGCAGGACACGCTGCATAGTCTCGCGGCCACGGCGGGCGTCGAGATCCGCAGCACCCAGAAGATGCGCGACGAGCCCATCGACGACTTTCGGAAGATCGCCGTCCGCATCACGATCACGGGCGAGGTGCGTGCGCTGGCGGATTTCTTGGCGGGGGTCGAGTACGATAGTCAGCGTCTGCTGATTTCTTTCTTCGAGATCAGCCGCCGTGGAGCGGTCCTGCGGAACAAGGGTGCGCGAGCGCTGTCGGCGACCATCGAGGTCAGCGGATTCATTCAGGGTGAACCCGTTGAGCCGCCACCGGCGCCGAAGAAGGCGCAACAAGCCAAGCGAGCCAAGCAAGCCAAGCCACCCAAGCAAGCCAAGAAACTCAAGATACCGAAGCGTCCGAAACGTCCACAGAAGGATCTCAAGGGCGCCGGAAAGCGTGCGGCAGGAGGGGGTGCGGCATGATGCGCCGGGTCCTCATTTTGAACGTCATGCTGTTGGCGATCGTCGCCGTCCTCGTGGTACAGATCGTCGTGCTGTGGTGGGGTGGCGACGCCGTGGTGGACGAGGCCGCGACGCGTACCCCGAAGAGTCAGCGCATTGCGGTGCGCAATCCCGTACGCCCGCCGGCCCCCCGCGATCTCGTCGACAACATCGCCGGGAAGGATTTGTTCGATGCGACGCGTGCCGCGGCGGAGGATAAAGCGAAAGCGGGCGGAGGGGCGGCTGGGAGTGACGAACCGGTGGCGCCGCTTACCCTCCAGCTGCTCGGCGTCCGTATCATCGGTAGCGGGAAGGAAGCGCTGGTGAAGATGCAGACGCAGCCGAAACCCATGTGGTTTCGCCAGGGCGAAGACATCGAGGGGCACAAGTTGGAGCGCATCGATCCCCTCGAAATCGTGACCAAGGCCCCTGACGGCACCACCTCCAACTTCGAGCTCAACGTGAAGTATGCGGTCAACCCCGGGACCGTGGCAGTCGGCCCGGCCGGGATCGCGCCGACACCCAAGGCAAAGCGCACGCGCACCGCACGAGCGAAACGCACCCCAGCACCAGGGCGGAGGACGCCCTCGGCGGATATCAAGGCAAAGATCGAGCGCCTACGTGAAGAGGCTCGACAACGGCGAGCCGAACGTGGGCGCCGGTGAGGGAGCAGTGATGATGCGTCAGGCAGTGGTCTACATCGGGGCAAGTGTCCTTACGCTGGCAGTGGCGCTGGCTCACGCCCAGGTTCCGGGGGGAGCTCCGAGCGAGCCAGCCGCCGCGGCGCCTCCCGTCCCTGCTCCGGTCGCCGCGCCTCCCGTGGCCGTCCCGGCACCTGCGCCGGTCGCTGCGCCTCCCGCAGCCGTTCCGGCACCCGTGCCTGCTCCGGTCGCCGCGCCTCCCGCAGCCGTCCCGGCTCCCGTGCCTGCTCCGGTCGCCGCGCCTCCCGCAGCCGTTCCGGCTCCCGCGCCGGCTCCGGTGGCGGCACATCCCGTGCCCGCTCCGGTTGCGGTGCCTGCCGCGGCCGCGGCGCCCGAGGACGATTCGGTGGTCCTCAACTTCGAGGCCGCCGACGTCCGTGAAGTGATTCACAGCCTCGCAGATGCCCTTGGCATCAACTACCAGATCGATCCCAGGATTCAGGGCCAGGTGACGATTCGGACGACGGGACCGATCGCCAAGGTCGATCTCTTTCCCATTTTCAATCGCATTCTGCGCTCGAACGGTATCAGCGCCATGTTGGTCGGTGACCTCTACCAGATCGTGCCCGTCGCCGAGGCCAAGACGAAGGCGTTTATTCCGAAGTCACAACGGCAGCTCGGGCGTGTTGGCCGCCAGGACGCATTCATCATCGAGATCTTCCAGGTCAAGTACGTGTCGGCCGCGGAGATGGTGAATGTCTTGCAGCCGTTCGTGACGCCGGGCGGCGACCTCATCCCCTACGCGCGGTCCAATCTCGTGATCGTGACCGACCTCGAGTCGAATGTCCGTCGCCTCGCCGAGCTCGTCGACACCTTCGACCGCGACGCATTCCGCGAGCTCCGCGCACGCGTCTACAAGATCGAGCACGCCAACATCGAGGAAATTGGGCAGGAGCTCATGGCCATCCTGGACACCTACGGGGTGACGGCCAGTAGCGCGGAGGAGCGCGGGATCTACGTCATTCCGCTCCCGCGGTTGAACTCGGTCGTGGTAGTGGCGTTTACCAAGTCGGTCTTTCCCGAGATCGAGCGCTGGGTGAAGGTTCTCGACGTCCCTCCAGAGGAGGGCGTGGGTCGTCAGGTGCACGTCTTTCACGTCGAGAACGCCAAGGCGTCTGATCTCGCCCAGATTCTGAACGAGTTGTATGGAGGGGCGACCGGCGGTGGACGGCGTGGTGTGCAGCAGAGTTTTACCCCCTTCTCGACTCGTGCACGCACCGGTGGGGCTGCCGCTGCGCGGCAGCCCGCACAGCGGCAGCCCGCGCGTGCGGGGGCTGCGCGTCAGCAGTTCGACGGCTTCGAGGCTTACGAGCCCTTGCAGCAGTTCGGCGGGACCAGCGGCGGCGGGCTCTCGGGCGGCAACCAGCGCGGCGGTCAGAGCGGGAGCCAACGTCGGGGTGCGCTCGGTAGCCAGGGCGGTCGCGGTGTCGGCGGTGTCGCCGGTGGCGTCAGCGGCGGCGCCAGCGGTTTTGTCCTGGCTGGTGGTGAGCCCGGGGATATTTTTCGCGAGGAGGTGCGGCTCGTCGCAGACGAGGTCACGAACTCGTTGGTCGTCCTGGCCACACGCAAAGACTACACCGACGTCCGGGACGTATTGCGCCGACTCGATGTCGTGCCGCGGCAGGTGCTCGTCGAGGCCCTCATCGCCGAGCTGACGCTCGGTGACGATCTGCAGTTCGGCGTCACCTGGGCCATTGCCGGTAACACGCGAAACAACGCGCTCGGACGTATCACCGGCGATGAGGATGCTTCGGGCGGCGTCTTCGACATCCAGCGGGCCCTCGGCCTGGCCTCGACGGCGGTGTCCCCGGTACCGAACAACGGAACCTTCGCCTTCATCAGTGACAATCGGAACTTTGCCGCGGTACTGAACGCGCTCGCTTCCAAGAACCGGATCAAGGTCCTGTCTTCGCCCCATATCATGACGGCGGACAACCATGAGGCCCACATCCTGGTCGGGCAGGAAGTGCCGATCGTCACCACGCAGAGCAACTCGTCGACCGTGACGGACAGCAATACCAATATTCTCCAGAACATTCAGTACCGTGATACGGGCGTCATCCTCACCGTGCTCCCCCAGGTGAACTCCGAGGGACTCGTGAACATGGAGATCCGTCAGGAAGTCAGCCAGATCGCGAGCGCGGTGACCGGGGGGATCGATTCGCCGACGTTCAGTACGCGCGAGTCAGAGACGACCGTGGTGGTGCAGAGCGGCGAGACCATCCTGATCGGGGGGATCATCGACGAAACGATCGATCACGTGCGCAGCGGCATCCCGTTTCTGATGGACATTCCGGTGATCGGACGTGCCTTCCGTCAGGACCAGGACCGCTACCGTCGCACCGAACTCATTATCCTGCTGACGCCGCATGTCGTCCGCGATCGCCAGGAGTCGCGCCAGGCGACCTTTGCGTTCCAGCGGCGTCTGGAGGGTATCCGGGAGGATCTCGAGCGGATCGATCGTGGGCGGCCCGACTACGGTGGGCCCGCGTTGCGGCCGGACGCCTCCGGGTTCTGACGAGAGTGCAGGGACGCGACGCCGGCCCGTCCGCCTGGCTCGTGGCGACCGGGCTCGTCGGGGCGGTCGCGATCGTCTACGCGAACGCGATCGGCAACGACTTCGTCTTTGACGACTTCCTCCTGATCATCGATGAGCCGGCTGTTCGGGTCCCCCTGACCGACGGGTGGGAGATGCTCCGCTATCGTCCGATGCGTATGCTCTCGTATCGGCTGGACTATGCGATCGGCGGGATGCACGAGTGGATCTTCCACCTGAGCAACGTGATCTACCATGCGATCTCGGTGCTGCTGGTGCACGGCGTGCTCCGTCGTCTCGGTGCTTCCGGGTGGGGCGCGTTCGCCGGAGCCTTGGTGTTCGCCGTCCATCCCGTGCAGACCGAATCGGTGACCTACGCCTCCGGGCGCCGCGATGTACTGTGCGGGCTGTTCTTCGTGGCTGGCTTTCTCGCGTTTCTCCGCGCACGCGCGCGCGGTTCGTGGCTGGCGCTGATGGGGGCGGGGGTCGCCTGGTGTCTGGCGTTGCTCACCAAGGAGATGGCCGTGACGCTGCCGGTGGTATGCGTGCTCGTGCATTGGTTCGAGCGCCAGCGCGAGACCGGAGGTGTCGCGTCCCTCACGGCCGCGTTTCGGCCCGCCCTGGTGCTTCCGCTCCTCGGGCTCGTCGTGGCGGTTGTCGTCTGGCTGACCTCGTATCGCGAGTTCACGGCGAAGGTGTTGGCGGAGACGCCTTGGCATGGTGGGAGTATCGGCGCGAATTTCGCGACGGTGGCACGGATCTGGGTGCACTATCTGCAGCTCATCGTGTGGCCCGCCCATCTCTCGGTGGACTACACGCACAATGCCTTTCCCGTTTCGACGAGTGCGACCGATCCGATAGCGATGGCCGCCGCGGCGCTGCTCGCTATCTTGGCGGTGGCGGCGTTCTGGCGCTGGCGTGCGGGTGGCCTGGCCGGCTTTGGTTTCGCGTGGTTCGCCGTGACGTTGTTGCCCGTGTCCCACTTCGTCCCATATGTCGAGATGGTGGCCGAGCACTATCTCTACATTCCGCTGGTAGGGGTCGCGATGGTCGTCGCCGACGCGGTCGCGATGATCGAGGCTCGGGCGCCGGAGCAGCGGTGGGCGCTCGCGGGAGCGATCTTGGTGTTGGCGACCGCGCTTGGGGCACGCTCGGTCGTGCGCAATCGTGATTGGCGTGATGGACCGACGCTGTGGGCGGCCACCGTCGCTGTCGTGCCCAACTGCGCGCGGGCGCGCTTCAATCTCGGGGAGGTGTGGCTCCGCCGCGGAAAGCGCGACAAGGCGGAGCGCTTGTGGCGTGCGGGGGCTGCTGATTTCCCGCAGGCGTATACTTACCCGTTCTCGCTCGCGAAGTTGGCCTATCGTGCTGGCGACTACGATCAGGCGTATCGGGACATCAAGCGCGCGATTCGCCTGCGACCCCAGGATGGGGAGGCGTGGAGTCTCGGAGGCTGGATCAGTCTCCACGGGGGTCGGCCACGGCGGGCGATCGCATTCTTCGATGCCGCCCTGGCGCGCCTGCCGCTCACGGAGGCCGCCGGCGCAGCGAAGGGTCGTGCACGAGCCGTGGCCGTAGCCCCGGAGGCCGGAGGGGCGAATCCGTGAGCCATGCGGGTGAGATGACACGCGCCGTGTGGCAGGCGCGTCGGGTCGTGTGGACGCTGGTGCGGCGGGAGATTCGTAGCAGATACATCGGCTCCTCGTTGGGCGTCGTGTGGTCGGTGCTCCCCCCCCTCACACAGCTTGCGGTGTTCACCTTCGTCTTCTCCCTGGTGCTGGAGGTGCGCTTCGGCGCCACGGATCATCCCTTCGTGCTCTATCTCGCGTGTGGCTTGTTTCCGTGGCTCGCGTTTCAGGAGGCCGTCACGCGGAGTGCGACCAGCCTCGTGGACCAGGCGGTGCTGGTGAAACGCGTCGTCTTTCCGATCGAGGCGTTCCCCGTCCAACTCGCCCTCGCGACCCTCGTGCAGCAGTTGATCGCCTTCGGTTTGCTGATCGGGCTTCTGGCGCTGTTCGGGTTTCCGCCGACGATCGCGTTGTTGGCCCTGCCGATCTTTCTCGCCCTGCAGTGTCTGTTGACGATCGGGTGTGGTTGGGCGCTGGCCGCCTGCCACGTCTATTTCCGGGATACGGCCCAGGCCGTCGGGGTCTTCTTGCCGATTCTGTTCTACCTGACGCCGATCATCTATCCGGATCGGCTTATTCCCGAGGTCCTCCAGCCGGTCCTGGCCCTGAACCCACTGGCGGCGCTCGTCGGCGCCTACCGGGATCTCTTCCTGCAAGGCGTCGTGCCGTGTGGCTGGCGAGAGCTGTGGTTGTTGGTCGTGAGCCTGGCCGTCTATGTCGGGGGCGGAGCGATCTTCGCGCGCGGACGCGGCGAGTTCGCAGATCTCGTATGAGCAGCCCGCGTATCGATGCCCAGCACCTCGGCAAGGTCTATCGGATGTATCGGCGTCCGACGGATCGACTGCGTGAATGGATCGGGGGCGGCGTGCGACACCAGGAATTCTGGGCGCTTCGCGATGTCGACCTCGCGGTTGGCGCGGGCGAGGCCATTGGGATCATCGGGGAAAATGGCGCCGGCAAATCGACCCTCCTGGCGCTGCTGACGGGTACGGCGCAGCCCACCACGGGGGCCGTGCAGGTCCGGGGGGCGGTGGCCGCCATTCTCGAGCTTGGTGCGGGCTTTCACCCCGAATTTACGGGGCGTGAGAACGCGGCCATGCACGGGGCGCTGTTCGGAGTCGGCGCCGCCGACCTCGACCGGTACGTTGCGGAGGCCGTGGCGTTCGCCGAGCTCGACGCGTTCATCGATCAGCCCGTGCGGACCTACTCGTCGGGGATGTACGTGCGCTTGGCGTTCGCGCTAGCCGTTACGGTGGATCCCGATGTGCTCGTCATCGACGAGGCGCTGGCCGTCGGCGACCAGCACTTCCAGACCAAGTGCGTGGAGCGGATCCTGCGCTTTCGGAGCGAGGGCCGCACCATCGTGTTCTGCTCGCACAACATGTACCAGGTGAAGAAGCTCTGCGATCGCGCGCTGTGGCTCCAGAATGGCAGCCCGGCGGCGTTGGGCGCCGTCGATGCCGTCATCGACGCCTATCTCGAGGATGCCGGCCGGCGCGACGATCTGACGGCGACGGCTTCACGGCCGGATGCCGCTCTGGCGGTTCGTGTGCTCACGACAACGCTCGAGGACGCCTCGGGCCAGTCGGTCGACGAATTGCTGTCTGGTGAAGCTGCGACGATCCGGGTGTCGGTGGAATGTCAGCCGGGGGCCGAGGTTGTTCCGGGCGTGGGGATCGCGTTCGTCCGCAACGATGGGCTCGTGTGCTACTGCGTGTCGACGGAGATGGATGGCGTGGCCATGGCGGCCCTGGGCGGTGGCAGGTATGCCGTGGCCTTGCATGTGCCACGGCTTCCTCTGCTCGGCGGCGGCTATTACCTGAACATCGCGACCACCGACAATCGCGGGGCCCTGGTGGCGTACGATATCCGGGAGCGGCTGTGCCCTTTTCGGGTCCGCAACCCGACCGACGAGTACGGCCTGATGCGGATCGAGCATCGGTGGCTCGAAACCGGGGAATCCTAGGACATTCCGCATCGGAGGGCTGCTTTCGGCAGATGGCTCGACGATTCGCACGGCACGTCGTATGAAGGGCGCCTACGAGCAATCCGCTACGGGCCCGAGGTGGCTCGAAAAGGGCAAGAACGTAGTAGGATCGGGGACTTCGGGGGTTGACACCATGTATGGTCGCCTATATCGGTATCCGCTAATCTTGCGAGGTACGGTGGTTTTTCGGGCGTTGTGGGGCGTTGCGTTGCTGGCGGTACTCGGCGGGTTCGCCGTGTCCTGCAGCCCGGGTGAATCCACCCAGACGCTGAGCGAGAGGGTCGATCGCTATTGGGAGCTCAAGCAGGCCAAGCGGTGGGACGAGGTCTACGATTCGTTCCTCGATCCGAAGACCAAGGAAGATCTCACCAGGGAGGCGTTCTTACGGCGCCGGGTGCTCGCTTTCGATATCTTGAGCTACACGGTCTCGGAGGTCGGGGAAGACGGAGAGGAAGCGACAGTCAGCGTGACCAATGACGCCCATATTCCGGTTCCGGCGGGTAATGAGGAGCTTCGGATGGTGCGCCGTACGGTCGTGACGACCGATACGTGGGTGCGGCGGGACGGAGTCTGGTACGTCTCGCTGACGGCCTGAATGGGTAGGGGTCAAGCGCTTGACATTTCTTCAGGAGATCAAGTAGGATTTGCCGCGATTTACTTTTCCCGCTCGATCATGGCCGAAGCAGGCCTGAGCGAGGTGGGGAGCAGGGTCGACAAGCATCACCGGGGGTAACTTTGAATTCGTGACGCTCCTTCCAATGAAGGAGTCTGACGATGTGTTGGGGTTCGGCGAGGAGTGGAGCAGTCACGACTGTTGGATGGGTCCAACCGTCGAACGGTGCGAGACGAGATCTTTAGCCGGGCGATGACGCTGCACGAACGAACGAGTGGAGAGAACTCAAAAGGAGAGACACATGGGGAGAATTCGTAGCATTAGTATTGGAGCAGCCCTGGCTGCGGTTGTGGGGCTCGTCGCAGTGCCCACGGCCAATGCACAGCAGGCTGAGATCGTCTTGCTGGAGCAGGCTAGCGCGTTGGTCATGCCGTTTGATGCCACCGCTAACCACGCCAGCTTTCAGATTGTGACGCGTCACGGTGACGGGGGCGGTAGCCCGGGACCGATCGCGACTCACTGGTCGTACTGGGCCGACGATTGTCGTCACCTGGTCGACGTCATCGTTTGCCTCACACCGGATGACACCAAGGTCATGGATCCGACCAAGGTGCAGGGTGAGATTCAGTCGCCGAATCCGCCGCAGAACAACGGCGTCGGCAGCATCACTGACCTCACGGGTGAGCGCGGTCTCGTGACCGTGACCGCCTTCGGTGCGGAGACTGGCCCGTCTGGGCTGGAGTGCAACATCATCGACACCGTTCCTCTCGGCACCCCCGAGATCGATGGTGGCTGGATCATCGCCAACACGTCGACGAACGCGGCGTTCGGTGCTGATGCGCTCGGCATCTTCGATGGCGTCACGCTTCCCGATTCGGCCGCGATCAGCGGCCCGGATGGCTCGGGTATCTTCATCCAGTCTTTCAACCCGCAGGGCCTCGGCGATTCTGTCGTGATCACCATCACGATCGAAGAGGCGGCTGGTAACGGTCGGTTCGTCGATGACGAGGTCGGCCCGATCCAGGCGATTCTGCCGGATGGAAACCACGTGTGCTGCAACGTGACGTACACGGACAACCTCGAGATCACCACGTCGCTGCCTGACCTGTGTCTCGAGTGCGTCGGTTTCAATCCGATTTCCGATCTGCAGGCGATTGCCGGTGGCGATGCGTCCATCATCCCGCCGAACACGACGATCGATTCACCAGGCTTCGTGCGCCTCAGCAACTGTGTGGCGCTCGATGTCGATGGCTTGGTCGGCGAGCTCTCGTCCGACACCGCGCAGTTCGTCTTCGCGGTGCACGGTCAGGCGATCGGCCCGTTCGGGGCTGCCATCCACGGCAAGTACTCCTCGAACAATTTCTAAATTTAGTCTGAAGAGTAGTTAGTTGTGAGAAAAAGGGGATCGGGCGCCACGGCGCTCGATCCCCTTTTTTCTGCGCAATCGCCGGTGCTAGATGAGATTCTGACAGCACCACACGGAACGCGGAGGAATGTGTGCTGAGTACCCGCTTTCAGTCGTTCGTGATCGCCGCCGCCTTGCTGGGCGCCGCGGCGTGTACTTCAGGTGGTGGCGGCTCGGAACTCGAAGCCGTCGAGCGGCTGAACGCGGAGGCGGGCATGCTCGCTCGCTTCACGTTCCCCTACTACACGACCATCCTGGCGCGTCCCGGTGGCGGGGCGATCGCGGTCTGGATGCGCCATGAGGCTCCCTTTCGGCCGATGGTGTATCGGCGAGCGGTCGACGGGACGTCGGCGTTCGGCGAGGAACGATATCTCGGAACGGAGAAGGTACGGAAGACAATCTCCGTCGTGCCGTCGGTCCTTCCCGGGCCCGCCGAGGGGCGACTGTACGCGACGTGGCAGGCGCGCGTCCCGACGAGCGGTGACAAGTCGGTCGTGTTTCGCCGTTCCGACGACGACGGCGAGACCTGGAACGAGCAGCATACGGTGAACAGCGAGCCCACCGCGTTCATCCCATCCATGGCGGCCGATGCGGACGGTGCAGTCTATCTGGCATGGACGGACGAGCGTAACCACGGGCGCCGGATCTTCTTCAATCGCTCGCTCGACGGTGGTGCGACCTGGCTCGAGCATGATGTGAATCTCGAGAAGGGCGATCCCGACAATGGCGGGGCCGTGGGTCTCGATGTCGCCAGCGATGGGAAGGGCCGTGTCGTCGTGGTCTGGGAGCGGCAAAGCGGCGCACGGCGCGTTCAGGCGATCGTGAGTACCGATCGCGGAGAGACCTGGGGGCCCGTGACGCGCGTCGACGATGGCGTGCGCGGTCGCTACTCGCCGACGGCGCCGAAGGTCGAGTTCGCTGGCGCGAGGGCGGTCGTGGTCTGGACGGCAGCGGCGACCAACAGCATGTCGCGCATCTGGAGTGATTCTCTCGGGGACGATGCCGCTGGGTGGGGCGAGGACGTGCTCGTGAGCGAGGTCAAGAAAGGCGTGCCGGCCAACGTCGATTTGACGAGTCGGGACGGCACGGCGCATCTGGTGTTCAGCGCGGGGCCCTACGCAGCCGACTGGCACGTCTACCATGTTCGGACGGATGCCCAGGGTCGGTGGGCCGCGACGGGCACCGAGGCGCGCCAGGTGAGCCGAGGCGAAGGGAAGTTCACCAACCCGCGGTTGGCCGTCGATGCCAATCAGCACCTGGCGATCACCTTCGTGAAGGATCAGCGCCAAGTCTTCATGAACGACTCGAAGGACGGTGGCGAAACATGGGGCGAGGATCGCCTCGTGGATGAAGTCTCCTCGGACGAACAGGGCGTGACGCTGCGTTATCCGCAGGTGAGCATGGCGGACGGGGTGGCCTACGTGATCTGGGAGAAGTGGGGCGCTCGGGACGCGGTCTTCAAGACGTTGGCCGACACGGACTCGAAGGTCGTCCCCGCCGACCTCTTCGTCCGTCGCGCCGTACTCGCGCGGTAGTCGCTGGCGACGCGGCCGGTACGCCGATGAGGACACGCGGCGCTGCTGTGGGGATGGCCGCGATGGTGCTGGTCGCGACGGGGGCGTTCCTGCGTCTGGTCGCCCTCGATCTTGGGTGGTTCGGAATCGATCAGGCCCGTGACGTGGCCACGGCTCTGGATGTTGCTGCTGGGCTCGATGCGCCAATCGTGGGTCCGACGATGCGGCGGGTCGTGCGGTTGGGGGCTGGCTACTACTACTTCTGGGCTGCGCCGTACCTCGCGTCGCGCGATCCGCTGGCGGGGTATTGGTTCGCGGCCGCGCTCAGCCTCGGTGCGATGCTCGGAGTCACGGCGGTGGCGCGCCGCTTGTGGGGTACGTCCGCCGCCCTCGTGACGCTAGCTTTCGCGGCCACGCATCCGGTGTGGGTACTAGACGGTCGCGTTGCGTGGGCGCCGGCAGCGCTCCCCGCGGTCGGTGCACTGCTCCTGTGGCTACTGCTCGCACCGCGTGCGGGGGTGTTGTCCGCGCCGCGCGCCGCGGCGGTCGGGGCGCTCCTGGGGCTGGCGGTGCAGCTGCACCTCACCATGGTCGCGTGGGTGCTTGCGGTCGCCCTTGTCGCGCTCCTCGAGCGCCCACCGCTCCGGGTCGTTCTTGCAGGTGGCGTCGGAGGGCTGGTGGTGGGGCTCCCGGCCGTGGTCGCGCTCTTGATGGGGTCAGAGCACGATGGTGGAATCGGTGCTCTCGCAGGCGCCGACGCGATCGACGTCGGGGCACGCGCTCGCGCGGCGTTCTTGCTGAGCTGGCGAGTCCCGACAGCGCTTTCCCGGTGGTCGGACACCGCCGTCGGCGGTGTGGGGTTGGCAGCCGGGGCCGCGACGATGGCCGTGCTTGCCGTCTGTGGTCTCGGCCGACTCGTCTGGCATCGCGGCGCCTCCCGGGCGGCCCGGCTCGTGGTCGCGCTGTCGATGAGTGGCGGCGGACTCGTGTTGCTCCTTCCCGGAGAAGCGTGGTGGTACTACCTCGACGGTTTGCTGCCTGTGACGGCGCTTGCCGCCGGGGCGGTCATGATGCCGCGCGTCGCGGGCTCCGGCAGCGGCCTCGATTGGCTGCGCGGGACCGCGGCCCTGGCGGCGACGGCCGCGAGCGTCGTGCTTGCCGTCCAGCTTGCTACTTTCTTGTCCGAGATCGAGCGTCACGGGTATCTGGCGGTCGAACCGGGGCTGCTCTCGCTCGACACTCGTCCCGGCGCCGATGCCGCCGCGCCCGGACGTATGTTGAGTGTGCGGTGGCAGCGGGCCTTTGCCGAGCATGTCGCTCGGTCGGGGGGGCCGTTTGCCGCGACGTGGCAGCGGCTGCACGGCCCCGCCCTCGGCGACGTGGCGAGCGACAATGGATTCTGGCTGCGCTGGGCCCTCACGGCAGGCGACCGTCCGCGCGACACGCATGAGGAAGCCGGGACGCATTTCGTGGTCTGGTACGACGATGCCCCCGGTGTTGCAGCGCTCGTGGAGAACCTCGAGTCGACCGCGATCGGGCCGCTCCGCGTGGCACGGTACGTTCCGGCCATCGACTACGCCTCCTGTCGCGGTTCTGACGGTCCCGTGGCTGTGCCCATTCGTACCGTTCCGCATCCCAAGCGATACGGTGATGGTCGCCCCGAGCGACCTCGAAGCCTCCCGACCCGCCTCGAATGTACCCTGCGGCCTGGTACCGGGCCCGTCCGGGTCATTGCTCAGCTGGAGGGCCCAGGCACGGCCAGCCTCAGTACGGCCGACGCGTCCTCCTCGGCGGCCGCCGACGGCAGCCTCTGTCTCGATCTCGATCGCACGAACGGACCTGGACGCTTCGTGATCGACATTTCGCTCCCCGAGCAGGGTGGGACGGCCCTGGACGTGTACGACGTGCCTGGCACCAATTGCCCTCTCCGGCGTAGCCGCTAGCCCTCCGGAGGCCCCAGCAGTGCCGATCTACGGCTCCAGGAGCCTATCCACCTGAAATTGCGGCGCGCGCGACCCCGATGCTATAAGCCACGGATCCGATGCCCTCAGCGCGGAATCTCGACGCCCGCGGTCTCGACGCCCTGTACGACGAGGGCTACTACCACGGTACCAACAGTGGGTACCCCGTTGCGGGCTACGAGAGCGCGCACGCCAGTTGGCGGCATTGGGTCGAGCACCTGGCGACCTCGTATGGGGGCCGCTGGCTCGATCTCGGGTGCGCCTACGGTTTTCTCGTCGGTGAGGCTCGCGCGGGCGGATTCGATGCGGTCGGGGTGGACGTTAGCGCCTATGCGCTCTCCCGGGCGTCGATCGATACGCCCGACGCCAGTGGGCGGCTGACGAGAGGCTGCATCGAGACGCTGCCATTCGCCGATGAGACGTTCGACGTGGTCAGCGCGTTCGATGTGCTCGAGCATCTGGTCGATCCGCAGCGCGCATTGCCGGAGATCCGCCGCGTGCTCCGTCCTGGCGGCGCGTTGGTCGGTGCGACTCCCGACCCCGTGTTCTTCGACGGGCATGAGGAGACGCACTTTTCGGAGTTCCCGCCCTCGTACTGGATCGAGGCTCTGATCCGACTCGGATTCAGCGTCGACTTCCGCTTCTTTCAGGCCGACTACAATCTCGAGCTGTGCGCTGTCCGGACGGACGAACCTCGTCTCTGCGCGGCGGAGGTACTCCAGCCCGAGCGATTCGGCGCCCGCCGCGATGTCGGGACGGTCGCGGGTGTCGAGGCGGGGCGGGTTGGAGTGCGGCTACGCGCGGGATTCGGGACGGCCGAGCGGCACGAGCCACCCCCGACGCGCTGGCTCGAGGCCGGAGAGGGGCTCGCGTACGTCGTCGTCACCGGCGGCGACCCGGTGGCGCTCGGGGGGATCCTCACGGTGCGGAGTGCGGGAGGGACGGCGGACGTGACGATCGCGCTCGACGATCAGCGCCTGGTCGCGCGGACGGTCGGCGAGGCCTGGCACGAGATTCCGTTTGCGCCGATACCGCTCGCCGCCGGGGGCCACCACGTGCGGATCAGGACGACCGCGCCGTTGTTCGTCCGGGCGCTCGCGTTGCAGGCGGAGCCGGCGACGCGGGCGTCGCTCGTCGCGCGTCTCCCGTTCGACATGTACCAGCGCTACGATCAGGTGCGCGCGGCGCTGGCCGCGCTTTCGGAACCACCCACCTCGCTCCTCGACGTTGGGGGTGCACTCGGCGGCCCGGGCGGTCACCTGGCCGCATCCGGAGATTTTTTCCCCGACTGCGACGTACGATCGATCGATGCCCGGGCGCTCGATCATCCCGACCACCGCGCGGCGACCGGGACCGCGTTGCCCTTCGAGGACGATAGCGTCGACGGCGTGATCTGCCTCGATGTGCTGGAGCACGTTCCGGCGCACGAGCGAGCGGCCCTCCTGGGAGAACTGACTCGTGTGGCGCGACGGTACGTGCTGCTGGCGGCGCCCTTCGCAACGCCGGGTGTCGCCGCGGCCGACGCGGCGCTGTTTGCGCTCATTCAGTCACGTCATGGATACGTGCACACTTTCCTGCGCGAGCACCTCGGATACGGCCATCCGGACCTGACGACGACAACGACCTTTTTCCGTGCTGCGGGGGCGAGTGTCGTCGTGCTCCCGAATGGCCATTTGCCGTATTGGAGCCTGATGCAGACGCTGAACCTGCGGCTCGCCGAGCCGGCGATGGGCGCGCGCTACGCGGCCGCACAGGCGTGTTACAACGGGGTCGTGCCCGATTGGCACGAGCCCGCGTATCGCCACCTGCTGGTCGTCGATCTCGCCGGTGACACGCTGTGGTGTCCGACCGTACGGGCCCTGGCCGGTGCGCCTGACGCGGTGGTTGCGGCGGGGGCGATGAACCAGATTCTCGATCTCGCGACGAGCGCTGAGTCGGCGCCAGAAGCCACCCACGAGTCGGCGCCGGAAGCCACGCGTGAGTCGGCGCCCGAAGCTATGCGTGAGGCGCAGATAGCATCCGCTCGTGAGGCGCAGGCGGCGGCCCCGGAGCCGGTTGCGTCGGCGGCACTGCTCCCGGCGCTCTACGCGCGCGTCTACGCCCTCGTTCGTGATCTTGTGCGAGGCCGCTAGCCGTGGCGGGAATCCCATCCGTCTCGATCGTCATCGCGAACTGGAACGGCCGCCAGCTGCTCGAGCCGTGCCTGACGTCCATTGGCGCGCTCGACTATTCATCCTCCGCGATCGAGATCGTCGTCGTCGACAACGGTTCGGTGGACGACAGCGTTGCATGGCTGGCGCGCGAGCATCCAGCGGTGCGGATCGTCACCAACGCGGACAACCTCGGATTCGCCGCCGCGAGCAATCAGGGTGCGGAGGCGGCTGTTGGCGAGATGGTGGCGTTCGTGAACAACGACGTCCGGCTGGATCCCGGCTGGTTGCGGCCCCTGGTCGACGTGCTCCAGGACGACGACGTGGCCGTCGCGGGGAGCCGTATCCTCGACTGGGAGGGGCGGCGGTACGATTTCGATGGCGGTGCGATGAGCTTCCATGGGCACGGGATGAGTCGCCGCCACGGGCATCCGTATGTTCCGGGCACCGATGTGGCTCCGACCCAAACGTTGTTCGCCTGTGGGGCCGCGATGGCCGTCAAGCGTCCGATCTTTCTCGACGCCGGCGGATTCGACACCGACTATTTCGCGTATTTTGAGGATGTCGATCTCGGGTGGCGGCTCTGGGTGCAGGGGGAGCGGGTGGTTCACGTCCCACGATCGATGGCCTATCATCGCCATCACGGCTCGGGCATGCCCGCGGATCGCCATACCCGATTACTGGAACGCAATGCCCTTGCCAGCCTGGTCAAGAACTACGATGATTCCAACCTCGCGATCGTGGAGCCCGCCGCGGTGGCGCTTCTGAGAGCACGCGCGGCCGCGGCAGCGACGACCCGGGCGGTGTACGAGGATACTGTGGCGGAGTTCGAGGTGGAGAGGGCGACGCTCGCGGGCAAACGTGCGCAGGTGCAGGCCCGGCGGCGACGGCCCGACGAAGATATCCTGCCGCTGTTCGGCGAGCCCTTTCGTCCGTGCATGTTCGGCCGGGACTACTTTCGTGCGCAACAGGAGATCGTGCGTCGTCATGGGGTCGGGCGCTTGTTCGGCGGCGAGACCGTCGGCATGGACGATTTCGTCGACGAGCTGCAGTGG
>JAJCZP010000267.1 GCA_029262315.1 Deltaproteobacteria bacterium | reverse complement strand
CGTCCTGCCCTGCTGCTGTAGCCAGCTCGGGCCATCGCCCGCGCTCCCGAGCGGGCCTGCCGCCTACGCGTCGGCCCTGGCTTGAAGCGTGCTTTCGATCCACGCGATCAAATCGCGCGTCACCTCATCGCGGTTGGTCTCGCAGAGCATCTCGTGGCGCCCCCCTGGGTAGAAACGGCTGGCGACGTTCCGAAGCCCCGCCTGCTGATAGCGGTCGATGAGCAATTGCAAGAGCGAGAGGTTCGCGTGCAGTGGATCGGCATCGCCCGAGAAGATGTACAGCGGCAGATCCGAACGGATACGCGCCAACGCGGCAGCGTCGGCTAACAGGGCACCCGCGGCGGACATGTCGGCGACCGACTGGGCACTCACCGTAAACCCGCAGAGCGGGTCGGCGATGTAGGCATCGACTTCCGCTTCATCGCGGGAGAGCCAATCGTACTCCGTCCGCGCCGGCTCGAAGGGCGCGTTGAATAGCGACAATGACAGCGGCGCGGATCCGTCCACGCCCGCGGCCAGCACGTCGAATGCCGACGATCCGGAGAGCACGGCCGCGGTGATGCGGTCGTGCTCGGTGAGGAGCAACTGCTGCAGCGCGTATGACCCCATGCTGTGGCCGAGCGCGATCAACGGCACCCCTGGATGCGCCGTTCGCGCCACTTCGTGCACGGCGGAGAGATCCGCCACCAGCGCGTTCCATCCATCCGGACCGAACACGCCGAGATCGGCGGGCGTCGCCACCGAATGCCCATGGCCGCGCTGATCGTGCGCATACATCGCGTACCCCGCCTCGACGAGCGCGGCCCCGAGCCGCGCGTAGCGCCGTGCATGTTCGGCCATGCCATGCGCCACGTGCACGATGCCCTTCGGCGGCCCCGGGGGCGTCCACCCGTAGAGGGACAGCACGGCGCCGTCGGGCCGCTCGATTCGGGTCGTGGTCTCGCTCATGTGAGCCGTTCCTTCCACATCCAAAGCTTCAGGTCACGCGTTTCGCGCTCCCCACCGAGCAGCGTAGCGAACACAGCAAGACACAGCGCATGCGCTACAGGCCCGCGCACGTCCACCGATATCACGAAGTTACATTGCCAAGGCCCGAATGTGCGTGGTAAGCATCGCGCGCACGCTCACCAGTTGATCTCGATGCCCTCGCGACGCGACATCGCCATAGGAACGATCGTCCTGCTCGTGGCCTTCGCCGCGGCGCTCCTGTGGCTTCGCCGTCCTTCGACGCCCCCCGCCCCCGCCCCTCGAGAGGTTGCCCAGGCACCCGTGGCCGAGGAGACGGACGCGCCCGCGGCGCCCACGCGCGAACCGCGCCGCGAGCTCAAACCACGCCGTGAGCCATCGAACGTCGAGCGTGCCGAGCGCCTCCGCCGACGCGCGAAGTTCCCGCCCGATTCGCGGGCGATCGACGACGGACTCGATCCGATCGCGGGAAAGCGAGTTGGTGAAATCGGTCGGAGCGGCGAGCCCGACGAACCAGGCCAACATCTGGTGGTGCAGACCACCGACAGCAGCTACCAAGCCCCCGGCGAAGTCCTCATCCGCGCACGCGTCGTCGAACTCGACCGCTCGGGTCGGGAGTACGACGGCGACATTCCGGAACTCTCGCAAGAAATTCGCGCCCTGAGTGGTGAGATTCTCGACGACGAGGGCGAGGCCGTCGTCGCCCTGACCTTTGCCGATGACGGCCAGAACGGTGACGGACTGGCGGATGACCGCGACTACACCGCCACCCTCACCCCCGATCCCGATCGCCCAGAGGAGTTTCAGGGTCGATACACCATCGAGGTCAGCGCCGAGACCATGACGGGGGAGATCCTCGTCGCCACGACGAGCTTCTTCTACTCGACGCCGGGCGCTCACCTCACCGGTCAGTACCGTGACGCCATCGTCGATGGTCACTTGCAGATCGAAGCCGAGGTAGAGGTAGAAACCGCGGGGGAGTTTCGGATCGAGGCGACGCTCAGTTCCGACGCCGCCATTATGCTCGGCCACGCACGCACGACCGTCACGCTCGAGCCCGGGACCTCATGGGTTCCCATGAGGTTCTGGGGACTCATCCTGCGGGAACAGCAGGTAGACGGCCCCTATATGCTGTTCTCAGTAACGCTGTCTGAACTCCAGGGCGACGTCACCCTTCCGAGTGATGTCGTCGGCAGCCCGTACTCCACCGCCGCGCACAAAGCCGCCGACTTCACCGACCGGACGTACGACGATCCGGAACTCCTGGAAGCAGCCAAGCGACTCGAATCCGCAGGCGGCTGAGTCGGCAACACCCGCTACGATCGAGGCAACAAATCCCCGAGCAGGTGTCGCAGCTCATGAATCGGGGACGTCCCGAGCCGGGGAATGGGTAGCTTCGTCGTGAGATCCCCCTCGTAGCAACGGTCCTCGACGGCGTCGGGCAGACCGACGAAGTCGCGAAACCCGAGCCGCAGCACCCGCTGCCGCCGCATCTTCAGCTCCAGATCCTCCTGCCAACGGCTCTCCGTCCAGCGGTCGATGAGTCGGGGCAAAACCGGCGCCAAGATCCGACGCCACCCACGGAGCAGGAACTTGTAGTTGGTCGTATGGATGATGTGGTCGCGACGGTCTTCCACAATCGTGATGCGCGTAATCGAGGGAATACCGAACAATCCGAGATTGATCGTGAACATCGTCTGGGCATCGTGCTTGATGTTGATGTTCAGCGCCTGCGACTTCACGAACGAGAATACCGGCACGCGGATGGTCACCAGCCCGACGGCATATTTCTCATCCTCGTACAGCAGATGCCCCGCGACCCAGCCACCTTCGTGCGCGACCGTCACGTGCTCGTGGTCCCACTGATTCCACCAACCCACGGCCGCTGAGCAATCCGCCTCGCGGACGATTTCGCGCTCGACGATCTTCATCGGTCGTACACGATCTCCAACATGCCGTCGCGCTCGGCGACCTCGTACCGCCGAAGCCGGCAAGTCGTCTCGTGCGTCAGGCACGCGCCCGTACGTAGGTCGAAGCGCCATCCGTGCCATCGACACTGGAACGCGCCCTGAGCGATCTGGGCCTCGAGTCGTCCGCCAAAGTGCGGGCAGATCGTCGACCATGCGAGCACGTGGCCGTCCAGTTCGACCGCCGTCACCTCGTCGCGGAGATCATCCAGCCAGCGGGTGATGGGTCGCTGTGGTCCGAGCTCGTCGCGTCGGCAGAAAGGATAGCGTCGGGGCACGGCGTCCATGGCTAGTCGAGGTCGTAGGTAAAGT
>JAJCZP010000266.1 GCA_029262315.1 Deltaproteobacteria bacterium | reverse complement strand
GAGCGGGTGGAGCGCCTGGAGCGGAAGATGGAGGTCCCGGCGCCAGCTGGGGCGCCGTACGACGACTCGGCGTTGCAGAGTCGGCTCGACGCGCTCGAGGGCCATCTCAAGCATCTGCCGTACGGGATGAAGCTCGGCTTCGTGGCGGCGACGTCGTACATGTACGACTTCAACAATCCGGACTCGGGCGATGTCTCGTTGCGCGCGTTCGATACCGACGACAATTCGTTCGTGCCCGACCTCTTTCAGGTCGAGCTGTCACGGGAGACCGAAGACGGGGGCGTCGGCTTCATGTTGAAGCTCGACTTCGGCAAGACCGCCGAGCGCCTCGGCACGGACTGGGATGGCGACGGTGACTCGAGTGGTGGGTTCGAGACCGATCCCATCGACATCCAGGACGCGTACCTGACGTACCGCTTTCCGGGGCTGTCGGACTTCCAGATCCTGGCTGGTAAGTTCTCAACGCTCGTCGGCTCGGAGGTGATCGAGTCGCCGCTGAACCACAACATCAGCCGGTCGCTCGGCTTCGCGTGGTCCGGCCCGTTCACGCATACGGGCCTGCTCGGGTCGTACGAATTCGACGATGGCGACGGCCGTGAGGTGGCGAAAGTCACGCTCGGCGTCGTGAACGGCTGGGACAACGTCGTCGACTCGAACGATGGCAAGAGCTTCATCGGCCAGGTGACCGCGTCGCCGCTCGAGATGCTGACCCTGACGGTCAACGGCATGTACGGGGCGGAGCAGGTCGATCGCGGCGATTCGAAGCGCGGCATCGTCGACACCATTGCGGTGTTGGCGCCGGTCGAGGGGCTGGAGTTCACGCTCGAGTACCTCTACGGCAACGAGACCGATCTCGGGCCGACGCGGGACACGACGGCGGAATGGCACTCGTTTGCGGGGATCGTGGCGTACGACCTGCCGAAGGACCTGACGCCGATGCCCATCAGCATGGCGCTTCGCGGCGAGTACTTCGACGACAGCGATGGCACCCGGCTGCCAAATCCGTTCACGTTCGGCAAGGCGCTGAATGCCTACGAAGTGACGTACACGGTCGGCGTATGGCTCTACGACGGGCTGCGCTTCCGGACGGAGTACCGCTACGACTGGTCGCCGAACGACCTGTACGAGAAGGAAACGCGGGGCAGCGGTAGCTTCCAGGAGGACCAGCATACGATCGCGGCTGAGCTCGCGTACGTGTTCTAGTCGGACCGACTGGCCCCCTCGGGGGAAGGCACACGCAAAGGGCTCGTCACCAACCCGATGGACCCTTTGGTAGAGGCACCGTGCGCGGCGTCCCCTCGTCGCGCACGGCTTGCCTCAACCCGTAAAAACGGAGTCCCGCTCGCGGAGGGCGTCGATCAGCATCCGCTGCACGCGTTCACGCACCGATTCCTTCACACGATTCACGAGCAGTTCATCGTCGTAGGCATCCGCCCCATACTCCGCGACGAGATCGATCGGCGCACCGAACACGATCCGCCACTTGGTCGGCAGCGGGATGAGTCCCAGCAGGCCGAGCAACGGGAAGGTCGGCGTCACCGGAAACTCCGGCACTCCGAGAACGCGGGCGAGCCACTGCCAGCGCAGCAGGACGGGATAGATCTCTTCGGCCCCCACCACCGCCACGGGCACCAACGGGGTCCCCGTACGAAGCGCTAAACTCACGAATCCCCCGCGCGCGAAGCGCTGCAAACGATAGCGGTCTCGATAATACTTGCGGGAACCCTTCGCACCTTCGGGGAAAACCACGATGGCCTGATCACTGCCGAGAAGCCGCTCGGCGTTCGCCGCCGAAGCGCGCACCACGCCCAACCGCGCTAGTGGCGATCCCGCAAAGGGGAAATGATACGCCCCGTCCTCGACCAATGGACGCGCCGCACGTCCACGCCCCGCGCGCCGCGCCTCCAGCGCGTGGGCGATCATCAGCCCATCGTACGGCATCGACCCGCCCGAGTGATTCCCGACGAGCATCACGCGCCCCGTCCGCGGGACGTGGCGAATCCCTGTCGACTCGACACGCCACCACCGGTCGTGCAGAAACCGCAGAAGCGGCAAGGCACGCTCGTGAAACGCGGCATCGAATCCAAACTCGTCGACCGTATCCGCCGTCCCGATCATGCGCAGTCGCACGAACGCAGCCTCGATGCCCCCATCAACCGCCACGCGCGCCAGCTCAGCGTAGAAGCCGAGCAACTGCTCACCCACCAATTGCAGCGCGCTCCCGATACCGGGGCCCTCGCCCCCGACCTCTTGCAGCGCGTCTTCGATCTCACGTTCGAGCGACCGCAACCGGACACTGAACGGATCCGGCGGCGCCGCGTTCCGTGTCGAGCGCCGACGCGCCGCTGGCTTCTTCGCAGCCTTGGAACTCTTGGAACCCGAGGAAGCCGCGGCCCCACGCCCGCGCGGCGCGTTACCCGAGAGCGTGCCCGCCGCCGCGGCCGCCGCCTTCGTCACCGCAGCCCGCCCACGCTTCCGAACCACACGCCTTCGAGATTTCTTCGGTGGTTGCGGCACCGCGGGAGCATCCGACCCAGGCGACGAATCGCCCGTTCCGCCCGCGACCGCGCCTGGCTCGTCCTCCGCGACGGGAGCGCTGGCCGCAGTCTCTGTCCCTGCGCGCACGTCCTCCCCTTCCGCCGATCCGCCGTCCGCAGGACTCTCGGCCGAACTCTCGAGACCCGTGACCTCGGACGCAACCCCCTGTCGGCCCGCAGCTTCGGGCAGGCCGACGTTCTGTGGCTCCACCTCGACTCCGGGCGGCACTGTCGCCACGCGACCTACGCCACCCTCGGCCCCGCCATCGTTCTCAGTTCCGACCTCGACCGGCGGCACTCCTGCCACTTCTTGCGCGGGGCTCTCCGGCTCCGCGGCGACTTCAGATGCCACAGGATCATCCGGCGACTCCGCTCCAGTATCCGCTCCGGCATCCGCTCGCGGCCGCACCGGTCCCTTCGGAAACCGCCGCGCCGCATCCTCCAACCGCGACCGAAGATCAACAACCCGTCGAGCCACGCCCTGCGAGCTACAGAGCCCATCCGAAAGAGTCAACTCTTCCTCCCGTGAAACGCGCAGGACACCGAACTCACAGCTCGCCCACGGCACGGGCACTCCCCGAGCCCGCGCCGACCAGGCGGCGTTCCCGCACGAGAGGACCCGAGTGGCGGGCGGCACCGGGCGGGCGGCGTGGCCATCGGAAACGGGCCGAGGCATCCGCGTATGGCGGGGGCCGGATCAGCGCAGCCGCTGTCTGAGTGCGCGAAGC
>JAJCZP010000265.1 GCA_029262315.1 Deltaproteobacteria bacterium | reverse complement strand
GCCCCCCCCCCCATCCCCGTTTTGGTCGTGCCGCGGAGCCCGCGTCCGCCGCCCCCCCCCCCCGCTGCCGCCGCCGAGCGCCTAGTATTTTTCGTCTTCGGATTTGATGGCGGCGTACAACTCATCGCGGGAAGTCCCCGCGAGCAACCGTTGACGAAATTCAGCGTCCTTCAACAGCCGCGAGACTCGGGCGAGCGCCTTGAGGTGCAATCCCGCCGAGTCCTCGGGCGCGACCAAGAGAAAGAACAAGTGGGTCGGCCCGCCGTCGAGAGAATCGAAGTCGATACCGCTCGGGCTGCGACCGAACGCGGCTAGCACCTCCTGCACGCCGGAGAGCTTGCCATGAGGGATGGCGATCCCCTCTCCGATGGCCGTGCTCCCGAGTTCTTCACGATCGCGCAGCACATCGACGAGCCGCGCGCGGTCGATGTCGGGACGGAGCCCGACCACTGCGGACGCTAGCTCGTCGAGCGCTTCGTCCTTCGATGTCGCACGCATCTCCGGAACGATGGCCTCGGATACCAAGATGTCGAGGATCTTCATCGGCAGCGGCTCAGGTATAGCGCAGCAAGGGACGGTGAGCAAAAGTCGCGGGGCGCAGGGTCAAGCCTCCTCGGGCTCGATGAGCCCGTAGTGCCCATCCTTCCGCCGGCAAACGACAGCAACCCCTCCGTTGGCGGCGTTCCGGAAGACGAGGAACTCGCTGCTCATCAGATCCATCTGCATGACCGCCTCTTCGATCGACATCGGCTTCACCGGGAGGCGTTTCGAGCGGATGACGTCCGGACCCTTGCGGCGGTTGAAGGACTCGGCGCGGATGACGTCCATGCGGAAGCTCCCGCCGGTGGGCACTGGCGCGGCCTCTTCGGCCTCGGGAGAGGTCGGACGTGAGGCGCGCTTCCCTACCCCGACCTTGTGACTCTTGAGCTTCCCGGTATTGCGACGGGCCTGCTGTGCCAGCTTGTCGGTCGCGAGATCGATCGCAGAGTAGAGGTCGTCGGTGACCTCCTTCGCTTTGAGCGTCTTCCGATCGGCCGTGAGGACGATCTCCGCGATGTGCCGCCGCTTGAGCACGGACAACGTCACATGGGCGTCCATCAATTGATGGACGTACTTCGCGACGTGCCGCACTCGCTTCTCGGCATGGCGGCGCAACGCGGCGGTCGCCTCGATGTGGCGGAAGGTCACGGTAATCGGCATGACGCCCCCCATCGCCGACCGTGCGGACGGCGTGCTCAGCAGAATTGTTTGCGTTTGGACGAGGGCAGAATGCCCATCAACTCTCGATACTTTGCAACGGTTCGGCGGGCAATATCAATGTGGTCCTTCGCCAGATGCTCGGCGATCGACTGATCGCTGAAGGGACTCTTCGGATCCTCGGCCCCGATGATCTCGCGAATCTTCTTGCGAACGCTCTCCGCGGAGACGTCCTCACCATCCGTACTCCGCAAGCTCGAGGTAAAGAAATACTTGAGCTCGAAGATACCCTGCGGCGTGTGCGCGTACTTGTTGGCGGTCGCACGACTCACGGTCGACTCGTGCATGCCAATGTCGTTGGCCACATCCTTGAGGACCAGAGGGCGGAGATGCGAAACGCCATGGTCGAAGAACTCGCGCTGAAACTTGATGATGGACTGCGCGACCATGTAGAGCGTCCGCTGGCGCTGATGGATGCTCTTGATGAGCCATGCGGCGGCCCGCACCTTGTCCTGAATGTAGCCTTTGGCCTCCGTCGCCTCTCCGCGCCCGAGGACCTGACGATAGAATTGGCTGATCCGCAGACGCGGGAGCCCTTCGTCATTCAGCGTGATGACCAGCTCGTCGGCGACCTTGTGAATGTACACATCGGGCGTGATGTAACGAATGTCCCCGTCGCCGTAGTCGCGGCCGGGTTTCGGCTCCAAAGATCCGATGACCCGCTGCGCCTCGGCGATTTCAGGCATCGAAACCTTCAACTCCCGCGACAGCTTGTCGAATCGTCTCCCCTCGAGCGCCGGCAGGTGATCCCGGATCAGGGTCGCGGCCAGCGTGTCGGCGAGGCCGCGCTGCCGGAGCTGGGTCAGGAGGCATTCGGCCAACGATTGCGAGGCGACGCCGGGGGGATCGTAGGTCTGCACGTGATGCAGTACGCGCTCGACGTCGACGAGCTCGACGGCGCCCATGAACGCGAGCTCTTCGAGGGGTAGCCGTAGGTAACCGTCGCCGTCGAGACTGGCGATCAGCATTGCCCCCAACATGCGATCGGCATCGCTCACATCGGCCAGCCGTAGCTGCCACATGAGGTGCTCGGTCAGGGAGTTGTTGTCGACGAGCGCGTTCTCGAGCCCTGGACGTTTGTCGTCGTCGCGGTCGATACGACTTCCCGACGGCGCAGAGTGGAAATCATTGCCGTAGTTCTCGACGTAGTCCTTCCAGTCAATTTCGCCGAGTTCGTCGGCTTTGGAGACCTCGGGCGCGGCGTCGGCGGATGGCTGCCATTCCTCACTGGAAGCCGCAGGGCCATCTTGTCCATCGACGGTCGGCACCTCGGTTTCGAGCTTGGGCTCTTCGACGCTCTCCGCGGACTCCTCGAGCACGGGATTCTGTGCCATCTCGTCGACGATCAACGCCTCGAGCTCCATCCGACCGACCTGGAGAATCTTGATGGCCATGCGCAGCTGCGGCGTCATGACCAACTGCTGCGTCAGCTTCTGGTAGAGTTTGGTTTCGAGTGCCATGGTTAGAGGCTGAAGCGCTCCCCGAGATAGAGTTCGCGTGCCTGTTGGCTCGCCGCGAGGTGCGTCGGAACACCCTCTTCGAGAATCGCACCCTCGTTCAGAATGTAGGCTCGGTCGCAGATGCCCAGGGTCTCGCGAACGTTGTGGTCGGTGATCAACACGCCGATCCCACGATCGCGCAACTGCCGAACGATGGTCTGAATATCGAGCACCGCGATGGGATCGATGCCAGCGAAGGGCTCATCCAGAAGCATGAAGGTTGGCGAGATGACGAGGGCCCGGGTGATCTCGAGACGCCGACGCTCGCCACCTGACAAAGCATATGCCTTGGTCTTCGCCAGATGAGCGATGCTGAGCTCTTCGAGTAGTTTCCAGAGGCGCACCTGACGTTCTTCGGCAGAAATCGGCAAGGTCTCCAGTATTGCCATGATGTTGTCTTGCACGGTCAGCTTGCGAAACACCGAAGCCTCTTGAGGCAGGTAGCTAATGCCCGCCCGGGCACGCTGATACATCGGCAGATCGGTGAGATCTCGACCGTCGAGCTGGACCTTCCCAGCGTCGGGTCGGACCAGACCGACGATGCTGTAAAAGGTGGTCGTCTTGCCGGCACCGTTCGGGCCGAGCAGCCCGACGACCTCTCCACCCGCAACGCGGATCGAGACTCCACCAAGCACCTTGCGCCCACCGAACGACTTGTCGATTCCCTCCGCCGTCAACAGAGCGACCGGCTTCGTCATCGCGGGACGTCTCCCGTATCGAGGGTCGGGCGCTCTCCAGTGGCAGCCAGGGCGTCGGGTCCCTCGACCTCGGCCTCGGCCTGAACATCCGGTGCCGGCGGCTTCTCGGCCTCGGCGATGGCCTCCTCGTCGACCGTCTCCGGGTACAATACGGCCTGGACCCGGGCCTTCGCGCCGCTCTCGATGACGCTCCGCTGCTCGTTCAGATACACGACGATCCGCTCGCCACTTACCTGATTTGGTCCTTCCTCGAGCACCGCGTTGTCGCTCAGCACGATGGTCTGCTTGCCGTGATCGAACACGGCGCGCTTGCCAGTCGCGACCCGCTGCTCCTGCTCGATGCGGACGTGGCCATCGGCGACGATCTCCCGAATACGGTCACGGGCGCGACCACTTGGTTCCTGCTCCTCCGACGCGGGGACGCCTCCGTCGAGCACGCCCTGGTGAAACGCGATCGCCAACCGGTCGCTCGTGAGCACCATGTCGCCCTGGGTCACATGGACGTTCCCTAGATACGTCAATGTCGCCGCTCGATAGTCGAGCTCGAGAGAATCCGACTTGATCGTGATCGGACCGTCTTGCGACCGTGCCGACAACGCGCCAAAGGGGGAATCGGAAGCGTCCTCCTCGGCCCACACCGCGGGTACGACCAGGCCGAGCATGGCGAGTGCAATCAGGAGCGCGTCACATCGACCCCGCATCGGCCCCCTCCTTCTTTCCGGAATCGCGAAACACCGTCTCGACCGCCCCGTCGATCCGCATCTTTTGCGCATCCATCTCGACCGTCATGGCACCACCGGTAAGCGTCAATCCCTCACTCGTGACGGATACCTCTTGCGGCGAAACCACGGTGCCAAGCTCGCGGTCGTAGACCGCAAGCTCAGTTTGGACCAGATAGTCACGAAATCGCACCTCGATGCCGCCTTCCAGCTCAGCGCGATCCATTTCACGACCATTCAGCACGATCCTTCCGGTGGCCCCGGAGACTGAAATGGCACCGTCCCCCTCCTCCAGGTAGAAGCTCACCTTCGGATCGGTCACGACGATCGCGTCCTCTTCCTCGAAGTAGCGCGCCTCGCGCGCGGCCACCTCCCAAGCCATCCGATCCCCCTCCATCTTCACCCGGCGGAAATTCTGAATACGCTGGGCGACCTCGGGCAGGAGTTCGATGATGTCTCCCGTACTCAGCTTGCGGAGGTACTGGGCCCACTGGCTCCGGATCAGCTGTACGCCGATCCCCCCAACCGACAGCAGGAGAACGATCCCGAGCCCGGTTCGCACCCTTCGGCGGTTGAAGAATGGGCGGGAGACACGCGGCATGCAAAAAGAGTACCATCCAGCATCCACATAGTAAAGTCATGGCCTTGCTGGAGGCGTCCCACCTTCCAACGACGGGACTGACACCAGACCCATTCCGCCGACCCACGACGCGAGATCGAGACCCAGCGACACCCGCCTAGACGACCCCCGCCCGCAGCAGGTCGTGAAGGTGAATGAGGCCAAGGGGGCGCTTGGCATCGTCGACGATGACCAGGGACGTGATCGCGTGCCGCTCCATGAGGGCGACGGCGGTCGCCGCCAACGCGTCCCCCGGTATGGTCTTCGGCGCGGCGTTCATCACACTCGCCGCCGTCCGCGCAAGAGTATCCTCCGCATCCGCGAGCGCCCGCCGCACATCGCCATCGGTCACAACACCGGCAAGTGCCCCACCAGCATCAACGACACACGTAGTGCCCAATCCCTTGGAGCCAATCGCCGACAACACGTCGCGCATGGGGGCGTCGAGCGCGACCGTCGGCACCGCGGCACCAACGTGCATGAGATCCGCGACCCGAAGGAGCTTCCGTCCGAGCGCACCCGCAGGATGCAGCGTCGCGAAATCTTCAGAGCGAAAACCGCGCTGCTGGAGAAGCACAACGGCCAGCGCATCACCAAGCGCGAGGGTGACGGTCGTACTCGCAGTCGGCGCCAGGCCCATCGGACACGCCTCCTCGGCGACGCTCACGTCGAGGACCACGTCGGCGGCACGTCCAAGCGTGGAGCCGGGGTCTCCTGTCAACACGACCAGCGGCACGCCGAGGCGTTTGGTCGCCGGCAGGAGGTCGATGACCTCGCGGGTCTCACCGCTATTCGAAATCGCCAGTACCAGGTCCTGACGGGCAAGCATCCCGAGATCCCCGTGCAGTGCTTCCGCCGAGTGCAGAAAGAACGAGGGGGTTCCAGTACTCGCGAGCGTCGCGGCGATCTTCCGACAGATGTGTCCGGACTTCCCCATGCCCGTCACGACGATCTTCCCTTGGGAGGCGGCCATGAGGTCGACCGCCTGGACGAATGCCTCGTCGAGACGATTGGATACGGCATCGATCGCCGCCGACTCGATCGCCAGCACACGACGTGCGTGCCCGAGACTCTGCGCGGGTGCGCCCGCCTGCTTCACACGTCCCATTGCTTCACGATCCGATCGAGCGCGACGAGCTGCGCGAGAAGAGCCGGCAACGCGTCCAGCCGCACCGAATTCGGACCGTCGCTGAGCGCGCGATCCGGATCCTCGTGCACTTCCATGAAGACGCCGGCAACGCCCGCGGCCACCGCGGCACGCGCTAGTGTCGGAACGAACTCGCGCTGCCCACTCGAAGCGCCCCCGGCACCACCGGGAAGCTGCACGCTGTGGGTCGCATCGAAGACGACCGGATAGCCGAAGCCGCGCAGGATCGCGAGCGAGCGCATGTCGACCACCAGATTTTGATAGCCGAAACTCGTACCGCGCTCGGTGACGAGAATCTGTTGATTGTCACCCGAGGTCGCTTTGGCAATCACATGCTCCATCTCGACCGGAGACAAGAACTGCCCTTTCTTCACGTTGACCGGCTTCCCACTCGCAACGACCGCCGCCAGAAAATCTGTCTGGCGACAGAGAAATGCCGGGGTCTGCAGGACGTCGACGGATGCGGCGACCGCCGGCACCTGGGCCGTCTCATGGATGTCGGTGAGCACGGGCACGCCGAGCTCGCGCCGCACCTCGTCCAGGATCGCCAGTCCGGCGTCCATCCCCAGACCGCGAAAACTCGCGCCCGAGGTCCGGTTGGCCTTGTCGAACGACGACTTGAACACGAACGGTACGCCGAGCTGGCGCGTGAGATCGCGTAGCCGCTCGGCATGGCGCAACGTGGAGTCTCGGCTCTCGATGACACACGGGCCGGCAATCAAAGCCAACGGAGCCGAGGCCGAGAATGTAACAGGGCCAACCTGAACTGCGTGCTGATCCGCCACCTGCTACCGCCTAGCGGCGCGCAGGTTCCCGAGGGGCAAGGTCTGATTCGGCGCCTTCTTGTATTGCAAGGCCGAGCGAATGAACCCGCGAAAGATCGGGTGACAATCGAGAGGCCGAGACTTGAACTCCGGATGGAACTGACAGCCGACAAACCAGGGATGTTCCGGAATCTCCACGACCTCACCGAGCGTACCGTCGGGCGAGGCGCCGGACAGTAGCATCCCGTGCTCCTCCAAAGTGGCGCGATAGCTGGAGTTGAACTCGTAGCGGTGGCGATGGCGCTCGGAGATCCGTCGCTTGCCGTAGGCTTTCGCGGCAAGCGACCCCTCAGTGAGCACGCACGGATACGCGCCGAGCCGCATCGTCCCACCCTTCTGCGTCAGGCCCTTTTGCGTCGTCATGATGTCGATCACGGGATGGGGTGTATCCGCATTCACCTCAGTGGAGTTCGCACCTTCGAGCCCGCAGACGTGACGCGCGAACTCGACGACGGCCATCTGCATCCCGAAGCAGATTCCCAGGAACGGCACTTGCCGCTCGCGCGCGTTGCGCACGGCCGCGATCTTCCCCTCGGTGCCGCGCGGGCCGAATCCCATGGGCACCAGCACGCCGTCCGCGTCACATACCGATCCGAGACCATCACGCTCGACAATCTCGGAATCGACGTAGTCCAGTTCGACCGCGCAATCGTTCACGAGACCGCCGTGCGACAACGCCTCGTTCAGACTCTTGTACGAGTCGACGACATCGACGTACTTGCCGACGACCGCGATCCGCACGCGATCCTTCGGGTTGTGCGCCACTTTGACCAATCGCTTCCATCGGCCGAGATTGGGCGCGCGCGTCCAAACGTTGAGGCGTTCACAGACCCGCTCATCGAGGCCCTCCTCGCGGAAGACGATCGGCAACTCGTAGATGCAGGAGACGTCATTGGCGGTCACGACCGCATTCTCTTCGACATTGCAGAAGAGCGCGATCTTCGCCTTGATCTTCTTATCCAGCTTGCGATCCGTTCGACACACCAGAACGTCGGGCTGAATCCCGAGCCCGGTCAACTCTTTCACACTGTGTTGTGTCGGCTTGGTCTTCAACTCGTGCGCGGTCGAGATGTAGGGCACGAGTGTGAGGTGCACGTACAGGACATGTTCCCGCCCGCAGTCACCGCGAAACTGACGAATCGCTTCCAAGAACGGTAGGCTCTCGATGTCGCCGACCGTACCACCAATCTCGCCAATCAGGACGTCGAAACCTTCGGCGGCAACCAGCACGCGCGCTTTGATCTCATCGGTGATGTGCGGAATCACCTGCACGGTGCCCCCGAGGTAGTCGCCGCGCCGCTCCTTCTCGATGACCGACTGATACACGCGACCCGCCGTGATGTTGTTGTTCTGCGTCATCGGCGTGCTGACGAAGCGCTCGTAGTGCCCGAGGTCGAGGTCGGTCTCGGCCCCGTCGTCGGTCACGAACACCTCGCCGTGCTGAAACGGATTCATCGTACCCGGATCGATGTTGATGTACGGGTCCATCTTGAGAATCGTGACCTTCAATCCACGACTCTCGAGGAGCGCGCCGAGCGAGGCCGAGGCGAGGCCCTTCCCGAGCGAGGACACGACACCGCCCGTTACGAAGATGAACTTTGTCTTGGACTTCTTGGCTGGCATTCAGGGGTTGCCGAGACGGCTCGTACGGGGATGTGAATTCCTCATGCTCATCCGGATCCCTCCACTATGCGCCGCACCCGCGCGAGGTCTTCCGGTGTATCCACCTCCGGAGGCGCACTGTCAACTTCGATCATGCGAATGCGCACTCCCCGCTCCAGTGCGCGCAGCTGTTCCAGCTCTTCGGCCTGCTCGAGAGCCGATCGCGGCGCCCGCGCGAGCTCCAGCAACAGGGGCCGGCGATAGGCGTAGATGCCGATATGGCGCCGGCCGACCACGCCGGCGGGCATTCCGCCTCGCCAATAGGGCACCGGGCTTCTGGAAAAGTAGAGGGCACAGCCCTCGCCGTCGACCACGACCTTGACGACGTGAGGATTCTCGAACTCGGTGTGGTCACGAATGGGCGTCATCGGACTCGCCATCCCGGCCTTCGGATCGTCGTGGAGTGGCCGCACGCAGCGGGCGATGGTGGCCGGCTCGATCAGTGGCAGGTCGCCCTGCACGTTGACGACGATCTCGGCGTCCAACGTCCCCGCGACCTCCGCCAGCCGATCCGTGCCGGTCGCGTGCTCCCCAGTGATGGCCAGCTCGCCCCCAAAGGCGCGCACCGCGGCCGCGATGCGGGCATCATCCGTCGCCACGAGCACCCGCCCGATCCCTTCCGCCGCCAGAGTCTGTTCGTACACACGCTGAATCATCGGGCGGCCACCAATCTGCTCGAGAGGCTTCCCAGGAAGTCGGGACGATCCGTACCGTGCCGGGATGATGGCGACCGTCTTGGTCATTCAGCTCGGTCTTCTTTGGGCATGGAGGATAGGACCATGTTCAGATTCGCACGGGCGGACGCAAGGCCTGGGTCGATCGCAAGCGCGGCGCGGAAGGCACGGATAGCCTCGCGCCGCTCCCCCGCTCGCTGCAGCACTATTCCTAGATGATCGTAGGCCTGGGCGAAATCGGGATGGAGCTCGATGGCCCGCTCGAGGTGGCGGCGGGCCTCGATATCGTGGCGCGCCTGCATCAGGACGTTCCCAAGACCCGCGTGCAGTACGGCGTCGTCCGGCCGGCGCTCGATGGCGAGTTCGTAGTGCGCCTGCGCCGTTGCCCGGTCACCGTGGCGGTACGCCAGCTCGGCCAGTTCCACATGCCACTTCCACGGATCCGGGCGGAGTTCGAGTGCACGCCGATAGTGGGCCATGGCCTCGGGAACACGATGCTGCTGCGTATAGATGTTGGCCAGCGCGTAGTGTCCGACGCCCGAACGCGGGTTACGCTCGATCGTCGAGGTCCAGAAGGTCGTCGAATCGTGCCAGACCTGCGACTGACGCCACGTCGCGGCCGCAAGTCCGACGAGCAACGCAACGACGAGCGCCGCGGCGATCGATCGCGCGCCGCCACCGACCCACCCCACCACGCCACCGACCCGCCCCATCACGCCACCGACCCACTCCACCACGCCTCCGCCAGCCCAGACTACGGCGATGGCGAGGCCGATCATCGGGACGTAGGTGTACCGGTCCGCCATCCCGTGCGCCCCGAAGTGGATCAGCCCGATCACCGGCAAGAGTGTTCCCAGGTACCACAGCCAACCAACCAGCAGATACGGCCAACGCTGGCGGGTGGCGATCGCGAGCCCGCTCAGCGCCGCCAGCAAACCCGCGGCCCCGACGATCTGCATAGGTGCCAGCGGCGGCCCCTCGATCACGGGATGCGAATACCAGGGCGAAAGGCCCACCGGCCACAACGCGAGACCGAGATAGCGGACATACGATACGACCGCGTTGGCCACACGATCGGCTGGACCCACCAGCGATGCCAACTCCATGGCGCCCGCCGACCGCTGCGCGACGAACGCGACGCCCCCGATCGTCAACGCCAGCGCGAAGAGGCTCAGCTTTTCCCTGACAGCCTGCCACGACAACCGGCGCAGCGGCCACGAATCGAGGAGAAGCAGGGTGCAGGGAAACGTCATCAGCATGGGTTTGGCAAGCAACCCCAACCCGAACGCCACAACCACGGCTCCCCATCGGGCGCCCGACGGGCGGCGAACCCACCGTAGGTAGGCCAGCGTCGCGAGCAGCCAGAATGCCGTACTCAGGACGTCCTTCCGCTCGGAAACCCACGCGACCGACTCGACGTGGATGGGATGGAGCCCAAACAACGCCGCGACGACGGCGCTCTGCCAGATCGCACCGGTCATCTGGCAAAGAATCAGCAACAGCAGGATCGTGTTCGCCACGTGCAGCGCGAGCGCGGTCGCATGGTGCCCTCGCGGCTCGAGCCCGTACAACTCGAGGTCGAGGGCGTGCGACAACCACGTCAGCGGAATCCAATTGCCGGTGTGTACGGTGCTGACGACGGCGCGAACCGTCTCGGCCGACAGTCCGTCGCGAATGTGAGGATTCTCGGTGACGTAGAGGTTATCGTCCCAGCCTAGGAACTCGCCATCGAGCGCGGGGAGGTAGGCCGCGACAACCGCCACAGCAAGCGCGACGGCGATCCACAATGTGCGCGTCTTCTCACCAGCGCGCGGGCTGCCAGGCAACTCCCCCACTCCGCGACCATACTACTCCGAGCGCCTAACTGCCCTCGGCCGTCCCCTTGCCTCGTCGCCCGCGTCGACGACCTCCGCGCCGCCGTGACGGTCGGCGGCGGCGCGGCTCCGCAGGCTCCCCGGCGCTGTCGTCAGCCCCGGCGGCGGGTGCCGGCGCTGGAACGCTCGCTCCGGTGAGCCGCACTCGTCCGTCACGCGTGACCTCGACGTCTTTCAGCCGCCGCAGCCGGGTGACCAAGCGAGTCGAGCCTGGGGGCCGCTGGAAGCCGGCCTCCTTGAGCGCCCTGGTCAGCATGTCCAGCGAAACACCATCACTCTTGCCGCCCATGAGGGCCCCGATCGCTTGCCGGAGTTGATCCGCCGATGCCGCCACTGGCTCGCCACCCGCTGCCGCGGAGGGAAGCTGGCGCGCAGCGGGAGGCTTCGCTGAGGACGAGCGCTTCTCGGTCCGCGGACTGCGCTTCCGTGCGGGTGCCGAGGCCGTGGCACGATAGGTGATCCGCCGGAAAGTCACGCCCAGACGCGCCGCCGCGTCGCCGACGGCGTCGAACGCACGATCGTGCGACACCACCTCGAGCACCTCTCCCGGGCGTGCCGTCCCAAGCCAGATCCCCGCGGAAACGGCGATCCAGAGATCGCTCCAGTCCGAAACCCTAGATACCGGAGCGCTGTGCACGAGTTGTGCTCCGCGCTCGGCCAGTGCGCGGCCGAGATCCTGGCCAACCACGCGCCAGTTCCCGATCGCGGTCATCTCGACTCGGCGCCCATCCTCGCCGAGCGCCAAGGCGTCGAGCGCACCCATGAGTTCGGCCTTGCTGCTGGTGTTCTCGACGTCGATGAATACGGCGCGCCGGCCAAGCGGCATGGGCACGACCTCAGGTGGAGCGGGGCTCTGCAGCGGTTCGTTCTTCTCAGCCGCCTCGGCGGTAGGAGCCGCCTTGGATGAGCCCTTGGTGCGCCTTGCTCTGGTCATGGCCGCGACCTCCTCTGATCTCGGATCGCGACCGGGCGTGCGCTACGACTCGGCGCCAGCCTGGAACGCCCGGTACGTCAATAGCACCTTCTTAGCATACCCCTTGGGCACGGGCTTCCGAGCGGCCAGACGCTGTCGGACGCGTGTCGGGCCCATGTTGTACGCTGCGAGGGCGGTCTCCTGGTCGGAGAACTGTTCTTCCAACTGCTGGAGGTAACGCAGCCCGTAGGCGACGTTGGTCTGCGGATCGCTGAGGCGCACGGCTTGGACCGGCTCGTCTCGGCTGCTCTCGGCACGCATCACGCTTCGCGCCGCGATCGGCCGTACCTGCAGAAGCCCAATCGCGCCACGTGAGCTCACGACGTCGGCGCGAAACCCACTCTCGACCTTCATGATGGCCAGCACGTAGAGAGGATCGATGCTGAGTGCCTGGCTCTCGCTGTGCACGATCTGGGCAAGTTCCACACGCTCGGCCGGATCCCGCATTTCGCCCGCGAGCGAGCGCTGGATCTGCTGAATGCCCTCAGGCAGCCAGAGAACCCGTTCTCCCGAACTCGTGTTCGCCGGGATAGTCGAATTGGAATTGGCTTGGACGGATGCCGCCAAAACCCAGGCGATGGCGATAGCCAGGAGGGGGACCCGTATGAGAATGTGTCGCATGCGGGGCCTTGAGTACACGATCCGTACCACTCAGGCAACGCCATCCCGCCACGCTGTGAGAAGCCCAGCCCATCGAGATACCCCTTACAATTCAGTAGTTTACGAGCTTCGCGCCTGTGCGAGATGTTTTGACATCCGCCGGGCAAGCGTCTGGGGTGTCAGACTTGCAGACGTGCAAGACAGTTCTTTGGCGCACTGAATCAAAACCATGCGAATTTGCCACTCACTCGCATAAGTGCATGAAAATAATAGTCTTCCGGGCGCGTTTTTTTGTTGACAAAGAGAAGACCGGCTTCCTATATTCGGCTCCGCGTTGTCGCATGAGACTTGAGGTGCCGTACCTCGCATCCTCATGACCTAACGACTGCTCAAGAGCTGAGACCGGTGATGACGAATTCATGCGCTAAACATCAATGTGTCGTTCTAGACCGAGCCACTGCGCGTGTGGTCGCCATCCTAAACCAACCCCCACAAGAAGGAGGGCAAACCATGAAGAGACACCTGCTAGTCGCTCTAGCGGCCGTGGTGGCGCTCGGAATCACCGCCAATCTGGCCCAGGCGGGATGCGATTTCGAGCATCCGAGGAAGGCGAAGAATTTCAAGTGCGACTTCGTCCAAGCATTCGTTTCCTGCGGTAACCCGACAGGTAACGTACCGAACACGACGTCCGCAAGTGGCGTCCCGGGCTGTACCCCGCCGGAAACCTTCAACGCGCAGGCTGGTAGCCAGATCAATGGCTGGCAGTGGTGGGAGCAGCGCTCCATCGGCAAACTGCAGTTCCGTGAGATCCAGGGGAACTTCGGCCCGAACACCCGCGACCTCAAGGTCAAGATGCGTCTCCGTCGCATCATCGACAAGACCGGCGGGTTGGCGAGTGGCTCCGGCACGCTCTCGACCCTGGCGCGCACCACGCTCGAAGACACGGTAGTCACGTCTCCGGGTATGGGAACCGATATGACCATCATCGACTTCCCGGCGCCGTTTGCGTTCGGTATGACGAACGGAAACGCCACCCTCACGACGACGGCGAACACGCTGATCGCCGGTCTCGGCATCGCACCACTGCCGGGATGCACCTCGCTTGAGGTTGTCTCCATTCAGGTCCTCGACCCGAACGGTAACAACTTCGCTGTCTGCGGTGTCTTCTTCAAGGATCTCCCGAACTAAGATCCTTCCAACCGCATCAACTTTGCATCTCGACAAGGCCACCCACCCCTCAGGGGTCGGGTGGCCTTGTCGTTTCTAGAGTCCAGGTGTACTTGCTGTTTCTAGCATTCCTGTGTAATTCCAGTCGCATGCGTTTGTCGCTGTGGTGTTGCCTCCTGTCACTCGTCGCCGTCGTCTCCTGCAGTCGCAATGAAGAGACCGCGACTCAACCGGCCCCGGCTCCTGAACCACCCGCCGCAACCAAGACTGGCCCCCTGAGGATCGAAGCGCCCGGTATCGAGATCGGGGACGACGACGCAACGATCGTGGTCGACGGGTTCCAGTTCTTCATGCAGCCGACCGAGCCCGATGTCTTCGAGATCGACGCGGATGCGACGCAGTTCATCGGCTATGCGCCAATGATTGTGGACTTTGGCGCGGCGGCGCTCAGCGGCACCCCACCCGTCACGTACAGCTGGAACTTCGGCGACGGCACGGAACTAGGCACGGGCGACCGCGTGACCCACATCTTCGAGAAGACCGGCCGTATGGATGTGTTCGTGACCGGCACAGATGCCGCCGGGGACGAGGCCAACGTCCAGCTCGCGCTCATCGTCTTCTCGCGCCAGGAGTGGGCAACCGCCCGCCAACTCGACATCGACAGTCTACCGACGCCGACGCCGCGCCCCTGACGCCGCTAGTAGTCGGGTGCGCGCGTCACCCGATAGACCTCCAGCAGGTATCGGCGCCCGATCGTCAACGCTGGAGGCCCACCCAGTCCCGAGTTCGGCAGCAATAGTCTGATCTCCGGATTGGGCTTCGCCAGCTCGAACGACAAGCCCGGCACGTTGGGCGCTGGTGCGAAGCGAGCATCGATCCAGTATGCGGGCCGGCCGCTCGCGACCAACGCGAACAGTGCCGCATGCCAATTCGGCGTCTCCGCCGCCATCATGACCGTCTCACGACCGTGAGTGAGCCATAGCGGCACCTGGACCTGGGAATCCGCGAGCGAACTGTCGACGATGACCAACGCGTCGAGCGGCAACATCTCCGCAAGAGTCTCCACCGTCTGAAACCCACCGAAGAAGTACCAACGATCCCGTACGGCCTGAACGGGTCGAACCTCAAGCAACACCAAGCCGACGACGATCATCCCGGCCGCGGCACGGCGAAAGCGTAGGCTCCCGGACGCCAAGACGCCCACCGCCGCCGCGGCAGCAATCGTCATTCCCGGAATCACGATGGGCAGAAAGCGGCGAATGGCCCACGGATGATACGGCGCGACCCGAGGGTTGATGACGAAGATCAGCGCCACCAGCGCACTCAGCAGCAGGGCCAACCGCACGACGGGATCACGGCCAGCACGCCAGGTCACCGTCGCGCCCGCGACCGCGATTCCGAGAAGCGGCCAGGAGCAATACGCGGCAAGCCAACGAATCGACCGGACCGGATCGCTGTTGCCGCCTACCAGCAGGTAGAGAAGCGTGGCGGCGGCAACGCCGACGACGCCCGACACCTGCAACGCACGCGCGCCGGGACGCCGGGTCCGCAGCGCCATCAGGACGCCGAGCAGCCCCGACACTGCTACGAGGACCGCGACGACGAGCGACGCCGTCCCGAGCGGCACGCCGCGCACTGTGCGGGTAACGAGCATCGTGACATCGTTCCACAGATAGGCCGCGTGATGGCTCGGAAGCGCGAGCAAGCTGAAGGCAGTGAGCGCGGCCATCGGGACGAATCCCAGCAGCAGACGATCGAGGCGGATGGTCGGGCGCTCCCACACGAGCCAGAGCCCGACCGCCGCGACCACGAAGAGCATCGTCTCGGCCCGCGCCAGACCGGCGAGACCGAAGATCACGCCCGCGGTCGTAAACGCGCCGCGACGAAGCAGGATCAGCGCCCCCCAGACGAAGGCGCAGGCGAGCGGTTCCGGCATGAGGAAACGGCCGAACCACCAGAAGGAGAAGTTCGCAAGCAGGAGCAGCCCCGCGACGCCCCCAACAAGAGCACCGAACGCTTCCGCAGCGAAGAGTGCGACAGCCCACACCGCCAGCGCCACGGCGAGCGGAGCGATCGCGGGCGCACCCGACGGCCCCCACGCGAGCGTGGCGATCCCCGTCCAAACCGGGAGAAGCGGAAAGAATGCGGGCAGGGCGCGCGCGTCGCCCGCGCCAGACATCAGCAGACCGCCGGGAAGACGCACGAACGGACCGCGCCCGTCGGCGCGAATACTCGGAAACACACCATGGCTCGTCCGTGGCCCCAAAACGGCAACCGCATCGCTCTCGACGGCCAGTGACCCCGTACGCGCGAGGTGAATCCCCGCGTTCACGTACATGCTGGAATCCGCGCCCGCCAGTACGGTCTCGAAGGGCGGCCAACACCACGCGAACGCCGCCAACGCCATACTGGCGGCAACGACGCGTGCGGCTCGACTCGTCGATGCCGCCGCGCGAACGCCGGATCTCCGATGACCGAGAACGGTGCAACCGATCCAGACGCTCGTCAGAATCCCGGCCAGGAACGCGATCGAGAACAGCTGCAGCCATCCCAGCACCAGCCCGGTAATCGAGACCATGGCCACGCCGACCAGCGTGTCGGCGAACCCGTCTCTAGGTACACCGACACAACGCGCTACAGCTCGCCCTGGCAGCAACACCAGCGCCGTGACCAGCACGGCGCCTGAGACCAACGTCACCCCATCCACGGAGCCAGGCGTCGGGACTTACTCGAGCGCGGAACCGGGCGCAGAACCAGCCGCAGCGTCAGGCTTCGAGCCGGCTTTTGCGGCATTGAGAATTCGATCGCGGCGCTCCTTGTACGCCCGCAGGATCTCATCCTGAAGTTGCTGCCCCACCACGAGCATCGCATCTGGAATCGGCCGCTCGACGTTGGCGGGATCGTCGTAGAACGCGTTCACGCGGCGAAGCCAGTCTTGATGCTTGGCACGCCCGGCCGTCGGAATCGTGGCGCGAGTGTCCTTGAACTTGGCGAGCTTCACCGCATCGATGTAGCCCACGACGTAGCCGAGCTGAAACTTATCGCCATGACTCCGCCAGGCGCTCAGCTTCGTGTACGCGTGTGCTGTCATCGTGGCGACCGCGAATCCAACGCAGCACGCGACCATCGCTATGAGCACCGATTTACGCATTCATGGTCCAGTATTCACCGTTTCGGCACGCCGTCAACAGGGGACTTACGGCCGCGAAGCCCACGAAATGCCTGCTGGATCGCCTCCCAATCGCGCCGATCCACGACACCGGTCAGGAGCACGAGGGCCGCGAACACCGCCAAGGCCACGACAGTTGCGGTCGCACTCGAACCGCCGACCGTAACCCCGACCGCGACGAGAAGACCCGCAAGCAACACGGGTCCGACGAGGGGCCGGAGGCAAAGCGCTACGTCCTGGCGCATGGAGGGCAGCCCGAGCAGAATCGCCTGCGCAGTCGCACTGGCCACCAACGTCGCCAGCGCGGCGCCCCGAAACCCGAACCGCGGAATCAATACCAGCGAGAGGGAAAGCGTCAGCACGGAAGCTACGGCGTTGATACCGAGCAGCGAGCGTTCGAGCCCGCGCGCGATCATGACGTTGGTAAACACCGTTCCCGTTGCTGCCAGGAGCGCCAACCACGCCAGAATCCGAAGCGCGGGCGTTCCGGCGGCGAACTCGGGCCCGTACAGCAACGCCAGGAGATGCGGCGCCGGAATCGAAACGAAGATAACAGCCGGCAGGGCCAACAGGACGAACCAACGGGTGGTCCGCACGCTGAGCGCACGCTGCGCCTCGGGAGCATCCACCTCGTACGACGCAAGAATCGGAAGCAGTGCGAGCATGACCGCTTCGGGCAACAACGCGAACGCCTCGGCCAGCTGCGCGCCGGCCGCCAAGTAGCCGACGGCCGATGGACCATCCAGATTGAGCACGATCAGATGCCCAACCCGGAGCGTCGCCGTCAACAAGAAGGCGTTCAGCGCCAACGCCCACCCGGAGCGCCCGAGACGGCTGACGACACCGGAATCCCACCGCGGACGCGCGAGCCCCCAGCCCCGAAGGAGGATCGCCGCGGTCGATGACGCTGCCAGTTGTCCCAAGGCCCAACCTCCAACCGCCGCGAAGAACCCGAGCCCGAGCCGATGCCCGACCAAGAAAGCCACCGCGAAGATCCCGATCCGGATCGACGCGGTCACACACAGAGCCTCCAGGCGCTGAGACGTGCGAAAGACCGCGCGTAGGGCGATCCCAAAACTCGCCACGAGGCCGCACGCCGCCACCACCAGCACCCGGCGCTCAACGGCGGTGAGCACTAGCGGCGCCAAGACCACGAGCGCCACACCGGCCGCGCTCGCAAGCCAGAAGCGCATCGCCAACGCCCCCTGGACGAGTCCGCGCGCCTCGGGATCCGCCCCGCGATGCTGGGCAAGAAGTCGCACCAACACCGGCTCCTGCCCGAACTCGGCGGCAATTTGAAAGAAAGCGAGCAGCGACATCAGCGCCGCGTAGCGGCCGAAGTCGTCGGCGCCAAGGAGGCGCGCGATCAAAAGCAGGACCACGACACCGCCGCCCTTGTCGACGACCATGGCAAGGAGCGCGAACAGCGTCCCGCGCGCCGGCCCACCAGCGGACGACGACGGAATGGAGGGCGTGTCGGACCCGGCCATCGCAGCTACCGCTTGGTCGCGAGCACGTTCAAACGCGCGTTCATCCCGACGATGGCACCCGTCGCGAGCACGGTCTCGAGCGGAACGCGCATCGCATGCGACATGCGATAGCGCCCGAGATACACACCACTCTGGCTCAACACCTGCACACGAAAGCCGGCGACCTCGAGCGCGCGACGAAGCGTCGGCGGCGTGAAGTAGTGCAGATGAGGCGGGACGTACAATCGCTCCAGCAGCCCTTGCGCCCAAGGTCCACCAACGCGGGCGTAGGTGTCGACGAGCACCGTCAGCAAGCACCGCTGGTTCGGAACGGCGATGGCCACGGCCCCGCCGGGGCGCAACATCCCGTGCACTTGGCGCAACGTCTGGAGCGGATCGTGGACGTGCTCGAGCACGTCCAGCATGGTTGCCGCATCGAAGACCTGCCCACCAAAGTCGTGATCCTCGAACGGACCGACACTGACCTCGAGGTCGAACTCGCGCGCGGCCTTCTCCGCACTCAAGGGACAGATGTCGACACCACGCGGGGTCCATCCACGCTCGCGCGCCAAGTACATGAAGATGCCGGTGCCGGCTCCAACATCGAGGAGATCACCCGGACCTCCGAGCAGACCCTCCAGATCGACCAGCTGACGCCGCATGCCGCGAATGACCGGATCATCGACGAAATCGCGGTGACAGTTGGCGAAGAAGTCGTGGACCTCGGGAAACGCTTTGGCGTCGGTGTACCCCTGTGTCTCGACGAACTGCTTCTCGTCCATCGACGGGAGGGGGTCCGCGCGCACCAGGCCACATGCGGCGCACCGCAGCACACGGCGTTCGCCCATGTCGTGCAGCTGTCGGAACTCCCGACCGCGGCAGAGGGTACACGGTGTGCTTGCCTGCATGGGGTCGGAGGATTCTCACCCAGATGCGAAACGATGGAAAGGTGCGTTTTCAGTGCGCTATAGTGTCGCTGCGTGAGCGGACAGGAGGGGGCGGCGCGGGCCTCAAAACGGGCCACGGGAGGGGGCTGGCTAGAAGCCAGCCGCCCCACGGCATACATCGTCGCGATCGCGGCGGCTGTCATCGCGGCGATCGGCCCCAGCGGTGAGTTTCCGCTGAGCGACGACTGGTCCTACGCCTACGCGGCCCGAGAGCTCTGCACCACGGGACAGCTCCGACTGCTCCCGTGGACGGGCGCGAGCGTCGTCCTGCAAGCCGCCTATGGAGCGGCGCTGTGCGCTGTGGGGGGCTTCTCGTTCGAGCTGCTGCGCGCCTCGACGCTGGTGCTGGCGGTCACCGGCGCGCTCGGCTTCGCGCTCTGGCTCCAAACGCTTGGCGTTCGCGGCCTGGCCCTGGGGCTCGCCGTCGTGCTGGTGGCCCTCAATCCGCTCTACGTAAACCTGGCCTTCACCTTCATGACCGACGTCCCGACCACCGTGGCGGCGATCTGGGCGGCCTACTTCTACTCGCGCGGCTTGACGGAGCGGCGGAGCGGTCTCGTCCTCACCGGCAGCCTCTTGGCCGCGGCCGCCCTACTGATCCGTCAGCACGGGATCTTCGTCGCTGGCGCCGCTGGGACCGCGGCGCTCCTCGTCGCTGACCGCCCCTGGGGCGAGCGCCTACGGACCGCCGCCATCGCGCTGGCGATTCCGGCAACGGCATTCATCGCGTTTCACCTCTGGCTGCTGGTCCTGCACCCCCCGCCCGAAGCCGTCCTCCAAAAACTGGACGAGGCTGGGCGGCTGACCGCGAGCGGATTGATCAACTGCGCCTTCCGCGGCTTGATGTATCTCGGCGTCTTCACCGCCCCCCTTCTCATCGGATTCCGCCACCCCCTCCACGCCTACCACCCACGACTCCTCCGCGGCGGATACCTGCTGGCGGGCACCCTCGCACTCGTACTCTTCGTCCGGGAGCGCACGCTCATGTGGTATCTGACCAACGTCATCTACGATGTGGGGCTCGGTGCGCTGTCGCTCCGTGACACCCAAGTCCTCGCCCTGGTCCCGGTCCGGCGACTCGGGCTCGCACTGTCGATTCCACTAACCGGCCTCGCGGTCGTCGCCGTCGGCCGTGGCGTCTCCACATACTGCACCGGGTTCCGACGGCTTCGTGATCCGGCTGTCGGGTTCACCGTGCTTGCCACGGGCATGCTGTTCGCCGGCACCTTGGTGCACACACGCTACTACTTCGATCGCTATCTCTTGATCGTGCTCCCGTTCGCGGTCGCGACTCTCCTCACACTGCGCCCACTGCCGACGATCCGTCCGATCTCGCTCGCCCTGGCCGCCGTCCTCGCCTGGTACGCCGTTGCCGGAACCCACGACTACATGGCGTGGAACCGTGCGCGCTTCGACGGTCTGGCCGCGCTCGAAGCCAGCGGAGTCCCCGCGACATCAATCGATGGGGGCTTCGAGTACAACGCGTGGCGCTTCGCGCCTTCGGGCTACGCCGGACCAACCAACAACGCTGCCCGACCTGGCCAACCCCAGTCTGTGCGCAGCTGGTGGTGGGTGGCCGACGACGAATTTCTCTTGAGCTTCCGGCCACTTGGCGGCTATGCCGTCCGCCAACGCTTGCCCTACCGACGCTGGCTTCCCCCGGGAACAGGTCACGTCTTCGTCCTCGAACGACGGCCATAGCCCGCGCGCGCGCCGCGGTCGTACGGAAAACTTCCCGCTGCGGGCCATGATGTCGGCGGGCGCGACCTACTCCAAGTAGTGCTTGCGCGCGGCCTCGCTCGCCAGACGGCGGGCGATGGGGTCTGGATCTTCGGTCGCCATGCGCTTCAGCAGCCGACGCGTTTCGGGCAAATGCTCCGCGTCGCCGAGCGCCCAAGCCGCGGCGCGCCTGGTTGGGATGTCGGTTGCCGCGAGCGCGGACGTGATCTCCGCCCGGAAGTCCGCGCCACCGAACGCCGCCGCGACCCAGATCACCTCTGCCCGAGTCGGACCAGGAACGGCGAGGGCTCGTCGCACGCATTCTCGAGCCTCGAGCCCGAGGGCGCCTTCGCTTTCTGCCAGATGGACGAGCAATGTCGGTACGACCTCCAAAATGGCGGACTGCGGGCGCGCCAACAGCGGGACCAGCTCGCACGCGATGCCCATCGGCGCCAGCTCGGTCAGTGCCGCCGCGACCGACGCCACGGTCTCTGGACCGGTAGGCGGCTCCACACGGTCGGACTGCACCGCCGCCGCGAGCTGGGTTGCCGCACGCCACCGATCGCGGAGCGCGGGCACGCTACCCGCATCGCGAAGCTCCAACGCAAGCTCGGCCGCAAAGGCCACCGCGCGAGGCGCGGCATCTGCATCAGCGAGGACCAGCCGCACCCCCGCGCGCAAGCCCTCCCGGTCAGGAAGCACGATGGCGTCGGACGGTCCGCTCCAGAGATGTCGCCGAGCGATCATCTGCGCCCGTGTGACGTGCATCGCACCAAGCGCCTCCCTGACGACACGCGGATCATCGGCCGCGCTCTCTGCGAAAAGATACGACGCCGCCCGATAGTCGCGCAGATCCCGCATCGCGCGAAGCAGCAAGATCCGCTGGCGGCGATCGAGATCGTCCGGACGGACGTAGTGCTCCAGTCCCGGATCGGTATCGCCCCCGAGCGTGTCGAGCATCATCGTCACCGCCGCTCGTCTAAGCGTCGCATCACGACTCGTCGCGGCAGGCACCAGCGCCTCGGCCGATTCGGCGAGCGGCCCCGGCACTCGTACGCCGAGCGCCGGGAGCTCGGCGTACGGAGAGGCTGCATCCGGTCCCGCCGGCAAAACCCCATGACGCGCGAGCACGTCGTAGCGACCGTGCCGGGCAGCCAGCGCGTAGTGATCGCGCACGAACCGCCGGAGCAGAAAATAATACGCGGGCGCGGCCTCGAAATAGGTAAACCCACTGTTCATGGCGACCAACGCGAGCGGGGGATCGGCGACCAGACGATCCAGCATCTCCGCCTCCTCCCGGTGGTCGGGACGCCCGGGATAGAAGTAGTCGTGCGGCAGCGGATTGATGGTATCGCTCAGCAGCAGCACCGCCGCCGCGGCCGGAAAGCCCACGCTCGCTCCCCCAGGTGGCACCAGTCGCGCGAGATCGGTAGCGGCGGCGCCAAGCCCTCGGAGGTCAGCCGCGCCGGCCTCCTCCAGACCGGTCGGAAACGCGGCGAACGGCAACACGAAATGCTCGGACGATGATATCGCCCACCGTGCCGGCGTCGCGACGAGCGCTACCGTACCGACCAACGCCAGCGTGGTAGTGGCGCTCACCAGCCGACCGAGGCGTGGGGCGCCGGCCTCGGCACACCCCCGTTCCCACGAGTCGTACACCCGCTCCAGAAGATACCCGGCAAAGACCAGACTGAGCGGCGCTGCCATCAGGAGATGCATGAAGTCCGTGCGTGGGTAGAGTTGGAGGTGCATGAAGAGGCCGAAGAGCAACACGGCGGCGGGCGCGGCATTCTGGGGACGCCGCCCCCGGAACCATAGCCACACGACACCCGCCACGTGCGCGGCCAGGGTCAAGGCGAACCCGGTGGCCTGTAACTGCGACACGATCGACCACACGATCCCTTCGGGCAGCAGGCCGAGCCACGGCACGGTGATGGCGACGAGCCCGAGAGAGACCGCAATGAGCCCCAGTACCGGCTGCGGGCGGAGTCGTCGCTGTGCGACGAACCATCCTCCGACCGCGAAGCTCACGGTCACGACCGTGAGGGCCATGGCCCACATCTCGAACCCCGGATAGCTGATGTAGTAGAGCGCCGCAGCGTTGGAGCCGAGCAACAGCACCTCGCGCATGAATCCATCGACACCGAGGCGCGCCAGAAAGAACACCATCCATGGAAGCGAGAGCACGCCGCACGGGACCAGAACGCGCGCGACATCGCCGAGCAAATCGCCCCGTCGCACGCGCGACATCGTGACCAACGCCATCATTGCCGCGAGCACCGGCAGCAGAAACACCACCAGCTCGATGGGCACCCGCGTAAACCCGAACACTCCCCACACGCCACCGAGGATGCCCAGCCAGAGAACCATCCAGAGAACGGCTGATCCCACGCCGCCCGAGCGATCCGGGTCGCGAATCAGCAACAACACCGACACGGCCGCCGCTATCGCGAACACACCGGCGTTGGGCTTCATCGCCAGCGTCAACGCCGCCGCGATCCCGGCACACACGAGCCAACGTCGATCCCGGCGCTGGAGAAAAGCGAGCATGCAGAGCGCGGTCGCCAACCATCCGAGCGAGGCGAACCACGCCGGGTACGGGACGTTGAACGCGCAGAATTGCCCGGGGAATACTGGGATGAAGCTCAAGTACAGCCAGGGGAGCACGAGCGCGAGCGACGGCCGCGCCAGGCGCGCCACGAGAAAGGCGAGACCAGCGGCCGTCGCGGCGTGCACTGCCGTCAAGATCGCGCGGTACGTCCCAAGGTCGCCGGCGACCCGCCACAGCCAGGCGTTCAACGCGAAGAACCCCGGGGTATATCCGGTCGCGAAATCGACGTACGGCAACTCCCCACGCGCGGTCCGCACGACCTGATACAGCAGGGTGCCCTCGTCCTCGACGTTTAGTCCGTAGGCGCGAAAGAGTCGCAGATAGACAAAGGCCAGCACGCCCGTGAGCACGGCGACCGGCAAGGCACGGCCGGCGAGGCCCGCAGATTCTCGCGTACCCACGACAGCCGTGTATTCTCGCCCAGGTACGCCGGGATGAAAAGACCCGTGCGGGAGTGGTTGACGCCCTGCCGGGAGTTCACGATGATCGCGTGTGACCCCGAACGTCCTCGCAATCGTCCTGAACTGGAACGGCCTGGACGACACACTCGCCTGCCTCGACAGCATGGCGCGACTCACCCATCCGCGGGTGACGGCCGTCGTCGTCGACAACGGCTCGCGGGTCTCGCCGCGCGCATCCATCGCTGAACGACATCCGACAGTCACCGTCCTCGAGAACGACCGGAACCTCGGCTACGCAGGGGGCAACAATGTCGGCATCGCGCACGCGCTTGCGGCTCAGGCGGACTACGTCTGGGTGCTGAACAACGATACGATCGTGGCCCCGACGTCGCTGACCGCACTCGTCGACACCGCGGCGCGACACCCCCGCGCTGCCGCGATTGGCGGTAAAATCGTCCGTGCCGATGATCCGAGAACCGTCTGGATGACCTGGGGACGCGTCACCTGGCTACAGAGCTTGATCGCGATCGTGGGCCAAGGAGAATCCGCCGCTGGTCGCTTCGATGAGGAGCGGCGCGTGCCCTGGATTCCCGGCTGCTCCATCCTCTTCCGCGCCGCAGCCCTCCGCGAGATCGGCCCCTTCGATCACAACTACTTCGCCTATCACGAGGATGTCGAGTGGGCCGCGCGCGCAACGCGCGCCGGCTGGGAGATCTGGTACACTGGTGCGGCTGAAGTGCGCCACGCCGTCCATGGGAGCTCCGGCGGAGCCGAGCACTACGGCGGCTTCCGCAAGTACTTGAGCGCACGCAATAGCGTCCTCTACGCCCGCCAACATGGGCGCCCGTGGCACTGGGCGCTGATGGCGAGCGCCATCCTGAGCACCCTGCCCTTTCAGTTCGCCCGCCGTCGACTGCGTGGAGAGCAGGAAGGCATCTACATGAAGCTGCGGGGATGGCGGGACGGGCTGCTCGGCCGTCCAATACCTCTGCGCGAGCTCGGCCTCGAGTAGCGGCGGCCGGCGTCAGGCCTGTGGATCGTCGAGCGAAAGCTTGGCACCGTTGGCCTCGAAGATGGGACTCCGCGCGAACCCGAGCTTGTGCAGCCGGTAGGCAACCGACGTGGCGAGCACGCCGAGGCCATAGACGACACTCCGGCGAAAATTGATCGACGACGCTTCCTCGAAGTACTTCGTCGGACACGAGACCTCGCCCATGCTGAAGTCGAAGAAGGCGGCCTGCGCCAGCATCTGGTTGTCGAATACGAAGTCGTCGGAATTCTCGTTGAGGGGCAACGTCAACAGAAGCTTCCGTGAGAAGGCCCGGTACCCCGTGTGGTACTCCGAGAGCTTCTTCCCGAGCAGCAGATTCTGGAACAGGGTCAGCAGGCGATTCGCAACGTACTTGTAGCGCGGCATGCCGCCCTTCAGCGCGCCTTCCGAGAGGACACGCGATCCGAGCACGAGATCGTACTGACCCACCGCGACGAGAGAGGCCATCGCGACCAGGAGCTTCGGAGTGTACTGATAGTCGGGGTGCAGCATGACGACGACGTCGGCACCGCAGCGCAGAGCTTCGCGGTAGCACGTCTTCTGGTTGCCACCGTAGCCACGATTCTGCGGATGGACGATGGTCGTGATGTCGAGAGAGCGCGCCAGCTCGGCCGTCCCGTCCGCGCTCCCATCGTCGACGAGGATGACCTCGTCGACGTACTCGAGCGGCACCTCGGCATACGTCTGCTCCAATGTGCGCTCCGCATTGTGCGCCGGCATGACCACGGCGATCTTCTTTCCGAACAGCATGGGCGCTGCCGTGCATACCACGAAGCCGACCTGCGGTCCCCCGCTCGGTACTGTTGACATCCGTCGTTGGGCATCGGATAAGATCGCTGAAAATGCATCAAAAACAGCAGCTTACAGGTCTGGGGGAATGAGCGTCCTGATCATAGGGGCCTCGGGATTCGTCGGGGGCGAGCTCATGAACGCGTTCGGACGCGCCGCCGTCGGGACCTACCACCGGACGGCCACCGACGGACTGCAGCAACTGGACATCACAGACCCGGACGCTGTCGAAGCACTGGTCGACCGCGTGCAACCGACACTCATCGTGCATCCGGCGGCGCAACCCAACGTGGAGCGATGCGAGACCGAGCCCGACGAGTCGTACGCCGTCAACGTCGTCGGCACCGCCAACGTCGCCCGTGCGGCACGGCGTATCGGCGCACGGTTCGTGTACTTCTCAACCGATTACCTGTTCGACGGTACGGCCGGACCGTACGCACCGGATGCGGTGCCAAAGCCGATCCAGACGTATGGGCGACACAAGCTCGAGGCCGAGCAAGCGGTCCGCGACCTGCTCGACAACCATCTGATCGTCAGAATTTGCGGTGTGTACGGGTATCACCCGACGGGCAAGAACTTCATCATGGGATTGATCGGCCGCGCCCGACGGGGAGAGCCCATGCAGGTCCCGGCCGACCAATGGGGCACACCGACGTTCGTCTCGAGTCTCGCGGAGGCCGTACGAGAGTTGGCGTACTCGACCCATACCGGCGCGGTGCATCCCGTCGGCCCGGACTATCTCTCGCGCATCGCGTTCGCCGAGACCGCCGCGGAGCTGCTCGGCTTCGATCCCGGCTTCCTCGAACCGCGCACGTCGGAGCAACTCCGACAACACGCCCAGCGCCCGCTCAAGGGCGGTGTCGACAACCGCTCGACTCAGGCCATGCTGACGACCCGCCTCGCGAGTGTACGAGAGGGCCTCGCCATCGTCCGGCGACAGATGGACGCGGACGCCACCGCTTAGGCGCCCGGAGCCCTCAGGGACGACACAGGGCGACGAGATCGAGCGCGTCGTCCCGACGCGCTTCCGTCACCGAAAAGTCGGACGGAACGATCGTCTGGGTCTCGGCTGCCGACCCGGCGACCCGCCGACGCACCAACACCGAGAGCCGCCCGAAGGCGAACCGCACCAGGCCCGCCGGCAACCGGTGACGGAGCCCGAGCGGATCGAGGCGAAGCAGCCGTTGCACCTGGCGCGCTCTCTCACGCTCGAATTCCTGCACCTTCTCGTTGCCCATCATGCCGTACAGATCGACGCGTCCGAAGATCGGCCGCAGCACGGTCTCGAGCTCCTCGGCGGTATACTCGCGAAGGTGGTACGGATTCTCGGACGTCGACGTCAATCGATTCGGGGTAGTGAGGATCAGGACACCGTCGGGCTTCAATGCGGCGCGGATGGCGGCCAGAAATCGCGGAGGGTCCGGCAGGTGCTCGATCACCTGAAAATTGGTGACGACATCGAACTGGAGATTCAGCCCCGCGAGATCGTAGACGTCGAGTTGGCGAAACTCGAGATTCGGGATCTGGTACGCTCGCTGCGCAGAGGCGATCGCTCCGTCGGAGTAGTCGATCCCCAGCACGCGGCGCGCGCTCCCAGCGAGCATCTCGGTACCAAAGCCCTCGCCGCATCCCGCGTCGAGGACATCGAGCCCCGCCGCACGTTGACTCGCGTACAGGTACGCCGACAGATGGCGCGCCTCGTCATAGGCGAACCCATCACCCCGCCCGGGGCGCTCGCCACTGAACGTGACGTCGTGTTCGGAGGAAGGCGAACTCACTTGACCGCCTCGTTGTAGCGCGCCCCACGCATTCCGGAAAGACGCGAAGTCATTCGCTCGCGGCCCGCCGACCGAGCGTCGCGAGCACGTGCGCCGCGGTCGCCCGCACTTCGTAATCGACGTCGGTCGCCGCCACGGCTCGCAGCGCGCCGGCCACGGAGGCGTCGGCCACACGGTCGAGCCCGCGCAGTGCCGCAAGCCGAATCTCCTGGCGTGGATCGACGAGACCCTGGACGAACACGTCGCGAAAACGAGTGTCGTTGGTGGCACCAGCCGCCCAAAACAACGCGGCGCCGACACCATCCTCCGCGAGTGCCCGCTGCAGACGCGGACCAACCGATACCGCGTCCTCGGCGTAGCGCTGCACGACGAGCGAGGGCGCAAACACGGGCTCGACCTCTACGACGTCGAGCAACGCATCCAATGGATCACAGGGCCGGCTGGGCAACGGCAGACGGAGCAACCCCTCGGCAGCTGCCACACGGAGCGCCACCGGCACGTGTGCCTCCAGCAAACGGCACAGGATCGGCGCGAGCGCGCCGGGATCGATTCGGGACAGCACGCGCGTCAGGAACGTCCGTACCGCCTGCTCCTCCCCGGGATTCAGCAGGCGGGTCTCCCAAATGGCGATGTCATGCAATGGCCCCGGCGGAATCTCGAGACGGCGGGTCTCTCCGAACCAGTAGTCCCGCATCGCGAACTTCAGCCCAATCGTCTCGAGAGTAAGCAGCACGGTCGCGTATTCGCGCATCGTCGGCGCAGCGCTGAGCAACTCGATCACCGCTCCCGCAACCTCGGCATCGCCGACAGCAAGGACACGGCGCAACACAGCAAGCCGAAGGCGCTCCGGCACCTGTCCGTCCAGAAGTGCCTCGCTGAAGGGGCCCGCGATCGCTGGATCGGTCACGCTCGCGAGCGCGACGATCGCGGCCTCGCGTACCGCCACATCGTCGTCTCGCAGCAACGCGACCGCGGGCTCCCACGCGAACTCCAGGCGCTCGGCCGCGAGCGCGGTCGCGGCGGCGAGGCGGGTCGATGGTTCGCGGAGTCGACTCCCATAGCGAGCAGCCAGCGATGCGGCGCCTCGGGGTCGGTACAGCCGGGGCGAGATCAGACTCGCCTCCGACACCCCACGATGCGCGAGCACCGAGTACACACCGAACCGCGCCACCTCGCGATAGTGCTCGCGCACGAATGCGCGGAGCGAGAAATAGTAGGCCGGTGCGTTGAGGAAGAAGAGCTGATGGCGTTGCAGGGTGACCATGAGGCGCGGCGGGTTCGCGGCCAATGCCGACACCACCTCGGCCTCGACCTCGTGCCCCGGCCATCCGGTGAAGAAGTAGCCATGACGTGTCGCGTTCGTTCGATCACTGAGGAAGCACAGCGCCTCGATCGCAGGGAACGTGAATAAATGCTCTCCCGGCGTCGAGTTCGCCCGCACGAACTCGACGGTATCGTGGAGCGCCCGCACTCGGGGTTCACGGCCGATCTCCAGCGTAAGCGGCGCGCGCTCCAGGTCCACGCTGGCATGCGGACGCCATCTCGGACCGCCGTCCCACATCGCAACTGCCGCAAGGTTCGGCGCGATGCGAAGCCCGATGAACCCAAGCACGCCGGCGATGATCGTCACCTCGGCCAGCCGACGCAGCCCGACCGCGCGCGGAAGCCACCGAGTAAACCGGGACGCCAACCATGCGCCCAGCACCAAGGTAAGCGGCACCGCCACCACGAGGTGCGAAAAGTCACTCCGCGGGTAGAGCTTGAGGTACATGACGAGCGCACCGAGCAGAATCGCCAGCTTGATCAACGTGGGTCGGCTTCGCTCGGTCGACCACAACAGCGGCACGCAGGCCGCCAGCGCGAGCCAATGCACGATGAGACTCGCGGTGAAGCTCAGGTCCTCGACGCGGGAAACCACCGCGGCATGCAATCCTTCGGGCATCGGCGCGCGACCCAACGCTAGGAGGACGCCGGCTCCAGCAAAGGCGGCCGCTCCGACCACCAGCGATGGCGGTATGTTCCCGCTCCGTACCGACCGCCCGAGCGCTCCTAGTCCGAGTGTCGCGACGATGAGCGCCGCGTCCCATGAACCGGGCCGATGAAACTCGATGTAGTAGAAACGCTCGAAACCGCTACCGATGAACAAGAGCGCGCGTGCGAACCACTCTGGTCCGAGCACCGACAAGAAGTAGAGCGCCCACGGCAGGATCGGCACCAACATCGCGGCTCCAAACACGAGCGCGCAGGGCAGCAGTCGATGCACGGGGCTGGAAGTCGATCCGACGCCTAGACGATGCCCAGCGAGGATCGTCACCACGCCGAAGATCGGCAGCAGAAAGATCGCAACGTCACGAGCGGTCGCCTGGGAGGCGAATACGATCATCAAACCCGACACGATACCGAGTAGCAGCACCCACCACGCGACCGCATCACGGCGGGTAGCGACGCCCCCCGTCGGCGGCTCGAGCACGACCAGAAAGATCAGGCCGTTCATCGCCAGTTGGAAGAGGCCGACGTTCGGTTTGAAGCTGAAGCAGACACCCGTCAGCAAACCCCCCGCGACGACCCAGCCCATCCCTCCCGCATCGATGAAACGGAGCAACACCCACAACCCCGCCACCATGAAGAGCACCCCGTACCAGAGGGGATACGGGACATTGAACAACGCGAACTCGCCCGGGAAGAACGGCATGATCGCGCAGTAGGTCAGCGGCGGAAGACAGGCGAAGGCGACGGGCATCACGCGCCGGCCGATCACGAACAGGCACGCGGCGGCAAGGGAGTGGCACACCGCCAGCGACCAACGCAACGAGAGCACCGTGGGACCAAACCAGTGAAACAGGGCGGCGTTAAAATAGTAGCCGCCCGGTGTGTACCCGATGTGGAAGTCACGCACCGGCATCTCGCCGGCGTACGTTCTGTAGTACTGCGCCAGGAGCACGCCCTCGTCAGCCTCGTTCCAGCCGTAGCGGACGAACAGGGCGTAGTACCCGAAACTCAGTGCGAAGATCGCCAGCCAGCCCAGCGGAGATCTACGATCATCCACCGCGCACCGTGCCGTCACGCGCGAGCACGTCTTCGATCACCGCCTCGGTCTGATCCGCGGCCGTATCCCAGCTGAACGTCGCCGACCACTCGAGTCCACCGTCGCGCAACCGCCGCCATGTCTCCGGATCGTGCAGCACGCGAAGAATCGCATCTCCGCATGCCGCCGCGTCACCATGCGGATAGAGCAGGCCACTGCGTTCGTGCTGAACCGCGTCGCGGAGGCCGGGCGAGTCGCTCGCCACGACCGGAACCCCACAGGAGTTCGCCTCGACAACGGTGAGCCCCCAGCCTTCTTTCTCTGAAGGATTCACGAACACACGCGCCGACTGATAGAGCTCGACCTTGCGGTCGTCGTCGACGAAGCCAGCGAACTCCACATGGTCGCCGAGACCGAGCGCCGCCACCTGACGCTCGAGTGCCGCCACCGCGTCTCCGCGACCGGCGATGACGAGTCTCGCGTCGGGGACGGCCGCCAGGATACGAGGCATCACGGCCACCACCAGCTCGAAGCCTTTGTAGTGCTCGATCCGGCCGAGGGCCAAGATCATCGGCCCCGGCTCGGTGCTTCCGGGACGATAGACGTCATGGTCGATCCCACACGGGCTGATCGTCACCTGCGTCGGCGGCACACCCCGGTGGGCAAGATCGTCGCGTGTACTCGGTGAAATCGCAATCATGGGCACATCGCGGTACACCCTGGGAATGCCGAGCTCGGCAAGATACGTCACCGCCGCGATCGGAAACGACACCTGCCGAAAAGCCGTCGTGCCGAACAAGTGGTGCACGATCGCCAACTCGGGAATCGGCGAATAGAGCGGGCCGTAGAACGGCAGCTTGTTCAGAGTCTCGATCAGCAACGCCGGGCCGCCGACAGCACGCGCCAGACGCCGAAAAGCGGCGGGCCCTCGCACATAGTACGAATAGCGGTTGCCGACCCGGTGCACCTCGACGCCGCGAATATCCGTACGCGGAGCGGCGCCAGGAAACCCCGCGCAGAACATGGTCACGGGAAATCCCCGCGCGCTCAGGCGCTCGAGAATCTCGAAGAGATGCACCTCGGCGCCGCCGGCACGCGGGTTCTCGGGGTCACGCTCATTCAGGACGAAGAGATGCGGCCGGCTCACAGCTGACCGCGCAGCGTCTGAACCTTGAGCCACCACACCATCCACAGCGCCTCGAGGCTGATCCGCTTCGACATTTTCGAATCGCCAACGGTACGATCCATGAAGATGATCGGAATCTCGCGAATGCGAAGGCCCTTACGCCACAGGCGATAGGTCGTCTCGATCTGGAAAGCGTACCCGTTGGAGCGGACGGCCCCGATGTCGATGGCTGCGAGCGCCTCACGCCGCCAACACTTGAAGCCTCCAGTGGTGTCACGCACCGGCAGGCGGGTAATGGCGCGGACGTAGGTATTGCCGAAGTAGCTGAGCAGCAGGCGCTCGATCGGCCAATTCACCACCGTAATGCCGTTGGTATAGCGCGAGCCCAGAACCAGATCCGCGTCTTCGGTCGCGCGGAAAAACTCAGGCAACGATGTATACGGATGTGAGAAATCCGCATCCATCTGCACGATGAGATCGGCACCAAGCTCCATCGCACGCTGAAAGCCCGCCTTGTACGCGGGGCCGATGCCACCCCGCCCGGGCCGTGTGAGCAGTTGAACCCTCGACGTCTCCGCCGCGAGCTGCTCGACAGCCTGCCCCGTCCCATCGGGCGAGCTGTCGTCGACGACGAGGATCGTGATCTCGTCGTCCTGCGCGAGCACCTCGGGAATCAGACGCGTGACGTTCTCACGCTCATTGTACGTCGGAATGACGACGATCTTGCAGGCCATAGGGTTGATCCACCAGTTCAGCCGAGCTTGAGGATGAATGCAAGAGCATGTTTTTCAGCCACTTGACGCTCTTTCCGCCCGCCTGCAAAGTAACGGTACTCATGCCAGGTCGCACCTTCCTCGGTGTCCTCGCCGCCGCGCTCGTTGGTGGTGCCCTCGCGGGAGCCGGCGATCAGCGGGATCGGAGCCTGCCGCCGCGCCCGGCCACCCCCCCCAACGTCCTGCTCATCGTCGTCGACACCCTGCGCGCCGACCATCTCGGAAGCTACGGGTACGAGCGCGACACGTCGCCCTATCTCGATGGCCTGGCGCGGGCCGGGACACGGTTCGTCAGCGCACGCGCGCCCAGCTCGTGGACTGGGGCGAGCGTTGCCTCGCTCTTGACCGGGCTTTCGCCGATCGAACATGGACTCGAGCATCACAACTCCTTCCTTCCCGACGCGCAGGAGACCATGCCGGAAGCGTTCCAGAACGCCGGCTACGAGACGGTGGCGTTCTCCGCAAATCCGGCCTTCGTCACACCGGAGATGGGGTTCGCGCAAGGATTCGATCGGTTCGACGTGCTGCACGGGAAGCACGTCTCCCGCAATACCCCTGGCGACGTGCATTGGGGCGATGCGTCGATGCTAACGCTCGTCGAGGTCGCGACCGCGCAGCGTGTGACCGAAACGGCGATCGCGTGGCTCGCCGAACGCTCGACCGATCGGCCGTTCCTTGCCTACCTGCACTATTTCGATCCTCATGCGGGCTACTATCCCCCATCAGCCTTCGCCGAGCGTTTCGGCGTGCCCGCGGACGAGCCGCTCAGAGGCCCGAGCCAGAAGCAATTCGTCTACCGTCACATGCGCGATGTGAGCGGGACGACTGCACCCGAGCTCGAGACGCTCGTCGCCCTGTACGATGCCGAAATCGCGTTCACCGATCTGCAGATCGGACGGGTGCTGCTCGAGACCATGGCCAGAAAGATCGGCCCGACGGTCATCATCGTCACCTCCGATCATGGGGAGGAGTTCGGTGAGCACGGCGGGCTTCAGCACTCGCGCACTCTTTTCGAAGAACTCGTCCATGTGCCACTGATCATCAGCGGAGCCGGCGTTCCAGGAAACGCAACCGTCGAGGTCCCAGCGTCACTTCTCGACGTCTGGCCCCTGCTGGCAGATCTCACCGGCGTGCCCGCCCCGCCGCATCTCCGCTCCCAGTCGCTTCACGAACTCGTGTACGACCCGCCGCCGCGCCCACCCTTTTTCGCGGATCTGGCGGTCAGCTGGGGAATCCACACGTCCGCTGTCATCGCCGACTCCTCGAAACTGATTGTCGACCTGGAAGGCAGTGCCTCGCTCTACGATCTCACCGAGGATCCCGAAGAACGCCGCGACGCGGCGCGACACTCTCCCGCGCGCGCCGACGCTCTGAGCGCAGCCATCCGGACACGCCGTGCCCACGCGCGCACGAGCCCCACGCACAACGTCAAGGGTCGGTTCGTTCTGACACCGAAACGACGCGCTCGCCTGGAGGCTCTCGGGTACCTCGAGTAGCCATGTCGTCGCCACGCATCCGCACCGCGATTTTCCTCACGAGACTTCGTCAACGAGGGACATGGCGCGCGGCGGCGTTGGCGCGGAGCTCATCTACTTCCAGTTCTGACAGCCACCCGCGTTCCGGTTTCAAACGGCGTATCGGGCGCGCCATACGCGTGCTATCGTTCTCTCTCCATGGGGGAGCTGACTGAGCACGATCCGGATACGGCCGCTCCCTGCCGCATCTGCGGCGGTTCGACACGCGCTCCCTTCACACGGACACCCGCACCATACGAAGTCACGACCTGTCTCACCTGCGGTCTCGGGGAAACGACACCACTCCCGCCCGCCGAAGAGCTACGCGCGCTCTACGTTGGCGACTACGCTGCCGACCACGGACGCAAATTCGGTCCGTTCATCGAGTTTGGTCGCCGCGCCTTCATTCGTACGCTGGCCAAACGGATCAGCAGGCGCGCAGGCCCGGGCGGTCGCGTGCTCGATATCGGGTGCGGAGACGGCAAGCTGCTGCGCGCACTGGCCGAGCTTGGATACGAGTGCACCGGTACCGAGGTCAATCCCCGCGTACACGAAGGGCTGCCAGATGGCATCGAGGTCAACGTGGCCGCGGGCGGCTTGGCCGAGACCGAGTTCGCCACAGGGTCCTTTCGCATCGTCGTGCTTCGGCACGTCCTCGAGCATCTGCCCGAACCGCTCGACACCCTGCGCGAGGTGCGCCGCATCATCGCCCCAGAAGGCTCACTCGTCATCGCCGTGCCCAACCTGGCCAGCTGGCAGGCCCGGCTGATGCGAGAGCACTGGTTCCACCTCGACCTCCCGCGCCACTTGTTCCACTTCACGCCGTCGGCCCTCGAGCGCGCGCTCGTCCACACTGGATTTCGCGTCGAGCGCACGTCGCACTTCTCACTCGAACAGAACCCGTACGGCTGGCTGCAAAGCGGGCTCACCGCGGGCGGTGGTCGGTGGCAGACGCTCTATGATCAGCTTCGCTCGGCGCAAGCCCGACGACCGGAAGCGCTCGTCCTGGCGATGGCTGTCGCAGCGATGCCGCTCTGCGTAGGACTCGGCACGGTGGAGTCCCTAGTCGGCGCCGGCGGCACGATCGAGACTTGGGCCCGACCGAGCTGAGGCCACGACTAGTCCGGACTGGGAACGGACCGGATGGCGAGTATGCCCACCCCGTAGACGAGCGCCCCGAGCGAGAGCACGACCTGGAATCCGAAACTCATCGAGAGAATCGTCGTCAGCACCGAACTGATCACCGAGAAGAATCCGTTTACGGCCCACCCCCAGGCGACGTACTCGCCCGAGTGGTCGCTGAGCCCCGCCACCGTCGCGAGGCCAATCGGCATGAACGCCCCCAGACAAAGGCCGAGCGGCGCCAGCATCGCTGTGGTGATCAACACGCGCACCGACAGCGACGAGGCCAGGAATTGCTCAGTCACCAGTCCGAGACCGAACTGATAAAAGACCGTCAGCACGAGCAGCGCGCCGAAGAGTCCGGCGAGCGCCTTGTTGCGCTGCCCCGCGTACAAGTCGGTGAGGAGACTCCCGACGCCGGTGAAGACCAGGATGGACATCAACGTGACCGTCAGCGTGTAGGTCGGATATCCGAGAAAGAGCGTCAGCTTCTGAATCAGGCTGATCTCGAAAAACATGAAGCCGACCCCGAGGGCGGCGAAGTACACCGCGGTCCGCCCCTTGAACGGCAACCGTGACCACACGTCACGCACCACGACGAACGGCAAGATCAGAAAAAACGTCGCGAAGAGCACCGAGATCACGACCATGACGATCAAGAGGCGCTCGCCCACCGAGTCTTCGGTATCGATTGCCAGTGGCCTGTGCAGCTCCCCCAAGACGGTTCGGAAACGGGCGAAGTGCCAGAAGAACGGGGCGTCGTCGGTAATGGGACTGACGTCATAGGGCTGGTCCGCATGCCACGCCGCGAGCGCCCCCTCGTCCATGGTGATGATCTTGTTGACCGAACCGTCGTCGAGCTCGCGTCCGAATGCGTAGCGGGCGATGGTACCCTCGAGCGCTTCCGCGTTGGTCATGAACCGCCCGACATCCTCCTCGCTGAACGGGGTACGCTTCAGGAGGATCGTCGACACCTGCATGAAGCTCGGCGAGGTGGCCACCATGACGTGGCGCGCGAAATCGTCGATCCCGAGTGTCCGAAATGCTTCGCGCGCCGTCCCCACGTAGCGCGCCGTACGATTGGGCTTCTCATCGTAGACGTACTCGCCAAACTGCATGCAGATGATGCCGTCGTCGCTCAGGTGCTGAAGACTCGAGGCGATCATCTCCGCCGTGTAGAGGTAGCTCTCCGAGAGTACGAACGCCCCGGCTGTTGCCGCATTCATCGCGGAGTAGCTGTCCGGGGCGACGAAGAAAATGAGATCGTAGCGCTCTTGGGTTCGCGCCAAGAACGCACGCCCCTCGTCGTTGACGATGTCAACGCGCGGGTTCTCGTGAAGATGCCCCGAATAGTCGGGGAAAACAGTCGTCAGCAAGGATACCGTGACCGGGTTCAACTCGACGGCCGTAATCTTCTCCGCACCGAAGTACAGCGAGGCGAGAATCTCGTGACCACCAGCCGCTCCGATGATCAACACGCGCCGCGGCGATGGATCGATCGTGCGGAAGGGCAAGATCCGCTCGTTGGTGTCGAATCGCGTCAGGCTCGCGGGATCCCCGTTGAAGCGGTGCAGGGTCGATCCCCACAAGCCGTCGTGGTGGATGATCCGCATCGCATCGTCGTTGTCGAGCGGCGGCCTGGTCACGTCGATGCGGAAGACGGGACTCCACTGGGAGAAAAACGAGCGGCTGGTATCCGCCGGCCTGATGGTCTTGGTGGCGTCGGTCACCAGGTGGGGCAAAACCTGCGGATAGGGCACGGCGACCCCGAGCGCCAACGCAGTCGCGAGCGATGCAACGAGCACGCCGGTCTGCCGACCCGCGGCCAGCTGCGCGCCCGTCAAGGCAAGAATCGCCCCCGCGAGCGCGATACACGACGGCGGTCCGAACACGCCAAGGAGGGGCACCACGACGGCACAGCCGAGTCCGGCCCCTGCCAGATCCGCGAAGTAGAGCCGATTGATGAGCGACGGGTTCGCGCTGAAGAGCGCGGCGATCATGACACCGATCGTGAGAAACGTGGCGAACAACGCCGCACAGACCAGACCGAGTTTGGCCAGCTCGTCGATGCTCCCAGTGATGTTGGTGAAGCTCCGCGTGAGCTCGAATGCGTTCAGCGGCATGATCGCGATGACGGTGTAGCCAATCGCCACCGCGAGGGCACCGAGCAGGCACCCGCCAGCCAGGAGCCGCCGGAGCTCGATCCGGCGCAACGGGGCCAGAATCGCCACGAAGATCGCGCCCGAGCCTATCCCGAGGAGCGCGAATCCGATGATGAGATAAGTGTAGTAGTAAAAGAGCTTGAACGATATCAGCCGCGTATAGCTGATCTCGAGAAGCAACGCGGCGAAGCTGATGATGAAGATTTGGGCGTAGAAGCGGCCTGAGGAGTCCTCTGCCTCGGGTGGGGTCATCTAGATATGCCTATCGCCATGCACGCCATCGGAGACGACTCTCGTCGACATCATGCTACTCACAGCTTGCAGTCGCCTGGATCGGGTCGGGCCCGGGTCGGGCCCGGGTCGGGCCATTGTGTGCCGCCAGGCACCCGCCGTCAATAAAGAGATCGCAGGGCCGCTCCGTTCGCAGCCCCCGAGACCCCAAGGGAACGAGCTACGACCGCCCCACCGGGGGCACGACGAGGGTGCTTGGATCGCGCCCCTTTGCACCCTTGCCCGCTCTCACATAGGCCTGAGAGCAATGATCCGAGCCAGCACCAGGATTGGGCGCACCCGCGCGCTCCGCGACGGCAGGATCTGGTAGGCCCTGTTGTCACCTGGCCCTCCGATCGGACGCGCGGCCGTCGTCGTTCCCTGCCACAACGAGGCTCGGCGGCTCTCGCACGATGCCTTCGCAGCGTTCCTCCGCAAGGCTGAGCACGTGCGCCTGATCTTCGTCAACGACGGCAGCACGGACGACACGCTCGCCAGACTTCACGCGCTCAGCGAGGTCGCGCCCGACCGCGTCTCGCTCTGCGACCTCCCAACCAACGTGGGCAAGGGGGAGGCCATTCGCACGGGCCTGCAACGCGCCTTCGAGCTCGATGTCGAATACTGCGGGTACTGGGATGCCGACCTGGCAACGCCCCTCGACGTCATTCTGGACTTCTGCGACCTCCTCGACGCGCAGCCCAACACCGAGGTGATATTCGGCACGCGGGTCCGCCTCCTCGGGCGCAAGATCGAGCGCCGCGCGCTTCGTCACTACCTCGGCCGTGCGTCCGCGACGGTGATCTCCATCACGCTCGGCCTCTCCGTGTACGATACCCAGTGCGGTGCCAAACTCTTCCGTATCACCCCGGAGGTTCGATCACTGTTCGAGGAACCCTTCGTGTCTGGGTGGATCTTCGACGTCGAGGTCATCGCCCGCCTCATCCACGCCCGGCGTGCCGGTGGACTTCCACCGGCCGAAACGGTCATTTTCGAGCAGCCCCTGCGCGCGTGGCGCGACGTCGAGGGCTCGAAGATCGGCCCACGAGACTACGTACGCGCGGCGCTCGACCTCGCGCGCATCCACCGACGCTACCTGAGGCGCTAGCCCGGGGCATTCCCGGCGTGCCGCTGCCGGGAGACAGCACGCGCGATCTACACACACGACCCCGCCGGCCCCCGGGGACGGCGTGCGACGGCGACGACGCTCAACCCGAAGGGCAGATTCACATGCTGGACGAGCCGTCCTTCGAAGCCGACGACGTGCGACATGATGCTGTTCACGACCGGCGGTGTCGCCACGTAACCACTCTCCTGCATCGCGCGTTCACGCGGCATGAGACGGTCGGCCAACCGCACGACGGCCGCTGGCGGGAACACGGACGCCATCACGTACGAGCACAGCTCGATCTCAAAGCCGCCGGCGCGAAGAACCTCGCGGAGCTGCCGACGGCGGTACCGGCGCTGGTGCCCGAGCGCGACATCGTGGCCGCTCCACAGGAACTGATACGCCGGGACGGTGACCAGCACGATACCGCCCGGCGTTAGGACTCTCCAGATTTCCTCCGCGGCCGCGTGATCGTCGGGGAGATGCTCGAGGACGTCGAGCGCCACCACGACATCGACCGCCTCGGAGCGCACCGCGAGCGGCGCCGCGACCGAAGCGGCGACAGGCACACCGCGCCGCTGCGCATAACGGAGCGCGTCCATGCCGACGTCGAGACCGACGACGTTGCCGAATTCGGTCAGGCTTCGCGTCGTCGCGCCGGTCCCACACCCCACGTCGAGGATACGCGCGTGCGGAGGCGCATGACGACGCAGCAGCGTCTGCACGATCGTCTGACGCGCGCGGTGCCACCAATACCATTCCTCGTACTCGGCCAGTCGGTCGTATTCGTGGGCGTCCATGGGCGTACGGATCTGATCGTATGCGATGCGGCGACATGCCGAAACCGGTCATCGCGGCTCCGCGACAACGCCGCTATAGTGCCTGCCGTGTGGAAGGCTCGGCGAGGATCGTGAGGCACACAGCGGCGAAAACGCGCCCCGGCTGGCTCGCGCTGGCCGGCGTGGGCATCGCGGGAATGGCCGCCCAACTCGCCATCCACGACCGTAGCCTCGTGCCGCTCGACGAGGGACAGTTGCTCAACATCGCCGAGCGCCTGAACCACGGCGAGGTCCTGTATCGCGACATCTATACTGGGATCTTCCCGGGCGTGTACTACGTGACGGCATGGCTGCTGGCGCTCGCGGGAAGCGACCTGATCGTCACACGCTGGGCGCAGATGCTGGTCAACGCGGCCACGGCGATGCTCCTCTTTGCATTGACGGCGCGTGTCACGCGGCCGGGCTGGGCTCTCCTCCCCGTGGGGCTCTACCTCTTCCTGGTCATCCTCAGCTTCCCTGTCCTGAGCATGTTCAACTATTCGCCACTCTCCCTGGTCTTCGCGCTGGGAACGCTGGGTATGCTGGTGCGCTATCAGGAGTCCGCGCGGACGACGGACGGTCTCGGCGTCGGGGTGGCCCTCGCCTGCTGCGCCCTCACCAAGCAGAATTTCGGCGGCCTCGCGTTCCTGGCCGTCATCGTCACGTACATGGCAACCCGTCGGAACGCTCCGGGCATCCGACGCTCGGTCGTCGGCGGGCTCCTTCCGATCGGCCTCGGCGGCGCGGCCGTCACCCTCGCCGCTCTCGGCTACTTCGCTGCGACGGGCGGACTCTACGCCCTCCTCGATGCCACCCTACTCACCATCGGCGACACACAACTGGTGGCGTACAACGACCCGCTACCGCCGATCTTTGGCGCACATCCAGCAGACGACGGCCGGTTCGTGTTCGTGTACACGCCGCCGACTCTCTTCAACTATCTCGTACGCGCGGAGCCGTTCTTCGGAGCGATTCCGTCACCGTTCCTCCGGAGCACGATCATCCGTCTCGCCTACGGAGGGACCATAGGCGCACTTCTGCTCGCCCCCTTCCTCGTGTGGGGACTGCGGGGCGAGGCCCCTCGCGCACGGAACGCCGCACTTGCCATCGCGGTCTTCGCGACCCTACTGTTCTTCGGCCTCTTTCCTTCGGCGATCTGGTCGCACCTCGCGTTCATCATGGCCCCGGTCCTCCCGATCGTCGCCATGGCCAGCGACCGCATCGACCGGACGCTGCTGAGGCGCTTCGCCGTAGCGGCGTGGTCTTGGCGTGTTGCCTGGATGGGCGCGGCCCTCGCCCTGATCCTCGTCGCCGCGCGTCTCTCCGGCGACATCCGTCGTTGGCATCCCGACCCTGCCGACCTGCGCGCAGTCTCCGTATCGGTAGCTCCCGACGTCGCCGCGAGCTACCGCCGCGCCGCAGCCTTCATCGAAGAGTGCGCGCCGCCAGGCGCACCGATTTTCGTAGCCCCCGACATGCCGCTCCTGTACGTGATCACCGGCCGCCGCAATCCCACGCCCTTCGATCTGACGATTCCGGGCAATGTCGACGGACCCGCCATCGTCGCGGCCCTCGAAGCCACGCGCACCCGCTGCGTCGTGTACAAGCCGACGATGTACGCGCAGTTCGCACCCTTCGAGGAGATCTTCCCGGAACTCGTGGGCTACCTCGAGAGCACCTACACCCGCGCGAGTGTGATCCAAGAAGGCGCGCAGCCCTGGTACGGCTTGATCAGGAATCGTTCGGAACGCTAGCCGCCCGGGATCGCAACCGCGCCCTCCGAGCGCGTCCGGAACCGCCCACGGCTACTCGATCTCGTGCTCCTCTTGCAGATAGCCGAGTGCGCGAAGCTGATCGAGCTTGGCATCCTCGGCCCCAGCCGGAAGATCGATGGCGACCCGCTTGACGGGCGAGGTATCATGCGTCGCGATCGTGGCAGGATCGTCGATACCGAGAAAGTTCGCCGGTGTGCCGTCCATGTCCTCACCGACCGGCATGTTCCACCAGGCAAGAATCGTCGGCGTGACATCGTTCACGGAGACACCACGCACGAGTTGGCCCGGGGCGATGCCGGTGCCGCGTGCGAACATCACCCCGTACAACGCCTTCGCGGTGTCGTGACCGCCAGTCGTCTGGCCCTTGGCCAACACCCGCGCCTCGAAGCCATGATCGGAGACGACCATGACGAGATCCTCGGGTCCGAACCGCGCCACGAGCGCTCCGATGAGACGATCGGCCTGGATGTAGGTCGCAAGCAGCGCTTGTCGACTGGTCTCACGCTGCGCACGGGTGAATTGCAGCGTATCCGGATAGCTGTCTGCCGGCTCCAACGTACCCCAAAGAAAATGCGAGATTTTGTCGATGCCAGGCATCAACACCATGAGCAGGTCCGGCTTGATCTCCTCTTCCACCGCGAGCGCGAGACGGGCGATCAGATCGTCGTTGGCGAACGCGGTCGAGAGGAGCCCGCGGAAGGCCCACTTCGGAAAGTCCACATCACCCTCGAAAGGGTTCGGCAAATCCGCAAACAGCCGGGGCTCCTTTCGGATCTTCGTCACGCGCTCATGCCACTCGGCGGGGAACGTCGTCCCCTCTTTGGGCGCGTCGGCCGCCACAGCCGCGTCCTTCCGGGCGAAGAACATCTCGCGATTACGCACCTCGCCCGGAATCGCCGCGTCCGAGACCACGATCCCGTCCACGATCTCGGTGGGATAGGTATTGAGCCAGTTGACGGTCCCCACCGTGCGTCCGTGGGTGGAGGCGATGTTCCACAGCGCGTGCACTTTACGATCGGAGCTCTGCATCAGCTCACGAGTCTCCTTCCCACCCGGACGTACCCAGTTGAGGATGCCATGCTTCTTCGGCTCCTTGCCGGTCGCGATGGACGTCCACACCCTGGGAGAGAGGAGAGGATAGTGAGAGCGAAGCGGGCCTGACGCACCGGCCTGCGCAATCGCAGCAAGGCTCGGCAAGCGTCCTTGTCGAATGAGAGGATCGATGACGCGAAGCGAGGCGCCGTCGATTCCGATGAGGAGGGCGCGCCGACTCTGCGGCTCAGCTGGGGGCTGCGTACATCCCGTCGATATCGCCACGCACGTGCCCAGAAGGGCACAAACGAGCAGCCAGCGTACTCGGCCACGTCGTGTCACGCTGCGTCTCCGATCAAACCCCACGAGGAATACCCTACTAGAAGAAAAGCGATATTGCGACGTAACCCACGCATCATGCACCTATGACCAAACGACTGGCGCGCCCGAGAACGCGGCGACCGACGAGCACGAAAAGAACAGAACCCAGGATCCCGACCGCGAACCGGCCTACGACCGCCGCCGGGTCGAACCCTCCGGGCGGATGCTGAAACCAGCTGCTGGCGGAGTACATGAAAAAAAGATGAAATAGATAGATCGCGTACGTCCCGTCACTGAGAAAACGCACCCAACCCGGCAGCGACCGGCGCGCCTGCGCCAGCACGAAGACGAAGGCGAGCACGACGTAGACGTTGACACTGGCCGCGCGCATCACCGCCCGTGGCGGAAGACCGGCGGCAACGACAGCCAGACAGGCAACCGACGTCAACGCAAGGAGAGCAGCCGTCGGCCGCTGCTTGTCCGCCAGCGCGGCAATCAGCGTCGACCGATGCACACGGACCATCCAACCGAGAAAGAAGTAGCCGCCGAATAGGAGCGGGTTCCGGAGATAGTAAAGCCCGCTCAAGCCGTTGCCGCGGCTGTTGTCGATCAATCCTTGTGACACGAACGTTCCAGCAACCAGAAACACGAGCAGCGCGGGATGCCATGACGCCGGGACGCGCGCGATCAGTGGGGTAGCAACCACGAGCGTGACGATGATGAACACATAGTAGTACGGACCAAAGGAGGCCCCCAAGAGCACATCTCCGACGAGACTTCCGCTCTCCGACGGCATGCCCTCCACGAATCGGTAGATCTGGGCCGCCGCGGAGGCGACGAGATACGGAAGAAGAATGCGTTGCAGGCGTCGCCGCATCATCGCACCAGTCAGGGAGGCGGGTGTCGCGTAGAGAAAACCCGACACCGCAACGAACCCGGGCACGGCGAACGCCGTCAGATGGAGAAGCCAGATCTCCACGCTCTGCACATCGGGCGCCCACGGGGACCGCATACAATGAATGAACACGACCGCGAGAATACCAACGGCCTTGAGAGCGTCGGCCTCTGGGAAGCGTGCAAGTTGCGGCTGGGGATCTTGGTTCATGCCCCGTCTTCACGCGCACTGACGCGTCCGTGCTCTATCTGCAGATCCTGCCACACCATGGCAAAGCCCCACAGCTCGAGCGCGTTCATCTCGATCTCGCCATCGAAGACCGTGCGCAGAATGAGCGTAACGTCCCGACCCGCGAGATGCGCCACGTCGACCTCGTACTCGGCCGGCGCCGGCGAGCCCCAACCCACCTGCGCCGCAAGCGGGACCTCCGCCTCGAGCAGGCGCTCGCCCTCGCCATCCTCGCCGATCCGTGCCCACATCTCCGCGAGAAGCCGAGCGTCATCCCCAACACCAAGCGGCTGACGGTAGCCGACCCGCACTCGCAGCTGAGCGCCGGCAGGGATATGAATGCGACACTCGGTCTCACTCACCTGACGCTCCCCTTCGGCCCCGTTCTCCAGAAAATGATACAGCGCATCGAAGAAGAGGTGGTGGCGGATGACACGGTCTCCGAACTCCGCATCGGTGAGGGCGTCGCAGTCCTCGAGACCGCTCACGAGCTTGCGATTGGGAAGGGAAGTGGCGCGCCGCTCGAGGAAAAGGTGTTTGTCCACGGCAACCGACAATAGCGGGGAGAAATCTCGACGGAGATGACCCGCCAACACGGGAGCGTACTCGCTCAGCCCCACCGGATCGGAAAAGAAATTGTTGTAGTCGACGACGGCAAGCCGGCTCCCCCGGCGCTCGGACTCCGCGACGGCGCTGGTACCGCGATCATGCGCGATATGGACCTCGTACAGGTTGTAGTAGCGACTGGGCATGGGACGTTCCGCCAGGAAGTTGAGCATCGCGAGACCGGGAACAGTCAACACCGGCTCATCGGGACGGGTACGCGCACGCATGGTCTCGACCTCGAAGTCGATCATGCCGGCCTCCCACGGATCGATCAGCACCCCGCCCCGCGGGGCGGCGAGCGGCTGCTGCAAACCGGTGAGAAGACTCACATACCACGAGGTCGCGAGCAGCGCGTAGGGCGCGAAGAGGATACACGCGAAGCCGATGCTGCAGGCGCGCCAGACCCGCCCCTCTGAGAGCCGCGTCACCCGCTGTGTCACGATCACACCAAGGAGAACGACGGGCTGGTACACGTTCATCAGGTGGTTGAAATCCGCACGGGGAAACACCCCGAGGAACACCAGTCCGGCAACTGCCAGCACGCTCGCGAGCCCAACGTCCAGGGAACGACGAGAAAGCGAACGCGCCACCAGGACGCTCGCCAACGCGAACACCAGCACCGGCACCCAGTACAGCACGACATGCAACTGCTCGACGAACTGGATGCTGCCCGCGGCCCATCGCAGATGGAGGCCGGTCTTGAGCATCGGATAGGCGCCGTAGGTGAACCGCCCGGCTCCGGCGATGAGCTGCGGGTCGATGAGCTCGCTCAGCCCGAGATACGGAATGCGATGCGCCACGAGAAAGCCCCGGAAGGGGTGCATGACGAGCGCGTCGAACGCATGCCCCGCCGCGCCGTGGTAGAGGAAGTACCCCACCACCGGGACGACCGCCGCGATCACACCGCCCCCCAATCGCAAGGCGGAAGGAAGCACGCGACCGAACGTGCCTCGCGCTCCAAGCGAGGCGAGAACCGCGGCAGCGCACCCCACCGCCGCAAACACGCCGTAGTTCTGTTTGCACACGATCGCAAAGCCAAGAAAGACGCCGGCCCAGACGAGATCGCGGGAGCGGTCCGACACCTGCCACGCCAGGATGCGCTCGAGAGCGACGAGCGCGCACAGCACCGAGTACGGAGAGTAGAACGAGAAGGTCCAAGCCGGGAACGCCCACACGGTGCAGACTCCGAGTGCGACGGCCGTCGCACATGCGGACCATCGCCCGGCAAGTCGGTCCGCGATGCGGAAGCACGTCCACACCATCCCGAGGTAGGCGACCAGCGCGACCATGCGGGTGGCGATCACGGTCGGCTCGACCATGCGGAAGAGCGCCGCAAGCACGAACCAGGCTCCCGGAGCAACAAAGGAGTCCATGTCGCGGTACAGGACCTTCCCCTGCGCCATGTCGAGGGCCTGCATGAGCAGATACCCTTCGTCTGAGAGGATGATGGCGCGACGACAGAGCGTCAGCCCGAGGATGAACACCCCGGCGGCAACCAACACTTCGACACCTCGCCGAAGCAGCATCGCGCGTTCGTATTCCTTCATCACGGTAATGTTTGGGTCTCGGACAGCCGTGTCTCGGCCTGGGCCGGCTCCCCCACTCTACCTCACTACCCCCGGAGCCCGTCAGCATCTAAACGCGCGCACCGAACACGGCACATCCTGCGCGGCACCTACCACGGAGCCCCAGAAGAATACGAGGATGCCTCCGGACCGGCAAGCGCCTTCACGCCGGGCGCGGCTGTCGGCACCATAGCGGACCATAGCGCATCCGCACGGCCGTACAGGCGATGCAGATCGCAAAGACCGCACGCCGTGGTATCTTCAATCGGACATGGATGTGCGCGTTCCCCGTGATGCCGACCGCGCCGAGGCGGCCGGCTGGATCGAGTCCCTCGACGCTGTGATCGACGAGGGTGGCGGGGAGCGTGCCCGCTACGTGATCTCGCGACTTCTGGAGTACGGCTATCGGCGCGGAGTCATCGCGCCGTTCACCGCCAACACGCCGTACGTGAACACCATCCCGGTGGAGCAGCAACCCGCCTACCCGGGTGATCGGGCGATCGAGCGCCGCATCAAGAATCTCGTACGCTGGAACGCCGCCGCCATGGTGATACGAGCCAACGACCACTCGGGGGGAATCGGCGGGCACATTTCGACGTATGCCTCGTTGGCGACACTCCTCGAAGTCGGCTTCCACCATTTCTTTCGGGCACACACACCGGAGGCATCCGGCGATTTCATCTACTTTCAAGGCCATGCCGCTCCTGGCATCTATGCTCGCGCGTTTCTCGAGGGCCGCCTCGGCCTGCCGCAACTAGACAATTTCCGCCGCGAACTCGCCTCGGAAGGCGGGCTTTCCTCATATCCTCACCCATGGCTCATGCCTGAGTTCTGGGAGTGGCCCACGGTGTCGATGGGCTTAGCCCCGATCTGCTCGATCTATCAGGCACGCTTCAACCGCTACGCGCGCGCCCGCGGCCTCATCGATGGGACCGAAGGACACGTATGGGCCTTCCTCGGCGATGGCGAAATGGACGAACCCGAGAGCCTGGGAGCGATCACCCTGGCGTCGCGCGAGAAACTCGACAACTTGATCTGGGTGGTCAACTGCAATCTCCAGCGACTCGACGGCCCCGTCCGCGGGAACGGCAAGATCATTCAGGAACTCGAAGGTGCGTTTCGCGGCGCCGGCTGGAACGTGATCAAAGTGATCTGGGGCGACGACTGGGATCCGCTGCTCGCACGCGACTCCGAGGGCATCCTCGTGGAGCGCATGAACTCGGTCGTCGACGGGCAGTATCAAAAATACTGCGTCGAGTCCGGCGAATACATTCGGCGGGACTTCTTCGGTACCGATCCTCGACTCGCCGCGCTCGTCGCCGATCTGACCGATGCCAAGCTCCGCGCGCTTCGACGGGGGGGCCACGACGTCGAAAAGGTGTACGCGGCGTACGCCGCCGCCGTAGCCCATCGCGACGCGCCTACCGTGATTCTAGCCAAGACGATCAAAGGCTACGGCCTCGGCGCCGCAGCCGAGGGCCGCAATATCTCGCACCAAGCGAAGAAGCTGGGCGAGACTGAGCTCCGCGCGTTCCGCGATCGGCTCGGCATTCCGATCGATGACGAGGCTCTCCCCGGAATGCCCTTTTACCGCCCGCCAGACGACAGCGAGGAGATGCGCTATCTGCGCGAGCGTGTCACCGCGCGTGGCGGATACGTTCCGAGCCGGATCGTCCGCTCCGCACCGCTCGATTCGGACCCCGCGGCAATCCTCGCGGAGTTCCGCCAAGGCAACGGTCGCGACGTCGCGACGACGCAGGTATTCGTCAGCATGCTGCGACACCTGATGAGCGATCCCAAGATCGGGCGCCTGATTGTACCGATCGTCCCCGACGAGGCCCGGACCTTCGGCATGGACTCGCTCTTCCGAAAGTTCGGGATCTACTCGCAGCTGGGGCAACGCTACGAGCCGGTCGATTCCGACATCGTCGCCTACTATCGCGAGGTCGCCGACGGCCAGCTCCTCGAAGAGGGCATTACCGAAGCCGGCGCGCTGGCATCGTTCACCGCCGCCGGCACGGCGTACGCGGCCCATGGAATCAACACGATTCCATTCTTCATCTTCTACTCGATGTTCGGCTTCCAACGGGTGGGTGATCTCATCTGGCAGCATGCCGACGCGCGCGGAAAGGGATTCCTGATCGGAGCGACCGCGGGCCGGACCACGCTAGCCGGCGAGGGATTGCAGCATCAGGACGGCCACAGCCACGTGCTGGCGAGCGTGGTTCCATCGCTCCGCGCGTACGATCCGGCGTACGCGTACGAGATCGCCGTCATCATCGCCGACGGCATCCGCCGTATGTACATCGAACGTGAGGACACGTTCTACTACCTGACCGTGATGAACGAAGCCTGGAACCAACCGGCAATGCCCGAGGGTGCGGAGGAAGGCATCCTCCACGGACTGTACAAAGTACGACACGTCGACGCATCGACCGACACTCCCCGGCTGCATCTCTTCGGAAGCGGCGCGATCTTACATGAAGCTCTCGCCGCGAGCGATCTCCTCGCCGAGCGTGGCGTGAGCGCGAACGTCTGGAGTGTCACCAGCTACACTCAGCTCCGGCGAGACGGCCTCGCCGCCACGCGCCACAACATGCTGCATCCCCTCGACCCACCACGCGTCCCGTATATCGCCCGTGCGCTCGCGTCCGAGCCCTGGCCCATCGTTGCGGCCAGCGACTACATGAAGATCGTCCCCGATCAGATCGCGCCGTTCGTCCCGGCTGGCATACGGTCGCTCGGCACTGACGGCTTCGGCCGAAGCGATACACGCCAGGCATTGCGACGCTTTTTCGAAGTCGATGCGACTTCCATCTGCGTCGCGGCTCTCTCGGAATTGGCCGCCCGGGGCGACCTCTCGCGAGAGCAGGTACAAGATGCAATCGTCAGCCTCGACCTCGACCCTGACAAACGCGATCCCGCTTATGCGTGACGCGAGCACCCTTCGCTCCCCATCGACTACCAGAATTCGCGTCCCGGCGCCGGGACGCGATGCCACGGCGCACGTACGCTCGGCCCGTGCCCGCCACACCGGAACCAGCGTCGCAATCTACGCTGGATCTCTCCGTCGTCGAATCACGAGGGGAAGGAGGCGATCGCCTCTCGATACACGCTCTCCACGGCTTCAGCCGCACGTTCCCATGAATACTGCCCCGCACGCTCCACCCCTCGCGCACGGAGACCATCCGCGAAGCCAGGCTCGGTGAGGACCCGCCGCAGCAGAGCCGCAAGTTCGTCCTCGCGTGCCTCGTCGAGGAGAGCTGCCGCGTCTCCGACGACCTCGGGAACCGCGCTCCGGCGGAGTGCGATGACGGGGCATCCACAGGCCATCGCCTCGAGCAGGGTGAGTCCGAAGCCCTCGTACAGCGAAGGGCTCACCAACACCGACGCACTGCTGTAGAAAGACGCAAGTTCATCGTCGGGGAGCGGACCGATCAACCGCACCCGCTCGGAGGGAAGCGAGGGCTTGTAGCCAGGCCGGATGCGGCCCGCGAGCACGAGTTCCGCCTCGGGCACGACCGCCGCCAATCGTCCGAAGGCTGCCGCGAGAAGTTCGACGTTCTTACGCGGCTGGAGCGTACCGAGATATGCCACGAGCGGACCGGAGCCGAGGCCATGCCGCGAGCGGAACGTCGCGAGTTGGTGTGCGTCCTGGACCCGACGGAAGCCTCTGCCGACGCCGTTCGGTACCACACGTACCTTGTCTGCAACGTCGGGAAAGCGCGCGCGCAGATCCCGCCCTGCGTGCTCGGAGACCGTAACGATGGCGCGCGCCCTGCGGGCCGCGAACGGTAGGTGTGTTCGCAAATGCCATCGTTGCAATGCGGCAAAGGTTTTCGGATGCTCGTAGACCGCAAGGTCGTGGATGGTCACGACAGAGGGACACGGGAGCATGAGCGGAAGCGTATTCTTGGTACCGTGATAGAGGTCGGCACGCATACGCCGGACCGCCGCTGGCACGAGCGCGTGATCCCACACGACCTGAGCATACGCGTTCCCGAGCGGCACATGGCACACTTCGGCCCCGGTGCCATCGAACGCCTCGGGACCATCCGTCAGGACGACGTACTCGATCCCTGCCGGCTGCCGGGCCGTAAGTGCCGCCACGAGTTCACGCCCGTATGTGGCCGGGCCACCCAGCGTGCGCACGATCGCGCCAATCGCGATACGTACACTCATGCAGGCCCGCTCAGCGCCGCGGGCGGCGGCCCGCTACGGGCGCACGCGGCGTCAACAAACCCTCGCAACAACGCCGAGAGAATCCGGCGTCTCCCACGACCAGCGTACGTGACTGCGCTACTGGCCAGGAGCGCAAGATACATGGGCACGAAGACGATCCACGCAAGCACGCCGCCATGTCGGCGGACGAGCAGCGGGAGGTTACGGGCCTTCAGGTACGCCGCGAGCGGAGTAAATCCCCCGGCGAAACCGCGAAATCCGTCGTGCCGTACGGTCGCCTGAGGTGCCACGACGATCCGAAACCCCGCGGCACGAACACGCAGGCAGTAGTCGACCTCTTCATAGTACGCAAAGAACGACTCGGCGAGCGGCCCCACCGCGTCGAAACACGGGCGCGTAACGAGGAACGCCACTCCGAGGACTCCGCTCACACTGTACGGCGTCGTGTCAGAGCGGCGCACCCGAAGCCACGTACGCGGGAGACAGAGCAACGGCACGCAGACACGTTCCCCCCGCGAAACTTCCTGTCCACTCCCATCATCCACGACCCGAGGCGCCACGATGCCGACGCCGGACACGGCAGCAGCACCCAGGGTCTCGATCGACGGCGCGTCGAGGACGGCATCGTCATTCAGGACGAGCACGGCGTCTGCCGCTCGGGCGAACGCAGCCGCCACGCCTGCGTTCACGGCACCGGCGAAGCCACGGTTTTCCGGCAACGCGAGAATCGTCACCACGGACGACGAAAGACCCGCGTCCTTCAGCGCCGCTTCCATGGTCGCACGCTCCGCCGCGCGCGAGGCACTGTCGACAACGACTACGAAGCAGTTGCGAGAGAACGCGGGCGCCAATGCTCGCACGCATCGCGCCGCGCTCAAACCGCGATTCCATGTCGGAATCACGATCCCTATCCGCGAACCGCGCTCCATGAGCTTAGGCGGACGCAGGCTCTGAGTCATGCGCTGTAGTTTTCACATGCATACGATCCGCCAGATCGGGAAACGCCTCCCCCAGCAGGGCGCGGACCCGCGCGCCTTGCGCACGGGGATCGAGATGCTCGGCGAGCAATCGTCCGGCGTTCCGGCCGAGGCGCGGACCGAGGTCAGGGGAATCACGCAGCCGCCGGAGTGCTGCCACGAGGGCCCCGGGATCACCACGTGACACCAACAAGATGTCCTGATCCGGCGTGAAGACCTCGCGGACAGCAGGAGTATCCCCTGTAATGATTGCGCGACCCGTCGCGGCCGCTTGATAGACCTTGGTCGGCACTACCATCCGCGCCTTCGGCGTCAGTCCGAAGATCCCGAGCGCCACGTCACATTCGCGGAGCCTGGCCGGCAGTTCTTCGAATGGCAGCCAATCTTCGAACCGCACGTGTGGACATCCCCGCCGCTCGGCGAGCTCCTGCGCCGCCTGCCGATCTGGTCCTGTCCCGATCATGGTGAACTCGATGCCAGCGTCCGGACCGGCCAGAGCCGCCGCCTCAACGATCACGTGGGCACCATGAAGCGGTACATATTGGCCGTAAAACAGAACCCGGAGAGCATCCCCTGCCGCACGTATCCGAGGCGTCTCAGGGCGGAAGCTCCTGTGGGCACCGAGATAGAGCGTCGCCGTCCGTGCCCGCGCCGTTATGCGGTCGCGGACGTACTGTCGATGCGTCTCTGTGTCGAGGAGAACCAAATCCGCCGCCTCAAGGGTGCGACGGTCGAGCCATCGGGAGAGCCCCGCCCGCAAACCTCCACGGCGATACACCTTGCGATCATCGACCAGCGTCTCGGTGAGCGTCACCAGCGGCGCGAACACGAGCCGGGCGCGCCGGCCGGCAACCATTCGTGCCAGCAAAACATCGAGCTGCCCGTTGAACCCAATGATCACAATCTCGGCACTCGGGTCGCGGCGCCACGCACGCGTCAACCGGACGGCCACACGGAGATACGCGAGGGCATGACGCACCAAACTCCGCGCACCGAAATACCCGGCCATTTTGTCGCGAGTGCGCTCCCACAATGGCTCGTGACACTCCCGAACCTCGCAACCGGCTGCAACGAGCGCGGCGGTCAACGACCGCGTCGCGGGGTGCGCTGCGTTGTAGGCGCCGAACAGGCAGGCACGGATCATCTCACTGTGCGAGGCGGCTCGCCCGTCGCTGTCGGCGTGTCGCCTCGCGCTCGCGGCGAGCCCCCGACGGCGCGGGAGCCCCCGGCTGCTCCACTCCAGCCTCCGTACCAAGTTCGAGACGTCGGACTCGCAACAGAATCTCTTCCGAGAGCTGTCGGTTGCGCCCGATGAGATCGGCGAGCAAGCCGCTCATGGCGGTCAGAAAACCGATCACCGAGAGCGCACCGGCAAGAATCAACGACTGCACGTGCCCGGAACCACCGGTCGTCACGTAGTAGTACAGGAAGCGAACGCCGATCCCACTCGCAACCAGAATGAACGCGAGGCCGAGTAACGTGAACACTTTGAACGGCTCGTACAAAGCGTAGATGCGAATCAGCGTACTCGCCGAGCGGCGAATGTAGTGCGACGGGCCGGAAAAGAGTCGCGAGGGACGCGGCGTAGGATTTGCACTCACCGGCACGTGGGCGATCGCCAGCTGCTTCTTGCCAGCCTGAATGATCGTCTCGAGCGTGTAGGTAAAGTCGGACAACACATTCATTTTGAGCGCCGCTGCTCGACTGAGCGCGCGAAACCCGCTCGTGGCGTCTGGCACGCTGGTGCCCGACAACTGCCGCACGGTCCAACTCCCGAGGCGCTGCAAGATACGCTTCCCGGGACTGAAGTGGCGCAGACGCGCCGTATCGCGATCGCCGATCACCATGTCGGCGTCACCACGGACGATCGGCGCAACCAAGGCAGGAATGTCGTCACCGCTATACTGATTGTCGGCATCCGTGTTCACGATGATGTCCGCCCCGAGTTGTAACGCATGATCGAGACCGGCCACGAACGCGCGCGCGAGGCCCTGGTGGTTGGGAAAGCGAATGACCTGAGCCCCAGCTTCTTCGGCTACCTGCGCCGTTCGATCGGTACTGCCATCGTCGATGACGATGATGTCGATCTCCTCGATGCCATCGATGTGGCGTGGCAGACCCCCGATCGTCTCGGCAAGGGTCTCCTCCTCGTCCAGACAAGGGATTTGGATAACCAACTTCATCGGCAACTTTTGAGCGTGTCATAGCGCCATGGGGCAAGTCAAAGCACTATTTCTCAATCAGATAGATCGCCCCAAGGGACTGGGGAAGCCCCCTCCTGTCGCCGCGTATCGAGACACGACAATGGGCCTGCTCCGCCGCGTCAGCCACGACCTATTCGGCCCCTTCCGCCCAGAACGCCAGGAGAAGGGGCAACGCCGTGAGATCCTGCAGCACCCAGGACGCGCCGGCGTCGAAGAGACGCCCTTCCCCCGCTTCGCCCCCGAGCACGCCCACGGCCAACATCCCAGCCGCGACCGCGCCCTCCGCGTCCCCCGGACTGTCACCGACCGCGATCGTCTCCGAGGGAGAGACGCCGAGGCGCTCCGCGGCGTGCAGGAACATGTCGGGCGCGGGTTTGAGCGGCAGCGCGGTCGTCCGTCCGACGACGACACCGACGTGCCGCTCGAGATCGCAACGGGCAAGCACGTGGCGCGCCGCGCTCTCGGCGTTGGCGGTGACGATGCCGACGCGCACGCCCGCGGCCGTCGCCATCTGCAGCGTGGTAGCCGCCCCTGGCAACAGTGCCGTGCGCTCGGCGCCCTCACATTCGACCGATTCGAGAATCGCGTACGCCTTGGTCTTCACGGCGTCCGCGACGTCCGACGAGACGCGCGCGTGCAACGCCGCGTCCAACACCGCCATCGGCGAGTGCCCCCGACGTGCGCGCAGGATCTCCATGACATCGAGACCGAGTTCGGCGTACAGGGCCTGAATGCCGTCGCGCGCGGCCTGCCAATCAACCCAGCGGCCGAGATCAGCGAGGGTGTGATCGAAATCAAGGAGCAGCGCACCGAGGCGCCACGTCTCCGGAATCGTCACGCGCATCTCGTACGCTCGAGCATCACCAACAAGTCCTCGTGCAACTCGAACCACACCTGATGAACCGAGTCGGCTCCGGGCCTCGCGACCGCTCTCACATCTCCAGCGCCGACCCGGGCACACGTCTGGTCGAATCGGCGAGCGTACACCGCATACCGTCGATCGATCTCGGCGAGTTGCCGGATCACGGGGGAGGCGGCGGCCGCGGCCGCGCGCACAGCACCCAACCGGACCGGAGAGCGTTCCTCCTGCCATGCAGCAATGGCGCCCTTGAGTGCCGCGTCGTGCGTCAGAAACTGATCGTACGTTGCGCCGAGCTGCGCCAAGTCCAGGCCAGCGTACGCGTTCAACGCGACAAGCCTCACGCGCCCCTGGTCGGTGAGCGCCCAGCGACGCTGGTCATCGAGGCAGCGCACTTCGTCACGTACCGCCGCTTGGTCGAGCAGCGTTCGCACCTCGGTCGCCGCCGCACCAACGGCTTCGGCGATGATCGGCACCTCGGCCCGACCTTTGACGCGAACGGCCATCAACACCCCCCGGAGGGCTGTGCTCGCGTCCGCCACGTCGGCGGGCCTGGTCACGACTTCTTCTCGACCTTGCGAGCGCCGGAGCGCTCCCGCATCACGTCCGCCGTCTGCTCCATCTCGTGCGCCGCACCACGCGCCAATGCCGTCCCGAACACCTCGACCGCGGCGCGCATGAGCGCCCCCTCGGCCGGATCGAGACCATCGGCAAGCGCGGCGAGCTCAGCCATCGCACGCCCAATCGCCGCACTCGCACCCGTCGGATCTCCGTCGGCCCGGAGGGCGAGTGCCCGTGTCAGCTCGCTCCGGACCAGTTCGAGTCGCCCCGCTGCGGCCGGACCGAGGACCATCTTCATCTCGCCGAGCCGCGTCAGCAGCATCTCGAGCGCCGGGGGGGATTCAAACTCGTGTGCCATCTGTCATCGTCCCGTCGGGAACCAACCCACGCTACTCCTCGTCACGATTGCACTCGAGACGTCTCACGTATTGGGTGGCCGGCGGAGCTCATCGGCGCTGCCGGGGATGTTGAACGGCACGCGTTGCGGCCGAGGCGCCCCGGGCTTGGGCACCTCGACGACGCCAGCGAGACATGCCTGCACATCCGGGGTCGTGATCCCGAGCTCGCGCGCGACCTCGGCCGGACGCATGCCGCCGTCGGTCAGTTGCTGCACACGAGCACAATCCAGCGCCCAGCTGGTCGACGCCGTAGCAAGCGCGATCGACGCCGCCACGCCAATCTTGACCAGAAGATGAGCATCGGTTCCCATCGCGTGATTCCTCCTCCCCCATCATAGTCGTACCCGGCACCGCAATTGAAGCACGCTATCGACGGCTCGCGGCCCCATGCTAAAACACCCAGTGTGACGCACGATCGCCAGCTCCATGCGGCGCGCCGACGCGAGTTCATGCGCCAGATGGACGGCGGAGTCGCCATCTTCCGGGCCGCGCCGACCGCCGTCCGGTCCCACGACGTCGAGTATCCCTACCGACAGGACAACGATCTCCTCTACCTCACGGGCTTCCCGGAGCCGGAAACGACCTGCGTGCTGGCACCGGGCAGTCCACATCCGTTTACGCTATTCGTCCGCCCGCGTGATCGTGAACGGGAAGTCTGGACAGGCGTTCGTGCCGGCGTCGAAGGTGCCACCTCGGTTTATGGGGCGGACGCGGCCCATCCCGCGGAGGAACTCGCGGAGCGCCTCCCGAAGCTCATCGAGCACGCTCCCGTACTGTACTTTGCGCCAGGACGAGACACGGCGTTCAACCAACGGATCCTCGATCTCTACGGCCGGGCCCGCGACAACCGCGCGCGCACCGGCGCCGGCCCGCGCGGCATCCTCGACCCTGGCGCGCTCCTGCACGAGATGCGGCTGTTCAAGGGCCCGGAAGAGATCGACGCGATGCAGCGTGCCGCCACCATCTCTTGCGAAGCGCATCGGCGAGCGATGCGCGAGACACGCGCGGACTCGTTCGAGTATGAGATCCAAGCCCTCGTCGACTACGAGTTCCGACGGCGCGGCGCCACGGGGCCAGCCTATCCCTCGATCGTCGCCTCCGGAGCGAACGCGACCATCCTGCACTACGTGGACAACGCGCGGCGGATGCAGGAGGGCGACCTCCTCCTCCTCGACGCCGGCGCCGAAGTCGATGGGTACTGCGCCGACATCACCCGGACGTACCCCGTCGGTCGCCGTTTCAGCGAGCGCCAACGCGCGCTCTACGAGGTCGTGCTCCGCGCCCAGGAGGCGGCGATCGCCGCGGTCCGACCCGGCGCCTCGTTCGATGAGCCGCACCAGCGCGCGGTCGAGAATCTCGTCGACGGTCTCATCACCCTTGGCCTACTCAAGGGATCGCACGACGAAGCGCTCGAGCAGGGGACCTATCGACGGTTCTTCATGCACCGAACCAGCCACTGGCTCGGTATGGACGTGCACGATGTCGGCGTCTACCACGTCGGCGACGGCTCCCGCCCGTTGGCACCGGGGATGGTGCTGACGATCGAGCCTGGATTGTACGTCCCCGCGGACGACGAGAGCGTCGACGCAGGGTGGCGCGGGATCGGTATCCGGATCGAGGACGACGTACTCGTCACCGACGACGGCGCCCGAGTGCTGACGGCCGACATCCCGACCAGCATCGACGACATCGAGGCCATTCGGAACGCCCCGTGAACACACGCGCCGCTGTCCCGTCCGTGCGACACAGCGCCTGTACCGGCGCCCTGCTGGTGGTGTCCCTCGTTGCGCAGGCACTGACACCCGGATGCCACTCCACCCCCACGTTCCCGCTGCGGACGGCACACGGAGCGTTGCCGAACGTGCTACTGATCACCGTCGACTCGCTGCGCCCCGACCATCTGGGCGCGTACGGGTTTCCCGTAGCCACCAGCCCCGCGATCGACCGCCTCGCCGCGCGGGGGGTTCGGATCACCGAGGCGATCACGACCGCACCCGACACCGCACCCGCGATCGCCTCACTGCTGACCGGGCTATATCAGTATCGCAGCAAGGTGCTCTTCGACGGCGGGTCACTTCCCGCCAACGTTGCGACACTCGCCGAGCGGCTGGGCGCGGCCGGATACCGCACCGCGGGCTTCGTCGGCACCGACCTCCTCTCGACCGCGCGCGGGTTCGGTCGCGGCTTCGATCACTTCGAGACCTTTGGCGAAGGCTCCGCGCGAACCGCTTTGGACGCCGACGGCGCGGACGCAGCGATCGCGTGGCTCGATGGCAATGCGGCGCACCCGTGGTTTCTGTGGGTGCATTTCGTCGCGCCGCACGGACCCTACACCTCCGCTGACGAGTCCTGGAGCGCGAGCTACGAGTACCCCCCCTACATGTTCGGCCGCAACGCGCCCCTCATCATCGGTCCCAGCGACTTCGGGCTCGGCGTCCTTCCGAAGTATCAGCGGATCGACGGCTCGACCCGACCGTCCGACTTCATACGTCGCTACGACGGCGAGATCCGGTACACCGATGCCCAAGTCGGTCGCCTGCAAGAGGCGATCGCCCGAACGAGTAGCGCCGACGAGACTCTGACTATTCTGACCGCCGACCATGGGGAGAGCCTCACCGAACACCGAGAGTTGTTTCAGCACGGCTGGTTCCTGTACGACTCGACGCTGCACGTCCCGCTCGTGCTCGCGTGGCCGGGAGTGCTCCCCGCAGGGCGCGTCGTACGACGCCAGGTCAGCAGCGTCGATCTCGTCCCGACGCTGACAGAATTGCTCGGGCTCGCGAGCCTGGTGCTCCCTCCCGACGGTACGAGCTTCGCCACGCATCTCCTGACGGACAACGATGCTCCAACACGTCCCGTGTTCGCGATCGGCGCCCGTGAGAATCGTCCGGTCGCCATGCGGTGGGCGGGATGGAAGCTGGTACACGTCACAGCCGGGCGTCCCCCCATGCCGCTTGGGCTCGTCCCGCCCGCGAAGCTCGACACGCCGGAGCGCGTCGAACTCTACGCGCTCACGAAGGATCCCGGCGAAGGCGTGAACATCGCACACCGGCACGAAGGGATCCGCACGTCGATGCAACAGGTCATCGAGCGATTCCGAAGCTCGCTCAGAACGAACCCCGCCGCACGCTAAAAACCCTCAGTCGCCGTTCTGTGCGGCGAGCCCGCACACCCACCGCGCCAGCAGTCGCACGCCGAAACCGACGCCGCCGCGCGGAACACCAGGAAAACTCCGGTCGGTAAAGGCAACGCCCGCGACATCGATATGGGCCCACGGCACGTCGCCGATGAACTCGCGCAGGAAAAGCCCTGCGTGAATCGCACCGCCATACGGGGTCGACCCCACGTTCGCGATATCCGCCACCGGGCTATCGAGGTGCGACCGATACGCCTCGACGAGGGGAAGCTCCCAGAGTCGTTCCCCCGTCTCCTCACCCGCGCGTATGAGCTGTCGCACGAGGGAAGCATCCGTGCCCATGACACCGGCCATCCGGGTTCCGAGCGCGCTGCGCACCGCGCCCGTCAGCGTGGCGATGTCGACGATCGTGTCAGGCGCGTCCCGAAGAGCGATCGTCAGCGCGTCCGCCAACACGAGACGACCCTCCGCGTCCGTATTCAGCACCTCGATCGTCGTTCCCGCCGCCGTCCGCAGGATATCGCCGGGCTTCATCGCCGAACCCCCGGGAAGATTCTCGCTCGCGGGGACATAGGCAAGCACTTCAACGGCCGGTCGAAGCTTGGCGATCGCCAACATCGCACCGAGCACCGCCGCACCACCGGCCATGTCACGCTTCATGTGCACCATGCCGCCGGCCGCCTTCAGTGACAGCCCACCGCTGTCGAACGTGATGCCCTTCCCAACCAGAGCGACGCGTCGCTCGGCCCGGCGCCCGCGTGGACGGTACGCGAGACGGATGAAGCGCGGCGGCTCCGCGCTTCCGCGTGCCACCCCGAGCAATGCCCCCATGCCGAGCGTGGATATGGCCGCGGGCCCGTCGACTTTGACTTCGAGCCCGGCCGCACGCGCCACCTTGGTGACATCGGTCGCCCACGCAGCGGGAGTCAGCACCGCCGCCGGCTCGTTGATCCAATCCCGCGAGCGGTGGGTCGCTTTTGCCATCGCCTCGGCGGCTCGCAGCGCACGTCGGAGCGCCCGTGCACCCTCGGTCTGCTGCTCTGCGAACGTCAGACGGGCAATGGCTGTCGGGCGCCTGCCCCGCCGATACCCACCGAACCGATACCCCGCGAGGAGCGCCCCTTCCGCCAAGAGGCCCACGGCTTCGGGTCCGTCAGCCGGAAGCGCGGTCGCCGGCCCCCGTACGCCGACGACAACCTGTCGCGCACGCACCTCACGGGCGCGTGCGAGGATCTCGACGCCCGCGCGACGAAGCTCGTCGCGCCCGACCTTCGCAGCCGGACCGACGCCGACGATGGCAAGATGGCGCGTGGCACCGTGCGCGCCGGCGGCAATCAGCGTGGCACTGCCGACCGCGCCCTTGAAACGGCGGCGTGTAAGCTCACGCGCGATGGCGGCACCCACGAGTCGCTCCGCGCGGAGCTTCCGCAGGCCCTCGCGCGACACGACGATGGCCGTCAAATCAGCTCGAACCCGATGAAGTGCTCGTGCATCGAATGCCAGCTTCATGAATCTCCCTCCGGCGGTGCAGCGTCCGAGCCATGCGCCTGCAAGTAGCGAAGCACCGTGTCCCGCTCGGCCGTGTCGAGTGGTCGCACCCCCCGACGCGCCATCTCGCGATCCATGCGCTCGAGCTGCATCTCCCACATCGCCGCTGTGAGAGTCGCCGGAGCGTACAGCCGATGACATCCCCCACAGCGCGTCCGATAGAGTTCCGCACCTGGGGACTCGGGATCGGGAAGCGCCGGTGCGCACGCCGCGCCGAGCACGAGCAACAACGCACACGCGCGTCGCGCCACGCGTCCCATACGATCTACAACCTCTGCCGGCAGTATGCTGCTTGACCGGGCGCTTCACCGACACCGACTTCGATCTCGGTGAGGCCTCGCACCTCGTGCTCGCGCAGCGCCGCCTGCAGCCGCTCGAGGACGTATGCCGCGAGCTCTTCCGCGGACGCGTGCATGATCGGCAGCATCACCGTATCGACGGCCGGGAACACGAAGCGCGCTCCATCCTCGTAGGTGAGCACGACGCTCGGGCCCTCCTCGACGACGTCCAGACAATCGCTCTGCGTCGGGATCAGGACACGCTCGTCCAGCTCCGCGCAAATGCGGCGCGTGATATCCTTCACGATGCCGAAGTCGAGAACGTAGCCGTCGGTGCCAACGGTCCCGGAGATGGACACCGACACATGGTAGTTGTGGCCATGCAGGGGCTCGCGGAACCCCTTGTAGGCGATGAAATGCGCCGCCGAGAACTTGAGGTAGTCCTTGGCGACGTACACCCGATAGTCACGCGGAACTGCACTCATAGGGCCTCGAGGGTCCGGGCGATCGCCGCGCCGTCGGTCCAGTCGCGAAACGTGGCGTCCGGCGCCAGCGTCACCAGTTCGTCGTAGGCTGTTCGGCCAGTCGCGACGAGCATACACGGAATGCCGTTGGCGGCCGCCGCCGCGTGATCGAGCGGCGTATCGCCGACAATGATGCACCGCTCGCGCGGCACGTCCTCTCCGGTCGCCGACCGGTAGCGGTCACGCGCGACGTCGGGAAGTTCGGCACGCACGGTCCGGTCACTCCCATAGGCTCCCGTCGCGAAGAACTCGGCAAGACCGGCGGCACGGAGCTTCAACCGGGCGGTGCGTTCGAGATTGCCGGTGAGCACGGCGAGAGCGAACTCCCGACGTCCGGCGAGCGTCTCGAGCACGGGAAGGACCCCGCGCGTGGGCGCGACCGTCGTCTCTCCCGCCGTGAGGGCTTCCTCGAGATAGGTGGCGAGCCGGTCCTCGAACCGGCGCAGGGTCGTCTCATCCAAGCGCATTTCCGCGCCGCTGCGGGCCAGGATCTCCTCGATGATGGCGGGATCGGTCTTGCCATCGAAGCGCACGGTGCCTGCTTCGAGCTCGACGCCGAAAATCTCCCGCATGGCCCTGCCAAACGGCGGCGTGCCGTGCGTCGCACGCAACACGGTCCCGTCGAGGTCGAACAAAAGGAGCTTCACGGACCCGCCTTGCAGTGACGCATCGGGAAAGGGTAGCAGAGGCCCTACAGACGGCAAACGAGCCTGGGAGGAGCCCAACTGTGCACGTGATCCACGCCCACTACGAACCGAGCGGCGACGGCCCGCACCCCACGATCATCGCACTGCACGGCTGGGGTGCGAGCGCGATGGATCTACTCGGCCTAGCACCTCTGCTCATGGGTGGCCGGGTGCAGGTCATATGCCCGCAGGGCCGACTCACCGTACCGTTGGGTGGCGGGGCCGCCGGATACGGGTGGTTTCCGCTCACCGGCGCCGGACAAGCCGCAACCGGGGAGACCGTCAAGCAAGCGACGAACGAGGTCCGATCGTTCATCGATGCCGCCTGCGCGCGCTACCCCATCGACGAACGGAAGCTCGCCGTGCTTGGCTTCAGCCAGGGGGGAGTCCTGGCCTACCGACTAGCACTCGACGATCCGACGCGATTCGCCGGCCTCGTGGCCCTGAGCTCGTGGCTGCCGCCCGCACTCGCCAGCGACATCTCCGCAACGGATGCCCACAGCGCCCTGCCGACACTGGTCCAGCATGGCACAGGGGACGAAATCATCGCCGTCGCACGGGCACAGCAATCAGCGACATCGCTGCGCGCACTTGGCATCCCCGTCACGTACCAGGAATACGAGATGGGTCACGAGATCAACGCCAAGAGCTTCGGCGACCTCTCCCGATGGCTCCAAGAGCTGCTCGAGGCGGCAGCGTAGGAGGCGGCCCCAGCTACTCGCTCGCATCGCGATCGTCGGCGATACGGAGGCGACCGTCGCTCTCTTTGAGGACGCCAAGGGCAAACAGCGGCTGCGGCCCTTCTTCACGCACGGTCACTGGACGCCCGGGATGACGCAAGATGACCCGCGCCTCGTCGATCGTCAGCGCGCGACCGAACAGGCAGTGCGGGCGACTGCGCGGGCCCTGATGGTTGGCCCATTCCATGAAATCGGCCGGCGACGGCGCACGACCGAGCGCGATCGCACATTGACGAACCACAAAACCGAGCATGATCTGCCCCACGAACGCTGCACTTTAGGAAACGACGTCCGAACATGTCAACGTACAATCTTCCTCCGCGCTTGCTTCCACCACGACCTTGCTGCACCGTAGGTACTGACGATGCAGCGAGTCCTCGATTGGGGCACGACGCTGGTGTTCGCGCCGGTCTTCGCAATGACCTTGCTCGCCTTCGAGGTCATCCAGCGTGTTGCCAAGCGCTTCGGTGAACGGCCGCACGACTACGCGGTCGCCGTCATGTGCTCGACCCTCGCCGCCGCCTTCCGCCTCGTTGGCACCCGGGTTGAGGTCGATCGAGCGCCCGAGGTAACCGCGCATACGCCCTACCTGATTGTCGCCAACCACCAGAGCCTGTTCGACATCATCATCCTCGGGCACCTGTTCTTCACCAACTTCCCCAAGTTCGTGTCCAAGCGGGAACTCGCACGAGGGATTCCCAGTGTCGCGTACAACCTGAGACATGGCGGGAATGCCCTGATCGACCGCGCGGACGGCGCGCAGGCGGAAGCGTCCATTGCGGCGCTCGGACACCGCGTCGAGCGCAAAGGCGTGTCCGCCGTCATCTTCCCCGAAGGCACCCGCGCACGCTCCGGCCTGCTCCGCGTGTTCAAGCCTCGCGGGACCATGACGCTGATGGCCGCGGCACCCGCAACGCCGATCGTCGCGGTGACGATCGAGAATTCCTGGAAGCTGATGCGGTGGAACTTCCTCCCGATCCCCTTTGGGATCCGTGTGCTCGTCCGGATCGATGCCCCGATTGGCCGCTCGGCAGGCGAAGACCGCGAGCAGATGATCATCGATCTGCGCGCGCATATCGATCACAATCTTGCCGCGATGCGAGGAATGGATCGCGACCATCCCCCGACTGCCCTGCGCAAAGCCAGCTAAGCACCTCGACCTACCCCCAGCGATACGGCATAGAGGGGGCATGACCCGGCGACGGAAGGCACGCGGCCCCTCATCTCAGGGCGCAGGCGACGGGACGACGGCCCACCCGGGCCAGAGTGGGGTCGGCACCCGCGGGAACGAGGCCCCAACAGCGCCCCGGCGGCCCTACGCGGGCCCGGGCGGATCAGGCCAATACGGACACCGCCAGGAGGACCGACGGCGGCACTCACTCCAAACGGAGGACACCAGTCCAAGCCGCTATTCACGGGGACAGCAACGTGGCGGCCCCCCGCGGAGCCGACGGCCACGGCCGCCACGCGAGGAGCACGCGCGGCAATCCCCTTCTCGCCCAGCCCCGCCCCGCGGCGCCAGCACCGCCACGATCGATCCCTTTGATCTCTTTTGCGCGTATCACCTCGGCATCACCGACACCGACACGTACCGCATCCAAAACATTCACGAGGTAGCACGCCGCTTCGGCACGAACGCCGGCGCGCTCAAGCAGACGCTCGGCGCCTATGGCATGGAAGCTGACGACATCATCCACAGCGGATTCGACCTTGCAGGTGCGCAGGTCGATATCATGGTCGCGCCAGAGGGCATCAGTCGACGCGAGCTAGCGCGACCGCTGTACAACGAGTTCAAATCCGCGCCGCGCCGGAGCCGTGATTGGTCGCGTGAACTCGCTGAGGCCGAGCGGCACATCGAGCGTACCATTGGCGCCGAGGGCCGCTGGTCGCCCGGCCCACGTGACGCGGGCGGCAAGCAGTAGTCCGACGCGGGCAGCGAGCGGTAGTCCGACGCATGCACGATCCCTTCAGCGTTCACGGAAAATCGATCGTGGTCACCGGCGGTGGTACCGGTATCGGCGCGGTCATCACGCGTGAGTTCGCGGCGCGCGGAGCCAAGCTACTGATCGCGAGCCGTAGCACCGAGCACCTCGAGTCGGTCGTCACCGAGGTCCGGGCGAATGGTGGAACGATCGAATTCATCGGGGTAGACGTCCGCGACGCAGCGCAGGTCGATGCGATGATCGACCGCGCATATGATGCCTTTGGCGGACTCGATGTCTTGATCAACAATCACGGCGCGAGCTTCTTCAAGCCAGCGACGGAGATCACGCCGAACGGGTTCGCGACCATCGTCGCCATCAATCTCACGGGATCGTTCCTGTGCTCGACCGCCGCCGCCCGGCGCTGGATCGACACCGGCCGGAGTGGACGCATCATCAACATGTCCTCCGAAGCCGGCGTACTGGGCGCCCCCGGTATGGCACACTACGGCGCCGCCAAGGCCGGCGTGCAGAACCTGACGCGCACGCTCGCCATGGAGTGGGCGCAGCACGGCATCCTGGTCAACTGCATCGCACCGGGACCGATCGAAACGCCCGAAGGCGGCGCGCGCACGTGGCCTACCGAAGAGCTACGGCGTCAGGTCGCACTGTCGACCGCACTCGAACGCATCGGCGACCCGGAGGAGATCGCGTGGCCGTGCTTGTTTTTCGCCAGCGCCGCGTCATCGTTCATCACCGGCCAAACGCTCTCGGTCGACGGCGGACCACGCTCCCCATTGTTCGTGCAGTAGCCTACGCTCCCGCGGCGCCTGCCAACGTGTCCATCGCGCGGCGGAACGCAGCCGCGTCCGGATAGCGTCCCGCCTGGAGGATGCGCGTCGCTCCGACATCGGCGAATGCACGAACCCGGGCAGCCACCGCCGCGCGATCGTCGAGGGGCAAGGTGGTCAGGACCGCGACCTCGGGCGCGGGCCGGCCGGCTGCCAGCGCCTGCGCCCGAAGCTCCGCGATGGGCGCCTCGAGCGCCGCGGGATCGTTTGCCATCGGCATCCACCCCTCGCCGAAACGGATGGCACGGCGAAAGGCGTGCGGCGGAGCACCACCGACGAGGATCGGTGGACGCGCCGGGCGCGGCAGGAAGAAGAACGGCTGTCCGTTTGCCTCCGCTTCATCCGACGCGAAGCATTGGTGCAGGAACTCCAGCGTAGCGTCGGCTACGGCACCGCGCCGATTCCGAGGCACACCGACGGCGCGAAACTCGGCCTCCATCCAGCCCACGCCGACACCGAGGAGCACGCGCCCACCCGAGAGCGCCTGGATCGTCGCCACCCACTTCGCGGTGGGCAACGCCGGGCGATAGGGGAGCACGAGCACTGCCGTGCCCAGCCCAACGCGCTCGGTCACCGCGGCCAAATGAGCGAGGACCGCGAGCGGATCGTAGTAGAGCCCTCCCGAGCCCTCCGCGTCGTCGGGAGGAATGGCGATGTGATCTGTCACCCACAGATCGTCGATCCCGGCCGCCTCGGCGATCTTGGCCTGCTCGACGATCATGGCGGGCGTCGTCTCCCGCCCCGACGTACGCAGATACACACCAATCTTCATCGCTCGCCCTTCCCCTACTGCGGCAGCGACGTCGGTGCCGCGATGTTGGTCACGGTCCCAGTCAACGCCTCGAGGAACGCAACAAGATCACGTTGCGCGGAGACCGAGAGATCGAGCGGCACGATCTCCTCGGACAAGTCGGCATTCGGGACACCGCCCCGATTGTACAACTCGACCACCGAGGCCAGCGTCGGCTCGCTGCCGTCGTGCATGAACGGCGCGGTCTGGGCGACGTTGCGCAGCGTCGGCGTCTTGAACGCTCCCCGATCGAAGGCGTTGTTGGTCTCGGCGAACCGACCGAGATCGGGTGTGGGAGCGTCCATGCCTACACCGATGTTGTGGTAGCTCTCGTCGGTGAAGTTGAAGCCCGCGTGGCAGGTCACGCAGTTCGCCTTGCCGTTGAAGAGAGCCAACCCCCGGATCGCCGAGGGACTCAGGGCATCGCGATCGCCCGCCTGGTACCGATCGAACGGACTGTCGCCGGCAAGGACCGTGCGCTCGTAGGTCGCGATCGCTTTGCCGACACGATCGAGGTCGATCGTCTGGTCCCCGAATGCGTCCAGAAAAAGAGGACCGTAACCACGCACGGCCCGCAGCCGCGCGATCGCCGCCTCGTGATTCGGCATCGCCATCTCGACGGGGTTCGTGATCGGACCGTGCGCCTGTCGCTCGAGATCCTCGGCCCGACCATCCCAGAACTGTTCGGCGGAGAACAGCCTGTTGATGACCGTGGGGCTGTTGCGACCACCGAGCTGTTGGTCGACCCCTTCGGAGACTGCGTGCGGATCGGCGAATCCATGGTGTGGCCGGTGACAGCTGGCGCAGGCGATCGTCGCGTCTTCCGACAGACGGCGATCGAAGTACAGTGCCTTGCCCAGCGCGATCTTCGCGTCGGTCATCGGATTGTCGTCGGGGATATAGGCCGAGTCGGCCTGCAGCCCCAACGGCAGCGTCATCGACCACGCCCCCGAGCGCAGGACCTCTGGCTCTGTCGGGCCCGACACGACCGCGGGGCGTGGCTCCGACAGCGTCCGCCGCGGCGTACAACTCAACGCGCCCAGGAGCACGACGCACATACCGATCGTTCCAACCCTGCTCATACCTGCTCTCCTCTCGGGCATAGGCCCGTCACATCTCGCGCTAGCATAGCCTGCGCGGGCACGAACGCCACGCGTCGCCCTACGCCCGTATCCGGCGCATGTCGCTTCACGACGCCGCGCCGACCGCAGGCTGCTGTTGGGTCACGCAATGAAACGCTCCGAGCCCCCACAGCAATTTGCGACTGTCGATCCCAACGACACGGCGGCTCGGGAAGCACCCCTGCACGGTCTCGAGCGCCCGCGCATCGTTCGGGTGCGCGAAGGTCGGCACCAGGACCGCTTCGTTCCCGATGTAGAAGTTCGCGTAGCTCGCGGGCAGGCGTTCGCCGTCGTGCGTCACGACCCCGGGGGTTGGAAGCGCAATGATCTCGAGCGGTCGCCCATCCTGGTCACGGGCTGCCCGCAGCCGGACGAGATTGTCGGCAAGCGCGGCGTAGTTCGCATCAGCCGGATCGTCCTCGACCACGGTCGCTACCGTCCGTGGACCGACGAAGCGCGTGACGTCATCGACGTGCCCATCCGTGTCATCGCCCACGATCCCGTCGCCGAGCCAGATGATCGAGTGGACACCCAGGAAGTCGCAGAGACGCGTCTCGATCTCGGCGCGCGACATCGTAGGATTTCGGTTCGGGTTCAACAGGCAGGCCTCGGTCGTGAGCAGCGTGCCCCGCCCGTTCACATCGATCGAGCCGCCTTCGAGCACCATGTCCGGGGTAAACCGCTGCACGCCGAGGAGCGTCGCGATCCGTTCGGGAACGCGATCGTCACGCGCAAATGGGGGATACTTGCCACCCCACGCATTGTACCCCCAGTCGACGATGGCCAAACCCGCGGGGACGCTCCGCGACGGCGCGCGCACCACGAAGATGGGGCCGTGATCCCGACACCAGCACTCGTCGGTCGGCACCTGATGGAGAACGACGCGCTCGGCGCGCAGATCCGGCGCCCGAGCCAGGTGCCCACGCACGACCTCGGCGTCACCCGCGTCGAGGACGTTCAGGTGCACGTTCTCCCCGACCGACAACTCCGTCACCATGCGCGTCCAGATCTCGGGGACGACGTCGTACATCCCGGGGAAGCTGATCCCCTCGGATCGTGGCCAGCTGAGCCACGTTCCGTCATGGGACTCCCATTCCGCCGGCATCCGAAAGCCCTGGCTCGCTGGGGTCGGGGGTGACACGTGCTCGCGTCGGGCAGCGCGCCCGATCACTCCCCGAAACGTTGGGTCAGGCCAGCGTACGCGTCGATGCGGCGATCGCGTAGGAATGGCCAATGCGTGCGTGCGGTCTCGATGGCATCGAGATCGCACTCGACGACGAGCACTTCTTCTCGATCGGCGCGTGCCCGCGCAATCACCCGACCGGCGGGATCGACGACGAAGCTCTGCCCCCAAAACTCCAACCCGGGGCCCCCGACCGGCGATTCGTGCCCGACTCTGTTCGGAACGGCGACGAACACGCCGTTCGCGATCGCATGCCCACGCTGCACGACCTCCCACGCCTCATGTTGCACCGCGCCCTCGGTCCGCTTCTCGCTGGGATGCCAACCGATAGCCGTGGGGTAGAAGAGAATCTCCGCACCCGCAAGCGCGGTCAACCGGGCCGCCTCCGGGTACCACTGATCCCAGCACACGAGCGTACCGACTCGTGCGGGGCCGCAGCGCCACGCCTGGAATCCGAGATCGCCGGGCGTGAAGTAAAACTTCTCGTAGTAGAGCGGGTCGTCGGGAATGTGCATCTTGCGATACTTCCCGACGATGCGCCCGCGCGCGTCGAACACCACGGCCGTGTTGTGAAACAACCCCGCCGCTCGCCGCTCGAAAAGCGAGGCAACCAATCCGATCCGCAGCTCGGCGGCCAGCCGGCCGAGGACGCGCGTCGTCGGACCGGGGATGGACTCCGCCAACGCGAAATTGTCGTGGTCCTCGGCCTGACAAAAGTACTGGCTCCGGAACAGCTCGGGCAAACAGACGATCTCCGCCCCGCGCCGCTTCGCCTTCCGTACATGCGCGATCGCCGCCTTCAGGTTGCGCTCGGGCGCGGCAGCACACCGCATCTGCACCAGGCCGATTCTCACCGTGCGTCGTCGCGCCATTGTGTCCTCAGTTCAACTCATCGAGCGTCATCGAGAAGCTCGCGGTGAACGTATCGAGAAAATATCCGACCTCGGGGAGCTCGATGCCGCGCACGTCGCGCTCGAGCACGCTCGCGGCTTTGGCGAAGTCGTCGTTGCCAACCCGAAGCTCCTCGAGGCATTTGAGATACGCTGACAGCTTGTCGGCAGCCTTGACGAGCTCCCACTCGGCGCGATCGTCCTTCGCGGCGAAGAGCAGCGGCCCATAGATCCGACGCAATCGCGTCGGCAGCATGCGATGGAGTCGGCGCTTGGCGACGTCCTCGATCTCACCGTACGCCCGCTTGATCTTCGGACTGAAGTGCTTGATGGGCGCCACCAGGTCACCCGTGATCACCTCACCCGCATCGTGAAAGAGCGCCAGGACAGCGGCCCGCTCGGGATTCACCGTACCCCCGAACTCCCGGTTGCGAATCACGCCCAACGCGTGCGCGAGCATCGCCACCTGCAGACTGTGCTCCTGCAGGTTCTCCACATGGGTGTTGCGCATCAGACCCCAGCGGGTCACGAACCGCATCTTCGCCAAGTACGCAAAGAAATGACTCACGCACCTGCCCTATCACGCCAGCCCGGCGACACGGAACGGAGGGAGGTGGGCCGGCGAGCTTGACGATCCGATCGACGCATGCACTAAGGTGATCATCACCTCCATGCGCGTCCTCTTCGCGAGCGGCATCGACGGCTTCTGCCACCGCTACGCCGTGCTCCACTGGGCCGAGCAGCTGTCCACCCAAGGGATCGAGGCCACGGTACGCGCACACGTGGACCCACGACTCGTTGGCGATCTCGGCAGCCACGACGCTCTCGTCGTATACCGGACCCCCATGTCACCCTGGATCGAATATCTCCTCGAGGAAGCCCGGGCATGTGCTCGGCCGACGATGTTCGCCGTGGACGACCTCATCGTCGACGAGACGATCCCCGAGCCCGGGTTACTCCGGGACCGCACCGAAAGTGAGCGGCGTTCGTGGCACGACGGCGTCCGGCGCTATCGCGCCGTGATGTCCGCATGCGACGCAACCCTCGGCTCGTCGGCACCACTCGTGGCCTGTGCCGCGCGTGCGGGACGACCGGCGTATCTGCACCGAGCGGGATTCGGACGCCAGGAACTGGCGTGCGCCGCCCGGACGACTCGACGCGCGTCGGACGACACGATTCGGGTCGGGTACTTCAGCGGGACCCCGACACACGACGCCGACTTCGCAACGATCACGCCCGCGCTCCTCGCCCTGATGCACGACCGCCCACAGGTCGAGCTCGTGGTCGGCGGCAGCCTCACCCTCGATCCAGCCTTCGAGCAGTTGAGCGCCCGCGTGCACCGTGAACCCTGGGTTCCCTGGACCGCGCTGCCGGCGCGCATCGCCGCCGTCGACATCAATCTCGCCCCCCTCGATTGGCATGATCCCTTCACCGCCGCCAAAGGCGCCATAAAGTTTCTCGAGGCCGCGGCGGTGGGCGTGCCCACCGTCGCCAGCCCGACCGACGCGTTCCGAGACGCCATCGCGCACGAACGCACGGGCCTGTTGGCGGCAGACGAGACCGCATGGCGGGAAGCGCTCACGCGGCTCGTCGACGATGCCGACACCACGCGGCGTCTCGGTCTCGCCGCGCGGGAGGACGCGCTCACCCGTTTTCACCCGACCACACAAGGACGCGCACTGGCCGAGATCATGCGCACACTCGTGGACGCGGGCGCGCGAGGCGTGGGCGATCACCCCCTCGCCGACGAGGCCACCGTCGTGCGAACCTTCCCGAACGAAGTCGCTCGCGCCGCGCGCGAGCCCCAGGCCCTGCCCGACATGGCCGCGCCGACAATCGAGGGCCCCACCGCGCCGTTGCCGGACGGCACCGTACTCCGACAACGCTTTTTCTCGCACGTGAGCGGCCTCGCCCGGGTCGATGTCCACAGCATCACCTACGGCCAACACCTCGATCACGCCCTCGTGCTCCGTGTACGCCGTGACGACGGCGTCACCATCGCCTCCGCACGCTACGCGGCGGCACTGGCCCCGGATCGCGATTGGCTCGCCGTCGAGTTCCCGCCCCAGCCAGACTCAGCCGGGCGCCACTTCCACCTCGAACTCGAGGCTGAAGGCACTGGGGCCGGCAACGCCCTCTCCTTCGGCACCACTACCCCGACCCCCGATGCAGAACCGCTGTCGCTGGGGACCACCTCAGGAACCGCCCCCTTGGCGCTCCGCACCTTCGCCACGGGAGGGACGGCGTGACCCGCGTACTGGTGATCTGCCCCGATAAAACGGGGCCTCTCATGGCAGGGACGGCAATTCGATCGGTGGAAATCGCACGGGCGTTGGCCGAGGACTGCGAGGTGACGCTTGCGGTTCCCGACGGCAGCACCCCCGTGCCCGGAGCGATGGCACAGGTGCGCATCCCCGCGGAGTCGACGCTCCCGCCACTGATCGACGCCGCCGACGTTGTCCTGGTATCCGGTCGCGCCGAGCTCATGACGGCGATCCGGAAGCCGCTGATCGTCGATCTGTACGACCCCTTCATTCTGTCCGACCTCGAGTTCTACGGCGCGCGTTTCGACACCGCGGGGGGTCGGCCACTGCTCGCCCTCCGCTGGCTGCAGCACCATCTCGAACATGGCGATCTGTTTCTGTGCGCCAGCGAGGTCCAACGCAGCTTCTGGCTCGGCATGCTGGCCGCCGCGGGACGCATCAACCGCGCCAACTACGCATCGGACCGCGGCTTCAGCCAGCTCCTTGCCGTGCTTCCGTTCGGCATCACCGACAACGCCCCCGTCGCGACCGCGCCCGCGATCCGAGGCGTCATCCCCGGCATCGGAGCCGACGATACGGTTGTCCTCTGGGCCGGCGGTCTGTGGAACTGGTTCGACCCGCTCACGCTCCTCCGAGCGCTGCACGTACTTCGGACCGACCGTCCGGAGATCAAGGGACTCTTTCTTGGCGTCACCCATCCGAACCCAGACATCGGAACGATGGAGATGGGCGAGCGCGCACTGGCACTGGCGCGCGAGCTCGACCTCTATGACAACGGCGCGTACTTCGTCGACTGGGTACCGTACGACCAGCGCCAGAACTTCCTGCTCGAAAGCGACATCGCCGTCAGCCTTCACCAGCCAGGGGTCGAGGCACAGTTCGCCTTCCGCACACGCGTGCTCGACTACCTGTGGTGCAGCCTCCCGATGGTCGTCAGCCGGGGCGATGACCTCGCGGCACGCATCGTACGCGAGCGCCTCGGCCTCGCCGTTCCTGAAGGCGACGTCGATGCCGTGGCCGCCGCCATTCGTGATCTCGCCGACGGCGCCGGCGCCGAAGGGCGCGCCGAGCGTTTCGCGACGTTCAAACAGGAACTCTCGTGGAACCGCGTCATCAGGCCGGTCCGCGAGTTCTGTCGCGCCCCCCACGCCGCGCCGGACAAGTCGGATGGGGGATGGTTCGCTCAGGACACGCCCTCGCACACGGTCATCCAGAAAGAGGACGCGCTCGTGACCGAGGAACTGCTGACCGGCGAGCGTGAAGTCTCGCCGCCCCTCGGCTCGTATTACCGCCAAGAAAGGGCGTTCGTCGCCACCTACGACAATCTGTGCCGCGTCGACCTCCTCCTGTGGCGCGCCGCGAAACCCCCAGGCCTCGATCTTCTCTTCACGCTGTCGGAGGACGGCCCCGAAGGCCGACGACTCGTCCGCATCGCGACACCGCTCGCCCAGCTCTCGCATGACGACTGGCATCGATTCGAGTTCCGCCCGATCTCCAACTCCCGGGCTCGCCGCTACCGCGTCACCATCGAAGTACCCGGCACGCTGGCTTCCGGCACCTGCCTCTGGCTTTGCAACCCCGACGACGGAACGCCGCCCGCCCCAGCGCTGACGGTACACTACCTGGTGAAGGGTCTTGTCGATGAGGTGCCGGTCGAAACCGAGTCGTTTCTGTTTCTCCACAACACGACCGTGAGTGACGCATTGGTGCCCGGCGTCGGCGCCGCGGTCGGCAATGACGATCGCTTCGCCTCGTCGTTGCTGGCATCCGGCGCCGAGGCCGCGTCGCCGATGGGCCTCCGCAGCGGCACCAAAAAGGACCCGGATACGCACATGCCCGCAGACGCGCCACACGGCGACACAACCTCTTCACACACGGACACCGGCCAAAGCGCGACGACGACCCAGGTGGAGCTGGCCCGGATGTCCGCGGAGCTCGCCATCACGCGGCGGAAACTCGACGCGCTCACGGCCGCGCACACCGCCGGCATGGAGCGGCGCGTGCTCACCGGACTCGCCCGCGAGCTCCTGCGAGGCGCCCGCCGCGTTCTCCGCCTGGCGTCCAAGGTGGCGAGTCTGGGCGTGGCGGCACTGCTGGCACTCGCGAGCGTGCCCTACGTCGTCGTCCTGGCACTGCTGCTCGGCGTGACCGACCTCACGCGCCGACGGCGCCCCGCGGCCGCAGCCGCGGAAGAGACGACCACGCCCGTTGCCATCGACGGCTCCACCCCGGTCTCCGTCGTCATTCCGACGTGGAACGGGCGAAGCCTTCTGGAGATGAGCCTGCCACCGCTGCGGGCCGCACTGGCGACGCACCCGGCCGGGGGTGAGATCCTCGTCGTCGACAACGGCAGTAGCGACGACACCCGCGCGTGGCTCGCCGCCACCTTTCCCGACGTCACCCTCGTCCCGCTGGAGCAGAACGAGGGCTTCGCCGGTGCCGCGAATCGCGGGGCGCGGGAGAGCCAGCACCCAGTGGTGATCATGCTCAACAACGACATGGTCGTAGAGCCGGATTTCCTCGCCCCCCTCCTCGCCGCGTTCGTCGCCGAGCCCGGCGCATTCGGCGTGTCCTGCCAGATCGACTTCATCGACAAGTCGAAACCGCGCTGGGAAACGGGCAAGGTCCACGCCCGATGGACGAACGGCACGATCACGCTGTTCCACGTCGATCGCTGGGAGGACGACAAGCACTACCCGGTCTTTTTCGCGGGTGGCGGCGCGTCAGCATACGACCGCAGCAAGTTTCTCGCGCTCGGTGGCTTCGACGAGGCCGTCTTCGCCCCCGTGTACATCGAAGATGTCGATCTCGGCTACCGGGCGTGGAAACGTGGATGGCCTTCCCTCTTCGCGCCCCAGAGCATGGTGCACCACCGACACCGCAGCACGACGCGACGACTCTGGAGCGAGAGCACCATCTACAGTTTCTTCATCAAGAATCTCGCCGCGCTCATCTGGAAGAACGTCGATGACTGGGCGATCCTGCGCCAGCACCTGCTCGGCCTGATCATTTTGCCACTGCGTGTCCACCGACAGGCGGATCTCCGCGCGGCCATCGCAACCTGGCGCGGCGCCATGCGCCAGATCCCGACCGTGATCCGCGCACGTCGCCGCGAGGCCGACGTCCCTCGCGTCCTCGACGACAGCACCATCTTCCATGTCTCTCGATACCGCCACGCATTTCGCGGCTGGTTCGGCCGTCGAGCGGCGCACGCGCCGGATCATCGCCCGAAGATCCTGATCGTGAGCCCCTACAGCCCCTACCCACCCATCCACGGCGGTGCGGTGCGCATCCTGGCCCTGCTGGAGCGCCTGCAACCGACGGCCGACGTCACGCTGATCTCCTACGGCGACACGGACGCCGAGCTCGACCCGAGAAGTGTCGCCGAGCTGCGCAAACGCTGTCATCAAGCGGTCGTCCTCGAGCGTGACACGAGCGCCGTCGGCGGCATCCTCGCCCCGGCGAAAACCCGAGGCTTCTGGTCGACGACCATGAGCGAGACCCTCGAGTACTTCCTCGATCGCGAAGACTACGATGTCCTGCAAGTCGAATACACACACATGGCGCACCTCCTCCCCCCGCCCGCACGTGGCCTCCTACGCGTCCTGGTCGAGCACGACATCAGCTACGTTTCGATGGCCCGCGCGTCGGCCAGCATCGGCGGAGGCCCCGCACGCGCGGGGGCCTGGTTCGATTGGATGCGTCTGCTGCGATACGAGATCGACGCCGTAGAGTCAGCGGACCTCGTGCTCACGATGAGCGCAACAGACCGTGCATTGCTCGGGGAGTATACATCCACGGACCGCATCGTGCCCATTCCCAACGGCGTCGATTGCGAGCGTTACGCCTTCACGACCGAGGGCCGTGAGCCCCAGTCGTTGCTCTTCGTCGGCTTCTTTCGCCACGAGCCCAACGTCGAAGCCGTGCGCTACTTCTGCCGCGAGGTTCTTCCACTCGTGCGGGAACATCGTCCAGACATCCATTTTCGAATCGTCGGCGCCTACCCGCCCGAGGTCGTACGGCAACTCGGCACGACCCCCGGCGTCGAGGTGACGGGTCGGGTCGAGGACATCGGCGTCTACTACCGGCAAAGCACCTTGTTCGTGACGCCGGTGCTCCAGGGCTCGGGCACGAGGCTCAAACTTCTCGAAGCCATGGCGAGCGGATGCCCCGTGATCTCCACCACGATCGGGGCCGAAGGCATCGACATCGTCGATGGCGAACACGCACTGATCGCGGACACCGCGACGACGATGTCCGCCGCGATCGAACGCGCACTGGCCGAACCCGAACTGAGGCGTGCACTGGCGGAGCGGGCACGCGCCCTCGTGGCGGCGCGCTATGATTGGAACGTCATCGCGGCGCAGCTCCTCGATGCGTACCGGCAAGCCACACCGCGCGGGGAGGTAGGCTGATGGCGAACCCACTGACCTTTCTGCTGCCGCTACGCTACGATACCGTACGAACGGTCCTGCTCGTGCAATCGGGGCCCATCGACCTCGCCATCGCGGCAACGGCGCGTCTACGCACGCTCTTTCCTGGATGCGAAATCGAGCTCGCGGTGCGCGAGGCCGACCTCGACGCGGCCGACGCCTGCGAAGCCGACCGGGTGACCCCCGTGCGCTGGCCCGACCGCTTCGAGGTCCTGCGGACACTGCGTCGGCGACGCTACGACGCGGTCGTCGCGCTCCTCAGCAGCCGCCCCAGCCAGTATCTCCGTCTGCTGCCCTACCTCCTACGGACGAGAACGATCCTGCTCTTCAACGATCACCTGGACTACTTCCCGCTCCATCTGACCCGCCTGCCAGCCCTACTGCACCATCTGAGCGGCGGAGAGGCCGCGGGCTCCGTCATCCCGTGGCTCGTGGGTCGCGCCATCGTGCTCCCCGTCGCCACAGCCTACCTGTTGGGCTCGACGGCCCGTCTCTACCTCCGAGCCGCGCAAAGACGCCGCCGCGCTGATTCCTGACCCCGGACGACGGCCGACATTTCGACGCCTTGTTGGCCCCCGGCGAGCCTTGCTATCCTGATCGCTCGATGACTGCCCCCTCCGGATCCCCCGTCAACGCGTTCACTGTCGATGTCGAAGACTGGTACCAGGTCGCCGACTTCGACGCGGTGATCCCGTTCACGCGCTGGGACGACTACGAATCCCGCGTGCAGCACAGTACCGAGCGGGTACTGGAGCTGTGCGACGACGCCGGCGTCAAAGGTACCTTCTTCGTCCTCACGTGGAATGCCGAGCGTCACCCAGAGTTGGTACGACGCATCGTCGCGCGCGGACACGAGATCGCGACTCACGGCTATGCGCATCGCATCGTCTACGAGCAGACGCCGGACGAGTTTCGCACCGATGTCGAGCGCGCCAAGAAGACCCTGGAAGACATCACGGGGACTCCGGTACTCGGGTACCGAGCACCGTCGTTCTCATTCACGACCAGCTCCCTGTGGGCGCCGGACATCCTTCTCGATCTCGGCCTCCAATACGACTCGAGCGTCTTTCCGGTTCGCGACGCGCTGTACGGCCTGCCCGATGCCGCCCGCTTCCCGTACGTGATCCGGGAGCGGGAAGGAAAGAAACTGGTCGAGTTCCCGATCACGACCACACCGTTTCTCGGCCGCAACCTCCCCCTCGGTGGCGGGGGGTATCTGCGCCTGCTCCCGTACCTGTACATGCGCTGGGGCATGCGGCGTGTGAACCGCGACGAACAGCAAGCGGCGCTCGTGTACATTCACCCGTGGGAGCTCGACCCCGAACAGCCGCGCGTCAAGACCGCCGGCAAGCGTGGGTTCAGCAGCCATTACGTCAATCTCGCGAGCACCGCATCGAAACTGCGGCGACTGTTCCGCGACTTTCAGTTCGCGCCCATGCGCGACTTGCTTCCACTCGCGTGACAGCGATCTTCTGGGGGTCGGTTGCCCTGATAGCCTACGTCTACGTCGGCTATCCGGTGGTGCTGTTCCTGGTGTCACGCGTCTGGTCACGGCCCGTCCGCCGAAGCGCAATGACGCCGTCCGTAACGATGATCATCGCGGCGTACAACGAAGAGGACGTGATCGGAAAGAAGCTCGAGAACTCGCTCACGCTCGACTACCCCGCCGACAAACTCGAGATCCTGGTCGCGTCGGACGGCTCCACCGACCGGACGAATGAAATCGTCCGCGACCAATACGCCGGGCGCGTGCGCCTGCTCGATTTGCCCCGGGAGGGGAAGACCTCCGGCCAGAACAAGGCGGCCGCCGTTGCCAACGGCGAGATTCTCGTCTTTTCGGACGCCTCTACGATCTACGATGCTGGTGCGATCCGGGCCATGGTCGCCAACTACGCCGACCCAACCGTCGGCAGTGTCGGGGGCGACGTCCGATACGTCCGCGAGGATGAGGCCGTCGCCGGGAAAGGGCGGCAGCTGTACTGGAACTACGAGGCCGCCATTCGGCGGTGGGAGAGCAGCATCCATACCGTGCTCGGCGCCACCGGGTGCATCTATTCACTCCGCAAGAACCTCTACGTACCCCTCGATCCCGCGGCCATCAGCGACTTCGTCCAACCCGCCAAGGCCACCCTTCGTGGATTCCGATCCGTCGTCGACGACGACGCCATCTGCTACGAGGTGGCGGAGTCGAAGCAGCTCGGAGACGAACTCAACCGGCGCGCACGAGTCGTGCTCCGCGGCATCCGTGGCATCGGGTACATGCCGGAGAGCTTGAACATCGTTCGGCACCCATGGATCTTCTTACAGCTCCTGTCGCACCGCATCCTGCGATGGAGCGTTCCTGTGCTCATGCTCGCCGCGTTCATCAGCAACGTGTTTCTGCTGGGCAATCCGGTCTATCTGATACTGTTCCTTCTGCAGGTCGTGTTCTACGCAGGCGCCGGCGCCGCGCTCATTTGCGATCGCCTCGACATCCGCGTGCCCGGGCTCTTCATCCCGCTGTACTTTTGCATGATCAACCTCGCGCCGCTGATCGCGGTGTGGTCACTGCTCAAGGGCGAGAAGAAGGTCGTCTGGGAGACCGGGCCCCAAGCGTCCTGAAACGCTAAGCCGCCGATGCGGACTTCTGACCGCTGAGGGGACACTCGAGACGGACGGTGGTCCCGTCGCCCTTCGTCGACCAGATCATCAGCCGTCCCCCGAGCGAGAGTGCGCGCTCCTCCATACTGACCAGACCGAACGCATTCGCACGAGCCTCGGGGTCGAAGCCACAACCATCATCGCTCACCTCGAGTCGGAGTTTGTCCCCGACGACGGCAAGCATGAGACGAACATCGCGGGCTTCGGCATGACGAATGGCGTTGGTGAGCGCCTCTTGCGCAATGCGGTACACACCGACTTCCGCTTCCTCGGGCAGGCGTGGAATCGCCGTTGGAAACAACGAATCGACGGTGCAACTCCCGGACGAGAATCCCTGCACGAGCGAGCGTAGGCCGCCCTCGAGTCCGAGGTCGCGGAGCTGCAAGGGCTGCAGCTCGCGCGCGAGCAGGCGCAAATGGTCGACGAGCTGCGCGAGATACCCCCCCACCCGTTCGAACTCGCGCGCGTTCTCGGTGGAGAGCGGGCCGATCCGCCGGCGAATCGACTCCAGCAGGATGCCGATGCCCACGAGTTCCTGGCAGACATCGTCGTGGAGATCGAGCCCGAGACGCTTCCGCTCCTGCTCCCGAATCGCCACCTGACGCTGCGCCAACGAGCGCAACTGATCTTCACTACGGCGCAGATCCACGAGCGAATTCCGCAGCGCCTCCTCAGCGAGCCGGCGCTCCGTCACGTCACGGCCAACGCCCTGCACCTCGACGATCGTCCCCGTCGGGTCGGCAACGCCGCCGGCTTCCCACTCGATCCACCGAAGGGCACCCTCGGCATCGATGCAGCGATTCTGAAACGTCCTCCGATACGGGGGCTTTTGCAGCGAACGGACCTCCTCGAAGGTGCGTTCGAGATCATCCGGATAGACGAACGGCGCGAAGCTCTCCCCCAACACATCCTCCCGACACACACCGAGTTTGCGACAATAGGCGTCGTTCACAAAGACCGTGTGCCCTTCAGCGTCGCCCCGAAAGACGAGGTCGTGCTGCGACTCGACTAGGCCCCGATAGCGTGCCTCGCTCGCCCGCAACGCCTCTTGCGCCTCCCGTCGCCCGGTAACGTCCCGCCCGAGCGACTGGATCTCCACGAGCGCACCCGCGGCATCGACGAGGCCGACTCCTTCCCACTCGAACCAGCGCCATCCGACGCTGGTGTGCACGCGAATCTCACGTGCCGGTGCTCGATAGGGCGCCTCTGCCAGCGCCTCGACCATGCTGCGCGTCACTGGTGCATCGTCGGGGTGAACGTAGGCGAACAGACTCTTCCCGAGCAGTTCTTCGCGAGATAGCCCCATCGCCGCGCAGAGATGATCGTTCACGAAGGTAAGGAGGCCATCACCGTCGGAACGACTGAGAAGCGCTTGCTGTGACTCCACGAGAACGCGGTAGCGGGCCTCACTCTCACGGAGCGCCTCGTCCGCAACGTGGCTTTCGTGCACGTCGCGGCCAACCGCCTGAAACTCGACGCTCCGCCCGCCCGCATCGACGATGGCGCTACTTTCCCACTCGAACCAACGATACCCGTCGACTGTCAGCACGCGATGGCGACGGGTCTCGCGCGGGTGACCGCGGCCGAGATTCTTCAACGTGGCGGGGATCGCCGCACGATCGTCCGGGTGCACGAAGGTCAGCTGGTCGCGCGCCGACATTTCCTCCACCGGCACACCGATCGCGCGCGACCAATACTCGTTGGCGAACGTGATCTTCCCCTGCTCGTCGAAACGCACGATGGCCTCGTACTGCGTCTCGACGAGGCTTCGATAGCGCTGCTCACTGTCACGGTATGCGTCCCGCGATACCGCGACCGCGTGCGCCGCCTCTTCCGCGCTCTCGCGTCGCAAGAACGCGATCCGAAAACTCCGGGAGGCGCCTTCCGCGACAGCAAGGCAGAGACCCGCGCCGACCGCGAGCGCCGTCGCCAACTCCGCAGGTGCCACGAGAAACCGCAGCAGGGAGACCATCATGGCGAGTGGAAGCATCGTCCCGATGAGGAGCGCGCCCTCCGCACGCCAGCCCCACCCGAAGAGGAGCGCACTCATCAGGTAGAGCGTCAGCAGGACAAAGGCGAGCACGTCTCCCGAGGCCTGAATCGAGACGCCGAGAACCCCGATTGCCACGCCGAAGGCAATGCACGCGCCGCACACTACACCACGAATCATCGGCAGTCCCGGGCGGCGTCTCGCGTACATACTCAATCCCGCCAGCAGGGCCATGTTCGCCAGCAGATAGACTCCCGCGCCGAGGGAAGTCATGCGCCCGTGAGCGACGAACACGACCAGCCACGCGAGCAGCGTGGCTGTCCACCCCACCGCGAACAACCAGACCCGCCGTGCGATCATATGCGCACGCGCGCGCGCCAGCCGTTCAGCAACCGGTGGAGGGTCGAGACTCACGATCCCCGATTCTACCGTGACCTGACGCCACCTGGTCAAACGGCGGCAACTCCGAGGCCAGCGTTGCCTGACCAGCCGTCTGAGCGTTATGTAACGGGCCGAAGGGAGCTCCCATGAGCTACGAGCAGATTCTCTACGATATCCACGAGGCCGTCGCGACCATCACCATGCACCGCCCCGACCGCTTGAACGCCTGGACCCCGCGCATGGGCCATGAACTCTACGAGGCTTTTCAGGTAGCCGGCGACGACGACGGCGTGCGCGCCATCGTCGTCACTGGCGCCGGACGCGGCTACTGCGCGGGCGCGGACATGGACAGCTTACGGAGCCTCCAGAACGCCGAAGACAGCGCGACCGCCGACGCCGAAGCCATCCCCGCCGCCCGGCATGACGCCGACACTCGCACCGGCGGCGCCTCACATCCGGCGCTGGCAACCGCGTACGCCTATCCGTGTAACATTCCGAAACCGATCATCGCAGCGATCAACGGCCCCGTGGCCGGCCTCGGCTTCACACACATGCTCTACTACGACCTGCGCATCGCGTCCGACCGGGCGCGCTTTACGACGGCGTTCGCGCGGCGTGGACTCGTCGCCGAGCACGGCAGCTCGTGGATGCTTCCCCGCCTCGTAGGTATGGCGCACGCGTGCGACCTCTTTTTCTCGGGCCGGGTCATCGAGGCGGAAGAGGCCGCCACGATGGGTCTCGTCAACCGCGTGGTACCGCACGATCAGCTGATGACCCAGGTCTACGAGACCGCCACCCAGCTCGCCACGCTCAGTTCACCGCGCTCGATCGGTGTCATGAAACGGATGCTCTACACACATCAGTTCACGGACCTCGCAAGCGCGACGTCAGAGGCCGACGAGGAGATGCTCGCCAGCTTCCCGAGCGAAGACTTCCGCGAAGGCGTCAGATCGTTTCTCGAGAAACGCCGCCCCAACTTCACGGGGCGTTAGCCCCCGTCCGACCGGGGAGGCGCCCCGCCCGAGCCACCCGACCATGACCGTCACCGGGCTGTCACGAGTGGCACACCGGTGCCGGCCCTGGCGCTTTCGGAGTTCATAGGGACGCCGTTCTGCCATCGATCTCGCCAGTGCCCATGTCATTCGACGAATGGCAAGTGCCTAGAAAGACAGGGATTACGCCTCCGTCACGAACGCTTCCGCGCGACATGCCCGGATGGCGCTAGGTTTGCATGACCAACCGGCATGCACTTCGGAGCAACGGTTCGAGAGATCCTGACCGCGAGCTACGGAGAAGATCTTCGCGACTCGAGCGCCCGAACGTCTCTACCGGCCGAGGGCTCGCCCGCGACGCTCAAGACCCTAGCCGCCAACCTCGAGCTGGCCTTCGGCATTGATCTACAAACGCAGGAGCTGGCTCAACTGCACACGGTTCGGGACGTGCTCCAGTGCGTCCGACTTCATCGCTGGGAAGGCCGTGTCGCAGGAGCACCAGCGCACGGGTCCCCTGCGGAGCCGAGCGAGCCGCGCCCGGTCTTCGTGACGCCCACCCGCGATCCGCGGGAGCGCTTCATCCGGTTCACGCGTAAGCCAACCACGGTCCTCGTACCTCCGACGCTCAAGCGGTCACCGAAGCACCTCTAGCATGCGACGCACGTCCAGGACGGGACACCAACGCCCGTGCCTGAACGGGCGCTAGCGCCGAAGGAGCGCTGATGGTGGGACCACAGGGGCTCGAGACACGACCCAGTCTGCGGATCCGATACGCGATCGAGCGACGTGCGCTCCTCGTCGATCGCCTTCGCCTAGGATGCTGGTTGGCGATCTTCCTGGTACCAGCCTTTGGGGCCTTGGATCTCATCCTGCATCCGCAGGTACTCGCACCATTCACACTCATCCGGATCTGCATGCTGGCCATCGCAGGGGGCGTGCTGTTGGCGCTCCGCTCGGGGCTGGGCCGACGCTTCGTCAAACCACTCAGCCTTCTAACTCTCTTCGAACTCGGATTCGGTATCGTCGTCATGACGACGTTCATCGGTGGGGGCTCAAGTCCCTACTACGCGGGCGTGAATCTCGTCATGCTCGGCGCAGCCGTGCTACTCCCGTGGGAGGCCGAGTTCTCTCTCGGCTTCGTGATCCTCCTGATTGGCAGCTATGTGGCGGTGTGCCTGTCCTGGGCGGGCGTTCCCGACCAGGCGACCTTCGTGGCAAACCTGTTCTTCCTCGGCTCGACTGGACTCATCACCGTCATGAGCCACTGGACCGGCGCCAGCGCTGGCCGCCGAGAGTTCCTGCAACGCGTCGCGCTCGAAGAATCCGGACAGCATCGCGACGAATTTCTCGCCAACATCACCCATGAACTCCGAACACCGTTGGCCGCGATTCTCGGTTTCGCCGAAATGCTCGACGAGCACATGGTGGACGGTAGTGAAGCCGAACGAAGCTGGCTGCGGCGCATTCGCGAAAACGCCGCGACCCTCTATCGGTTGATCGTCCAGCTCCTCGACTTCTCCAAGATCGAAGCCGGCGCGCTGCAGCTGGAACGCGCTGCCGTCGACCTGTCCGCGATCGTCACCAAAGTCGCCGCCGACCTGCGCGCGATCGCTGGCGACGACGGCTGCGAGATCCGTGTCCAGCTCAGCACCGACATCCCCGTCGTCGTCGGCGACTCGGCTCGCATCGAGGAGATCGTCACCAACCTCGCCGCCAATGCGCTCAAGTTCTCGGAAGGACGACCCGTGATCCTGTCATTGCAGCCAAGCACAGTCTCGCAGGGCGCCGGCTGGCAACGTCTGGTCCCCGATCCCGGACCCGACGCGGACGCAGGGGCATGGGCCGAGATCGCCGTCCGGGACGGCGGTGTGGGGATTCACGCCAAAGATCTCTCACGCCTCTTCGTCGCTTTCCAACAACTCGACGGCTCCTCGACACGCCGACAAGGCGGCACCGGGCTCGGCCTTGCCATCAGCGCACGCCTCGCCCAAGCGATGCGCGGCCACATCGCCGTCCGCAGCATGCCCGGCGCCGGCTCGACCTTTGCCGTCCTCCTCCCCGTCATGCCCCTCGACACCGACGACGCCATCCCGGACCAGCACGCCTCCACCGAGACGCACACACACCCGGCCGCCCCGTAGGCTGCACCGCCATGGATCGTGGACCGCGCGCGGACGCGCCGATCCTTCCGCGCTAGTGCTGCGCGGCGACCACTAGCCTAGTGCTGCGCGGCGACCACCGTGCCATCTCCCGGCACGGCTTGGCGCTGCAACCCTTGCGGGAACATCAGGAGTTCGGGCCCGTCGTGACCAAGCTGCCCTTCAAACGCGAAGAAGTCGGGTGAGGAATCCTGCGTGTACCAGAAGTAGTGCGTTGGAATGATGCGCTTGAACAGCGCATTGCCGACGCTTCCGAGATCGACCTTCAAGCGCAGCTTGGTTGCCGCCGAGGGCGTACTCACCAGGTCGAACGTTCCGCGATCGACCACATCGACCTGGATCGTGTACACGCGGGGATCGGGGCGGAACGTGATCATCTGGAACGACGCCTGACCCTCGGGCATCTGCGGCACAGCCGCGAGCACGACTGCCAGCATCGGTCCCGCATACGTATCCGGCGTGAACGAAAAGGTTTGTTCGTGACGCTCCCCGTGGATCATCCACTCGGTATGCCCCGAGACGAAGTCGACGCGAAGCTCGTCCTCGACGACACCGTTCCGCCGACCGACCTTGCTAAACGAGAGGGCGCGATAGCCGTTGCTGATGTCCATGACACCACGTTCGTCCGAGACCACGCCATCTTCGAAGCGTGTCACGACCTCGAAGCGAAGACGGTCCCCTTCGGTCGCCAACCGAGAGTGCTGCTCGCCCACCCTGGCCCCGGACTTGAGCGCCTCCAGCGTATGAACCGCCTCACGCGCGGTGTCCCTCGTACGGACGGACGCCGCTACCGGGAAAACCTCGGCGTGCACGACGGCCATCGGTGTGCAGACGACGATGGCAAGCACAGCCATGCTGATACGGAGAATGAGGTATCTCATGCTGAGGATCGCTGCGCGCTCACACAACCGCTCCGCCCCTCGACCATTGCGGAGGGTACATCATACGTCAGTCCGCGTCCACCAACGCGATTGGCTCGAGAAGTGCTTCCGGTACGTCCTCGACGAAGCGTGAAGGCCTTGCCAGCAGTATCCCCATACCACGCTCGTGCATTTCCATCGGACACGTCAGATAGAGAAGATCCTTGGCGCGCGTCATGGCGACGTACATCAGGCGCCGTTCCTCCTCGATCTCCCCGTCGTCGCTCATGTGGTACATCGACGGAAACCGGCCGTCCGTCGCCCATAGTATGAACACGGTATGCCACTCGAGTCCCTTGGCCGAATGAATGGTCGACAGAGTCACGATTCCCTCGCCACTCCCGTCCGCGGCCAGCACACCGCCCACGCTATCGGTCGGGGGATCGAGCGCCATGTCGGCCAACAACGACCCCACCTCCCGATACCGTTCGGCGATGGTCGCAAAGTGCTCGAGGTCACGATCACGCTTGGGGAGATCCTCCCGATGGATACGGCGCAACGCTGGCGCGTAGTGGGTCAGCACGAGCGCCAGCTGCTCCCCCGGGTTCTCGAGCGCCGCCATCTCGGTAAGCACGGCACCGAGGCGTCGGAGCTCGGTCGCCCCCCTACCCGTGCGTTCACCAAGGGCGCGCCAGGGCGCCGGTCCCGCCAACGTCCCAACGATCGCCTGCACACTCTTGTGCCCAACGCCCTCGAGCAACAAGAGGATCCGACGCCAGGACACGGCGTCTCGAGGATTGGCGATGACCCGCAGATACGCCAAGACGTCCTTCACGTGCGCGGCCTCGACGAACCGGAACCCCCCGCGCTTCACGAAGGGGATATCGCGGCGCCCGAGCTCGATCTCGAGGTCGAACGCATGAAAGCTCGAGCGGAAGAGCACCGCTATCTCACCGAGCGGCACGCCCTCCTCGCGCAACTCGAGAATGCGTTGCGCCACGAAGCGTGACTGCTCGAGCTCATCGAGTGCTCGCACCAAAGCCGGTCGCTCGCCCCCGTGACGGCGCGTAAAGAGGTTCTTGGTGTAGCGCTCGCGTGCGCCTTCGATGACGGCGTTGGCGAGATCGAGGATGGCCTGAGAGGAGCGATAGTTCTCCTCGAGCGTAATCACACGCGTCCCGGGAAAGTGGGCCGGGAAATCCATGATGTTCCGGAAATTCGCCCCGCGAAAGGCGTAGATCGATTGCGCGTCGTCGCCCACCGCCACCACGTTCGTATGGGCGGTGGCAAGACCGCGCACGATCTCGGCCTGCAGGGCATTCGTATCTTGATACTCGTCGACCATGATGTAGCGGTAGCGACGACTGAGTTGCTCGGCGATGGCCGGATGTGTCACGAGCAGGTCACGCAACCGCACAAGCAGATCGTCGTAGTCGACGAGCTGGCGGGATTCCTTGTAGGCGACGTACCCGATGAACACCCGCTCGAGCTCCTCACGCTCGTCGAGCAGCTGCGGATAGCTGGTCGCCAGCAGGTCCTCCAGCGCCATCGCCCGATTGATGGTCTTACTGAGAATCGCGACCAGCGCTTGCTTGCGAGGAAAGCGCCGGTCCTTCCGATCGAGCCCCCGCTCGCTCCGCACGAACGCCATGACATCCTCGCTGTCGCCCCGATCGAGAATCGTAAAACCGGGGGACATGCCGAGCTGCTTCGCGTACCGACGCAGGACTTGATGCGCGAACGAATGGAAGGTCCCTCCCGCGACCTGGGCGCAGCTCCCACCCACGAGCCCAGTCGCGCGGCGCAACATCTCCTGCGCCGCCCGCCGCGTGAAGGTCAGCAACAGGATCGCGCTCGGCAACACCCCCGACTCGACGAGGCGCGCCACCCGGTACACCAGCGTCCGCGTCTTCCCGCTGCCGGCGCCCGCAACCACGAGGAGGGGCCCCTCGAGGGTCGTCACGGTCTCGAGTTGCTGCGGGTTCAACTCCTCGGCATACGGGATGCGGAAACTTGGCGGGCCGTCGCGAGGGGGCTCAGCACGCAACGTATATCGCTTCACGACGGGGGTACCGTAGGCGCCCGGGGCCCCGATTGCAACGCGGTGCGACGCCCAGTAACGTGTCCGCCGGGTCGAGCAGCCGATCACAGCGGCGATGCCTACGATGCATACGAAAGCAGGATCTCAATGGCCGATTTCTGGGTGGGAACGTCGGGGTACAACTATCAGGAGTGGAAGGGATCATTTTACCCCGAGGACATCTCCGACAAGCGCATGCTCGCCTACTACGCGGACCACTTCGCGAGTGTCGAGATCAACTACACTTTCTACCGGATGCCGACAGGACGCGTGCTCGCCGCCTGGGCGCGCGAGACTCCGGATCACTTTCGCTTCACGCTGAAAGCGCCACGACGCATCACGCACGATCAGCGTCTGCGAAGTATCGAGGACACCCTAGCGACCTTCTGCGAAGTTGCCGAAACACTCGGCACGAAGCTGGGTCCGTTGCTCTTCCAACTACCACCGTACCTGCGGAAGGATGTCGAGCTCCTCGAAGTGTTTCTGCACGACCTGCCACCCGGGCTGAAGCCCGTCATGGAATTCCGACACGCGTCCTGGCACTCGGACGACACCTACGACGTACTGAAACGCTTCGGCGTTGCCATGTGCATCGCCGACACCGACGACCACACCACACCGTTCGAAGCCACCGCCCCATTCGGGTACTTGCGCCTCCGCCGAACCGACTACGACGAAGCGACATTGCAGTCGTGGATCGAGCGCATCGATGGCGTGGCCTGGGAGGATGTGTTCGTCTATTTCAAGCACGAGGAGCAGGGGACCGGACCGCAATTTGCCGCCCAATTCGGCAACCTCGTCGGAACCGAAGGAGGCAGCTGATGGCCGACAAGGAAACTCCCACACCCGAGAACGCCGGGCACCGACAGATGGCCGTACAGTCCGACCCCGCAACGAGTCTCGGGGTGTACGCGAACATGATGATGGTCAGCCATCGTAAGGGCGAGTTCGTGCTCGATTTCCTGTTCGTCCCTCCGCAGCAAACGACAACGACCCAGCCGGCCGCCACCTTGCGCACGCGCGTGATCACGACACCGGAGCACGCCAAACGCATCGTCCGCGCGCTGCACGACAACGTGCACCGCTACGAAGCGTCCTACGGTACGATCTCGGAGGCCGCTGATCTCCCCACCCAGATCCACTGAGCAGCACATCCTCCGCCCCTCGTGATCGGTCGCTTCGCGCAGGTCGTCCTCGTCATCGCGCTCGGCGGGGCGCTTGGGTTCCTCGGCGGGGCCCTCGGATTTCTCGGATTGGGCTCCGGCACGGCACCTGGCACAGCCCCCGCCCCGGGCACTCCACCCCACCGTGATCTCGCACCGTTGCTCGACGCGCCTTTAGCCGCGGCTCCCGCCACCCGCGTGCCGCTTCCGACACCCGAAACGTACGACCCAGAAGCGGAGCCCGCCGAGCCTATCAGCGACGCTGAGCGTCTGAACCGCAAGGCCGTGACTCTCGCCACCAACGGCGACATGGCCGACGCCGCGGGCCAACTGCGCGCGGCCCTCGTCCTCGAGCCCTCCTCCGAGCTCTACCAACGGAATCTCCAGGCGGTCCTGATCAATACCGGCTTCGCGGCCATCGAAGCCGAACGCTTCGACGCGGCCGTGGGATCGTTCGTCGAGGCACTGAGCCTCGGCGACCGGGGCGAGATCCACCGGGGACTCGGCTACGCCTACTATCGGCTGGGCAAGATCGATCTCGCGCGCATCAGCTTGGAACGGGTGTTGGAACTCGACGGCGGCGATGCGGACACGTGGCTCACCCTCGGCCGCATCTATCTCGAGAAGCGGGACCATCCGCGCGCGCTCGCGATGCTCATGGAAGCTCGCGCCGCCGGCGCCAACACTCGAGGTCTCGACGACACCATTGCCCGACTGCAGCGCGACGCCGACGCCGAGGAGGGCTTTCACGCGCTCGCCAGCTCACACTTCGTCCTGAAGTTCGAGGGGCGCGAGAACACCCAGGCGGGACGACTCGTGCTGAACGCACTCGAGGAAGCATACCGAAAAGTCGGTGCGCGGTTCGCCTACTATCCTCTGGAACGTATCGAAGTCGTCCTCTACGCGGATGAGGAGTTTCGCGCCATTACCAACTCGCCCCATTGGAGCGGCGCGGTCTACGACGGCCGCATCAAGATGCCGATCGGAGGTCTGAAACGCGGCAGCGAGCGCTTGAAGCGCACCCTCCGGCACGAGTACGCCCATGCGGCAATCGTCACCCTGAGCCGCGGCAAGGCCCCCGTCTGGCTGAACGAGGGTCTGGCGCAAGTCGCCGAGGAGCCCCAGGGCCAAGGCCGCATGCAGCGACTGCGAATGGGACTCGAGGCCGATGAACTCATGTCGCTCCTCGATCTCGAGGGCGACTTCACTCGGCTGAACCGAGACCAGGCAAGCCTCGCGTACTCACAAGCATACTTCGCGGCGCGCCATCTGCTCGAAAAGAAGGGCGCCTACAACGTGCGACGTCTCCTTGAAAAGCTTGCGACCGCGGAGACGGTCGATGCGGCCTTTCGGGGCACGTTCTCGCAACCCTACGCCACATTCGAGCGCGACGTCCTCCGGGCGCTCCGGCGCGCGCTCGGCTGACGCTCTACTTCCGAAGCGACTTCTGCATGATGCGCTTACGCATCCGCACGTTCTGCGGCGTGACTTCGACCAACTCGTCCTCGGAGACCCATTCGAGGGAGGCATCGAGGCCCATCTCGCGCGGCGGCGTCACGATCGTCGCCTCGTCGTGACCGGACGCCCGCATGTTGGTGAGCTTCTTCTCTTTGGTCAGATTCACCGTGAGATCGTTCTCACGTGAGTACTCACCAACCACCATCCCCTCGTACACACGCGTGCCGGGCTTCACGAAGATGGTGCCCCGCTCCTGCAAGTGAAACATCGCGTAGGGCGTCGCCGTTCCTTCGCGGTCGGCTACCATCGCACCATTGGTCCGGTCGCGGATCGGCCCGCACCAAGGAGCGTAGCAGTCGAAGAGCACGTTCATGATGCCGGTGCCGCGCGTCGACGTCAGGAACGTCGAGCGCAGGCCGATGAGGCCACGTGACGGGATAGTGAACTCCAAGCGTACACGGCCGGATTCCTGATGCTCCATCCCCGTCATCGTGCCCTTCCGCACGGCCAGGAGCTGCGACACGACCCCGATGAAGTCCTCGGGAACATCAACCGTCAGCGCCTCCATGGGCTCCATGGTGACGCCATTTTCCTCGCGCGTAATGACGGTCGGTTTCGATACCTGCAGCTCGTAGCCCTCACGACGCATGGTCTCGATGAGAATCGCCAGCTGCAATTCACCGCGCCCGGCCACCCGCAGCTGATCGGGTTGATCGGTGTCCTCGACCCGGAGGCTCACGTTCCGACGCGCCTCGGCCTCCAAGCGTTCTCGCACCTTCCGCGAGGTGACGTGGTCACCCTCGCGGCCGCCCCATGGTCCGGTATTCGGACCGAAGATCATGGCGATCGTCGGCTCCTCGACGTGCATCGGCGGCAGCGGCACCGGAGCTTCCCGGTCGGCAATGGTGTCACCGATGCTGATCGTCTCCATGCCGCCGACGGCGACGATGTCACCGGCACGCGCGATGGCGACCTCCTTGCGCTCAAGTCCACGCCACGCGTAGAGAAACGTCACCTTGCAGGGCTCTTGGGTGCCGTCAGCGCGGCACAGGGTATAGACGCCCGACGCCGCAAGCTCACCAGACACGACACGTCCGATCGCGAGACGTCCAACGTAATCGTTGTAGTCCAGGTTGTTGACTTGGAACTGCGTCGTGCCCAATGGGTCTGAGATGGGCCCGGGCAACACGTTGACGATCAGATCGAAGAGAATGCGCAGATCGTTCCCGGCATCCTCCGGCGCGGAAAGCGCAATGCCCGCACGCGCGTTCGTATAGACGATCGGAAAGTCCAGCTGCGTCTCGGTGGCACCGAGGTCGATGAACAGGTCATAGACCTCATCGAGCACTTCGGCGATGCGCGCGTCTGCCCGGTCGATCTTGTTCACACACAAGACGACGGGAAGTCCGAGCGCGAGGGTCTTCTTCAGTACGAAGCGCGTCTGGGGCAACGGCCCCTCGGAGGCATCGACGATCAGCAGCACGCCATCGACCATGGCGAGACTCCGCTCCACCTCGCCGCCGAAGTCGGCGTGCCCAGGCGTGTCGACGATATTGATCGTCACGGGGCCGTACGTCACCGCCGTGTTCTTGGCCAGAATCGTGATGCCGCGCTCGCGCTCGAGATCGTTCGAGTCCATGACCCGCTCGACCAAAACCTCGTTGGTGCGAAAGATACCGCTCTGGCGCAACATGGCATCGACGAGGGTCGTCTTGCCGTGGTCGACGTGGGCGATGATCGCGATGTTGCGTACGTCGGCACGCCGCGGTCCTGCGGCGTCGTGCTCCGCCGAGTCGGCCGGTCTAATGATGCCTTGCGTCATTTCCAGACTATCGTCAGGAGCCGGCCCGGTGTCAAGTTCGCGGCCCCGACGTTCTCTGGTACGGTAGCCTCGGTGACCGCGATGCAGCGTCTCGATCTGACGGGCGTGACCTGCCCGCTCAACTGGGCCAAGGCGAAAGTCGCCCTGGCGGACCTCCTGCCTGGCGACATTCTGGAGCTCACGCTCGACGATCCACGGGGTGCCCGAGACCTTCCAGGCGCCGCCGAGGCGGAGGGACACGTGGTGGTCAGTAGCACAGCCGAACCAGGCCGCTGGGTCATTACTATCGAGAAATGACCGCTTCCTTGACCGTCTGGCGCCGATTTCAGTAGCGTTCTGGGGATGCCCACGGACGGCCAGCAGCTCGACCCCAGGCTCGATCTCGGGATTTTCCGGCAAATGGCCGACCTCTCGAACGACGCCTTTTTCCTGCTGGACGTCTCTGGGCGCTTTCTCTACGTCAACGACCGGACCATCGCGATCACGGGATACAGCCGAGAAGAGCTGTTGGACATGACGGTCTCGGACCTGAACCCGGAGTTCCCCCGCGAGCGATTCGACGCGTTCGTCGCCGATATGCCTGTCGGAACGTTTCTGCCGCCGTTCGACACGCTTTCGCGCCGGAAGGACGGCCTCATCTTCCCCATCGAGCTCTGCGTCGCGCGCATGGACATCGACGGCCGCGGCTTCCTCTTCGGTGTGACACGCGACATTCGCGAGCGGAAACAGCTGCAACTGGCGCGGAAGACCTTCGCCCGCCGCATGCTCCAGACGCTGGCGGCCGAACGCGAGCGGGTTGCCCGCGAACTCTACGAGGACGTCGGCGGAGCGATCTCCAGCGTCGGCCGCGTGCTCGCTGACCTCGAACAACAACCCGGGACGCTGCCACCCGAGACCGCACCGACGCTTGCGGCGATCCACGCTACGCTACAGCAGATCACCGCGTCGGTAGGGAGTGTCGTCAACGAGTACCAACCGACAGACGTACTGAGCGCTGGGCTCGAAGAAAGCCTACGCGCACACACGAGCCAATTCGCCGAACGCCACGGACTCGACCTGCGCCTGACGGCCGACGCGATCGACCAGCTGCTCCCATCGGACCATGAGCTGCACCTCTTCCGGATCGTGCAGGAAGCGGTCGCCAACATCGCGCGCCACGCTCGCGCGCGCCGAGTCACGGTAGACTTCACGCAGGACAAGCGTCATCTCCACGTCAGTATCCGAGACGATGGCGTCGGATTCGCACCCGCCGACACAGAGCGCAGCGGATTCGGGTTGGTGACCATGCGCGAACGCGCCGAGCTGATCGGCGCGGATCTCGAGGTCGCGTCGCAACCCGGGAATACCGAGATCCACCTCCGGGTTCGCCTGGCAGGACCCCGTCTTGCGTCCGTATCGCCCACGCCGCCCGTGAAAGCGCCATGACGACACCCGCGCGGGCGCCGATACCGGAGGGGTTCGATCTCGACATCTTCCGCCGGATGGCGGACGTCTCGAACGATGCCTTCTATCTCGCCGACTCCTCCGGATACCTGCGCTACGTGAACGAACGCGCCGTAACGCTGACCGGATACTCGCGGGAAGAACTCCTCGGCATGACGGTCTTCGACATGGACCCCGAGTACACGCGGGAGCATTTCGACACGATGGTCCGCGTCCTCGCCCAACACGCGGTCCCTCCGTTCGAGGCGGATGCTCAACGCAAGGACGGCTCACGCTTCCCGACCGAGGTCACACCTTCCCGCGTCGAGATCGGCGACGAGGTGTTCTTCTTCGGTGCGGTCCGGGACATCAGCGAGCGCAAACAAATCGAAGGCGTGCAGCAGGACTTCGCGCAGCGCATGCTCCGGACGGTCGAGGCCGAGCGTCAACGGATCGCGCGCGAGCTCCACGATGACGTCGGACAGGGTATCGCGACGCTCGGCGTACTACTGAAAGCCCTCGAGCAGAGCACCGGCCCACATGAGGCCGATGTGGCCGCAGCCTTGGCGCCGATGCACAAGAGCTTGGGCGTTGTCGCCGAGTCGATCGCACGCATCGTGCGCGACTACCATCCGGCCGATCTCCTGGCACTCGGACTCGAGGAAGCGCTGCGCTCCTATGCGCGGCAATTCGCCAGTCGCCACGGCCTGCCCCTCCGACTGCACACCACGCCGATCGACAACCTGCTCGACGACGAGCGACAACTGCACGTCTACCGTATCGCCCAGGGCGCGCTCGCGAACGTTGTCCAACATGCCAATGCCACCCACCTGACCGTGCGCATGCGCCGGCAGGGACAACGCCTCGAGTTGAGCGTGCGCGACGACGGCAGCGGCTTCACACCATCCCCGGATGCCGACGTATCCAAACAACTGGGCCTCGTCACGATGCGAGAGCGCGCCGAGCTTGCCGGGGGGACGTTGAACGTTCAGTCCACTGAGGGCCGCGGCACCGAGGTTCGGTTGTGGCTCTACCTCTAGATGCTGTGGTGGTGGTGGCGGAGCGCGGCTGGAGGATAGACGTGGGCGCGGCCGTATACGCAGGCAACGCGCGCGTCGCACTGCGACGGGCAGTGCGACGGATGTTGGACCCGGTGGTCGATGCAACGCCGTGCGTTCCAGCCGTCACCATCGACGGCAGCCGCGGGGCACGCTGCGATACAGGGACGGTCCGTGCACGATCCGCACGGGTCGAAACCGGCAGCCGGACGCGGTGCTGTCAGCGCGTCCTCGATCAGAATCGCACCACGCAAGGCGATCCACGGGCCGAACTCGGGATGGATCAATACGCCCAGGATACTCCGGCGCCCGAGTTCAGCCGCCTCCGCGAGATGTACGAATGAGACGCGGGGCTCGTCGGCCCCGAACGGAAACCGTACGTGGCCCTCAATCCCGATTGCACGCAGCCTCGGAACGATCTCGGTCCGCATTAGCCGCTCCGTAAAATCGTCGAGCGGATCTGGACCCCCCGCGTCTTCGGGATGCGCGGCGACATGGCGCTGATAGGCCGTCCAAAAGCCGCCGCCACCGTGCCCGAGCACGATCGCGCTCGTCGTCCGAGGATTCTTGGTGCCGAGACGGTACGCGGCCGGAACCGAGGCGTCGTAGTCGGAGACCGCGGCGATGCCGACGAGATTCAGGCCGAAAGAGCGAACGATGGCGGCGATACCCGCGCTCGTCGTCGCAGTGCTCACTCCCTGCGGTAATCCAATCGGCCGATGATCGAGGCCAACCCGAGAAGTACCGCGCTCCCGATAACCGCGGTGAGCCCCGAGAGCGCGGCCAGAACCACATAGCCGACATGACGCGCGAGGGCGGCTTGGTACTCGGCCTGAAAAAGAATGTGGTCGGGATGGCGCTCGAGCGCATGCGCAGCCCGGAAGTACGTCTCGTCGCCGAGAACCCAGCGCGTGGAAACGATCGACAACGCCAACCCACCAACGAGCAACAAGACTCCAAGGATCCGCAGATAGATCGTCATACTCTGTTCAGCCCCTCTGAGCGCAGCACTGATATGCCACGCTCCGGTGTACGCTGCTCGGACCCCACCACGGCATGGGTCGCTCCGCGAAAAGGCCGACCTGCCAGTCGGAAGACATCGGTCGCGCGATCCGCGCGCATGGGTGCGGCAAACATCGGTCGCGGTAGCACGGGCGGACGAGCGGTCAACATCAATGCGTGAACCTTCGCACACCCGGTCTCCGGACCGACCGGACACTGCGCGCCCGCGCTCACGTACACGAGCATACCGAGATAGGTGAGCGCACCGGCAACGCCGAGCCGTCGTCGGAGGGACATGGCGTCAGCATACGCTGGCGCCCTTCACCGCTCAACCAGGCCCGACCTCCAGATCGAGCCGGCATACCGCTCAACCGGGCCCGACCTCCAGATCGAGCCGGTATACCTGCACCGCACGTTGCCGCGCCGAGTCGTACGCGTGCCACTTCTCGGCTGGGACGTCGGTCGCGGCGACGCGCCGGAAGCCCTGACGTCCGAAGAACTCGCCCACGCGGGCCTGCGTCGTGCACGCGAACAGATACGCGAACTTCCGCTTTCGAGCCTCGGCCGTCATGGACTCCACCAGCGTGATCCCCACTCCCTCACCCTTGAATCGCGTCAGGGTATAGAGGCCGACGATCTCACCGACGCGGTGCGTGGCATAGGGCGCCGTCCGCAGCGCGCAGACACCCGCCAGGTGACGATCCCCTACCGTCGCGCCAAATCCCTCGAACAGGATCTCGGCGATCTCGGCCCGGCTGCGCGCTTTCAAATATCCTTCACGCTGTCCGCGTTCGAGCAACTTCTCGACCTCGTGGAAGTCATCGACCCCGAGTCGTGCCACCCGACAGTACTCCTCGCGCGTGCAGAGGGTACCCGCCCCCTCGTAGGTGAAGAGCTCACGGGCCGCGCCGTCGACCGTGCATACGTTCACCGCCTCGACGCCATCAGCCAACGTCCGCGCAATCGCCTCGAGCAACGCACGTCGATCGGCAATGCGCTCGTCGGCGAGCAACTGCCCGAGCACGGTCGCGTTCGCGAACGAGAGGAGTCGGCCCGTTTCCGGGTGGCAGATCCCGCCGACCGGATCGAGAACGATGAGCTTGCAGGCACGCAGCCGGTCGGCCAGCACCCGAGCGCGCTCGACCAGCGCCGCGACCGAGCCAGCGTCGCAGTGCGCGACCACCAGCATGTTGGAGCGCAACGTACCCCACAGGTCGGCCAGGAACGGGAGCGTCAGTTCCCCGGGGGGCAGCGTCACCCCACAAGGCGCGATCCCGTCCGCGTCCGCAGACGTGGTCAACACCGCACAGAGCCCCGGGTCCGTCACGCCCTTCCCGGCAGCAACCACCAACACTCGGGTGCCGTTTCGGGCGAGTTCCTGCGTCACCGCGCCCAGGGTGCGGAGATCACCCTGATCGCCCTCGTGGTACACGGCACAGAGCAACGTCCGCCCGCGAAACTCCTCAAGGTAGAACTCCTTCTCGGTGAACTCCGACGGAATCATCCCTGGCTGGTACCAGAAAGGTCACGAGCGAGAAAGAAAACGACACGAGGCCAAGTTGCTTTTCGCCAGGGCGCCTCGTAGGTAACAACGCCGTGCAGCAGCGGAATCCTGTAGGGCGGCGACTCGTCGCGGCCATCGCGTCGCTCGTGCTGGTCACCTCCGGCGCATGCCGGCCCCCAGCGCTCCCCGTTGTCGCCCCTGACGATGAGCATCCTGCTCCTCGCGCCCACACCCACGGGGGCGTCGCAACGGAACACCCGCGTGCCACCGAGATCGGACTCGCCATCTTGCAGCAGGGTGGCAACGCCGTCGACGCTGCGATCGCGATCTCGTACGCGGGATGCGTCCTGAACGCGTCGTCTTGCGGCATCGGCGGCGGCGGCTTCATGCTCATCCGAACCCCACAGGGCACGGTCCACGCACTCGACTATCGCGAGAAGGCCCCCCAAACCGCGCATCGCGATCTCTACCGCCGCGGCGACGAGATCCTCCGCACACAGTCCCGTCGGGGCGGGCTCGCCGTCGGGGTCCCTGGGGAGATCGCCGGCCTGGAGGCGGCGCGCGAGCGCTTCGCCCGACTGCCGCGTGCGACGCTGATGGCGCCCGCCATCGCGCTCGCCCGAGACGGCTTCCCGATCGGCCAGCACCTCGCCAGAGCCATCGCGCGCAACCAAGAATCCGTTCGCGGCTCGACCGGACTGGCACCCCTCCTGCTCGACGCCGAGGGCGCGCCGCGGGCAGAGGGCACGACGCTCGCGCTCCCGGCCCTGGCGAAGACTCTGGCGCGGGTGGCACGCGACGGCGCGTCGGGGTTTTATACGGGCTCGGTTGCGCGTGAACTCGCGCGCTCCGTCAAGGCGGCCGGTGGCATTCTCACCGTCGATGATCTCGCAGCCTACCGACCCGAGTGGCGCACGCCGCTGCGGACGACGTACCGGGGGTTCGAGGTCTTCACCATGCCACCGCCAAGCTCGGGTGGGGTGCTGCTCGAGATCCTGCACATCCTCGCCGGCGACGATCTGGCCGCCATGGGCCACCTCTCGCCCGCCTATCTGCATCTCCTGGCCGAAGCGATGAAGCACGGCTTCGCCGATCGCGCCCGCTGGTACGGTGATCCGGCCTTCACGCCCGTTCCGATCGCGCGCCTGACGTCACCCGCATACGGACAGCTCCTGCGCGCGCGCATCACGCCCAATGGTGTCAGCCCTGCGGGCCAGTACGGCATGATCGACGCCGGCACCGCGCACTACTCGGTCATGGACGAGGACGGCATGGTGGTCGGCTGCACCACGACCATCAACACCGCATTTGGCGCCATGCTCGTCGGCGGGGAGACCGGCGTCATACTGAACAACGAGATGGACGATTTCTCGATCGCACCGGGCGTGCCGAACTCCTTCGGGTTGGTCGGCGGCGAGGCGAACGCCGTGGACGGCGGCAAGCGACCGCTCAGCTCGATGACGCCAGTGATCGCACTTGGCCCCGCGGGCCAGCGTATCGTAGCCGGCGGGTCGGGCGGACCGCTGATCATCAGCGGGGTGCTGCAGACACTTCTCGGGATGATCGACTTCGGACTGGTGCCCGAGGCGGCCATTCGCGCGCCGCGGATCCACGATCAGTGGTCGCCACCCGTCCTCGGCACCGAGGAGGGTCTGGACGCGGCGACCGTTCAGGAACTCCGCGCGCGCGGACATA